>NZ_AKWZ02000010.1:1014000-1352000 GCF_000306235.2 Leptospira fainei serovar Hurstbridge str. BUT 6
AAAACCCAATCAAACTTGCTACTTTTTTCAACAGGTACCGGCTCCTGGATATCCGGGAACGGGAAGACGATCGCCTTAGCTCCCGCTGCCGCCTGAACCTCTGCCAGCATTTTTATGCCCTTCAATAGGTTCTTTCCATCCGTAGGTGTAAGTTCAAAGTAAACCTTTCTCCTACCTAAGGACCATTTTACGGAGGCATTTGCCTCACCGTCAGCCCCATCGCGGACAAGGACGATACCCGCATTCATGTGGGGATACTTCTTAAGTATATCGAATTGATTTTTACCGTAAAACGGTACTAACGAGCTCGCAAGAGTCGGCCGAAACGGCGCCACCTCAAGCCAAAATCCGTAGCCGGTCCCGTTTTGGTTATGACCGTCTTTAATAACTGCCGACTGCGGGGGTCCGGAAAACATATTGATCTTCTCATCGAATAGGGCAAAGTTCGTGCTCGTCGGATGAAGTTTAAGATTCCGACCTACCCAATCGTTCCCTAAGCCCGATCTTTGCAACAACGCGGGACCTTCGATCGCCCCGGCGCTCAAAATAACCACTGGTGCTTCTATTACCATTTTTTGAATTACTTTATCAGGCGCTTTCTCGTAGGCATCGGGTGCGAATTCGGCAACGACGGTCTTGATTGCTCCGTCCTTAATGTATTGTGCTCTCATATTCGGAACGACGGTTGCGCCGGCTTCGATCGCATCCGGAATCCAAGTCAAGAAAGCTGATTGTTTAGCATTGATTGGACAGCCTAACCCGCATCGACCCAAACCTATACAGCCTATATTATTATTTTTCAGAACTTCCGGATGTAACCCTAAGGCTTTTCCGCCCTTCATTAAAATACTATTATTTGCATTTATCAGATTTCCGGGAACTTCATGGACACCGACCCGCTCGTGTACTTCGGAAATGATATCATTCATCTCCTCACGGCCGTATCCTTTTAATCCGAATCGTTTATCCCATTCGTCCGTAACGTACGTCGGCGGATAAAGCGAAGTCTGCCAATTCACAGTGGTAGACCCGCCCAACGTTTTTCCTTGAAGTATCGAGATCGTTTGCTCTTCAGTAACTATAAAACCCGCATCCCTATACAATCGTGCCTGCGAAATAAATTCATCTCCTGAAAACTTTGCAGGCGTGAAATAGGAACCCTCTTCGATTAGCAAAACTTTCCATCCCGCTTTAGCTAAGGTAGCCGCTGCCACGGCGCCTCCCGCTCCGGAACCTATAATTACCACATCTGTCTTAACATTCCAGACCCCGTCCTTTATACCTTGCCGATTTAGGAAATCTGCCTGTTTATTTGGAGTGAGAATGCTATCGTTTGCTGCTGGAATTCCGCCCATGAATTTATCCTTCGTATCCTACGAGTTGTTGAAAACTCTTCTCCTTGGAGACCAAGAAAAAGGAAAGTTGGCGCATAATATTATATGCTCCGCGCTTTAAAGAAAGAGAGGATTGCTTCCAGGAGAGAAGCCGCTTTTCCCTGTTTTCCTTTGAGAGACTGGCAAGAGGCGTGAATGAAAAATCCAATGCCAACGCGACTAGCGTGGACGTAGGCAAAAAAGCGAGCAATTGAAGTGTGGATTCCGTTTCGATCGGATATGGATGGCCGTAAATGTATTGGTCGGCCGCTATACCCAAATCGAAATCAGGCAAAGGATTCCCCTGTAAAAATACTTCCTGCAAGGACCGAAATGCGTGGTATTGAGACGCCGAAAGCCCCTTTAATTGGGGCACCGGCTCGCCGCCGCAAGATGCTTGGGGAAGGACTACCGCCGATATGGCGGCACTCTTCCATAAGAATTTTAGAAAAACGTTACGCGAGATCTTTTCAGATAACAAAGATTCCAATTAGCTATACCTCCGAAACCTCGTGTTCGAAAACAGAAAATTTATTGTAACGAATGTTCTAATTTCTTTCGAATCCTTTGTCTACCCTTTCTTTTGAAATTTTTTAAGCTTAACATAGATTCTAATCTCTTCAAAATCGATTCGATCCAATTCTACCGAAAGCTGTTCGCCAAGAGTGAAGAGTTTTGAATATTTTTTAGAATAGAAAGAGAAGTCGTTTTCCAGTATCAATTCACCTTCATCCGTGAATTCCAAAGCGGGGATGATTGCCTCGACCATCGGCGCATCCAAATCGACAAAAGCAACCGCCGACTTGAACCCCGTAAGAGTTGCGGTAAATTCTTGAATTCCGGTTTTTTCCAAAAAACGACACGCTTTAAGCTTATAGTAATCCCGCTCGGCATCCGCGGCCTTGCGCTCCTCGTGCGATGTGTGAAGACTCATAATTTTAATGTCTTCATCATTATACAAATTCTCTTCATCCAAGAGAATGCTCTGTAAAACTCGATGACAGACTAAATCGGGATATCTCCGAATCGGGGAAGTAAAATGACAATAATCTTTGAACCCTAACCCCCAATGCCCTAATTGTTCACCTGAGTAATATGCCTGCATAAAACTTCTTAGCAAAGAAATATTAAACAGCCGTTCAGCGTGACTACCGCTAATTACGCTTAGAACGTTCTTTATCGATTCGTAGCTAGTATCTTTTAATTGGGCATTAATTCCGTTCAAACTAAGAAAAGCGTTCAGACTATCGAGCTTCTCCGCATCCATCGGTTCATGAACTCGATAAAGTGTAGGGCGTTTCTTTTTACGTATGAATTCGGCCACCTTAATGTTTGCGGAAAGCATAAATTCCTCGATAAGAATATGGGCCTTTAGTCTTTCTACGGTTGCAATTTCTATAATATTGTGCTCGTTATCCGTAATTACTTTCGTTTCTTTCAGATTTAAGTCCACTCTGCCTTCGGCGAGTCTCCTTTCCCGAAGAACGTTGGCAAAGCTCATCATTTTTCCGATCCAATTTTCCGGACCGCCTTCCAAGATTTCCTTTTCCGCGCGATTGTACGTATATCTTTCCGCTACTTTAATTATTGATTTATAAAATTTAGCGTGCGTAATGTTTCCCTGCCAATCGGCATCCATTTCTACCGTAAAGGCAAGTCGATTCTTGGCTGCAACTAAGCTACAAAGGTTTTCCGATAATTCTGGCGGAAGCATCGGAACGACTCTGCTTCCCATATAAACAGAAGTAGCGCGAGTGTATGCTTCCACATCCAGCGGTGAGCCAGGTTCGACGTAATTCGCGACATCCGCAATATGTACATAGAATCGAATTCGCTTCCCTTCTGTTTCGAAAGAAATCGCATCGTCAAAATCTTTCGAATATTCGCCGTCGATTGTAATGCATTTTAAATTTCGCAAATCTACTCGGGAACCCCAATCGGAGACCGACGCTTCACTCACTTCCTCCGGAAGGGAATCTAGCTCGACATCGTCCGGATATTGAATTTTGAAATTATACTTCATCAACATTCGCAGCAAATCGACGTCTTCTTTCGTATCCGATTCAAAACGAATAAAATGGGCCTCGTAAAGATTTCTTTCGTGGTTATTTTCTTCCTTTAAACTAACGACAAGAACGTCGCCGAGTTTGATTTCATCTTGGATGTCTTGTAACAAACTTTTTCGAGGAAGGAATGATTCTTTTCCTTCTCCATCCATGTCCAAGAAAGTTCCTATTATGAATTTATCGGATTTTTCCGTGACCTTCATCCTATAGAGTTCTCTTCCTCTACGAAGAACCGAGACCACCTCGCCTTCCAATTTTCCCTTTCGTCCCATTCCGGTCGGTAAAATTTGAACGGTATCCCCTTGAATTGCTGTGGCAGTATATTGGGAAGGAACGAAAATTTCCGTGCCGGTGGTTAGTTTAACGAAACCGTCCCCTTTCTTACTTAGCGAGATGGTCCCCTCTAAGGTCTGGTCGGGATGCACGAGTATGTTTTTGCCTTGAATTTCGATAAGTCCTTCTTTTTCAAATAAAGTTAGATACTCTTCGGCGGAACGTTTGGTTTCTTGCGCTTCCCATTTTTCTTTTCTGAATTTTTTCTTTTTAGGTCCGGCTTTTTCCCCTAGCCGCGACAATGTCTCATGAAAAGAAAGAACCTTTCCCGCTTTTGCACGAAAGTATTTCAGTAATTTTTTACTAGGTTCGTTTTCTCTCTCCCAATCCTGATTCCCAAAATTCCGGCTGAACCTCTTTTGATCGTATCCTGGAATATGCGTTTCTTTTTTTGAATGCGATCGATTCGGTCGATCTTCATGACGATCCACGCCGCTATGTTTCGGTTTTAAGTCCGCTTCTTTGCTCGCTACAATCTCTTTTTTATCTCTAACTTCAGAGGAACGGCGGTGGTTTCGCTCATCGGACGATTTTTCATGTTTGGGCTTCTTCTCGATTTTGGAAGACTTAACCCGCACATCCTGCTTATCTCGCCCCGATCGCTCCTCTTCTATTTTCTGAATTTCTTGAGAAGAGTGTTGCTGCTCCTGTTTCCTAGCAAGTTTTTCCGCCGCGATTCGTCCTTGGGCTCTAGCTTTGCTCCGAGCCTCCATACGTTTTCGTTCCGCCAAACCTTCGCGGGAAATTCTTTCGTCCCGTTCTCGTTCTTCCTTACTTTTTTCTTTCTTTGAGTGGCCTTTGATTCGAGCCTTGAACGCTTCTTTAATTTTGCGTTCCTCTTCCGCCGACAATTCGGGAAGATCGACGTGTTCAATTTGCTGCTTGCTTTGCCGCTTTTCGGACGAACCTTGTTTTCGAGACGGCCGACGAGATGCTACTACCGGTGGTTTCCCTTTAGCGCTCTTTTTAACTGCGGGCTGTGTGACTTTCTTTTTGGACGGCTTTGTGTCGGCCGTTTTTTTCTTTGTTTTCTTCATTTAAAAAATACCTTATGTTTCTCATCCGCGTACGTTCCGCGGATATAATTGGGAACGAGACGGAGGAAAGAAAATTCTTCCGGCTCTAAAATCGCTCTTTTTATTTCTTCCTTTCTTTCACGAAGGAGAGCCTCGGATGAAGGAAGAATATTCTCCACATTCTCGCCGTGATAAAAATCCGGACAATCCGAGTAACGGATCCCCGTTAGATAGGAGGATAATCTATCCTCGGGAATGGTTTCGGCAATTTCAGCGGGAAGCACGTCGATACTTCCCCAAAACCCGCTTTGATCTCTTATGGCAAAATAGATCTTACTTTGTTTAGCCTCGATCGCAACGATTGCCGCCGTTCCGCTTTCTTGAAAATAATGAGCGGAATATACGTCCAAGCTATCAAAACCTAATACGGGAATTCTCCAGATTTGAGCAAGATTCCTGGCAGTTGATACCGAAATCCTGATTCCTGTAAACGATCCGGGTCCGATCGCCGTCACGATAAGATCGGGCGAATTCCATCCGGATTCTTCCAGACATGTTTTTATCTCCCGAACCAATCGCTGCGACGATTCTCTCTGATGAAGTCCTTGGTATTTCTGTACTACTATCAGTTCACCTTCGGGAGACAGAAGATAAGATTCAACTAATATCCATCGATTTGTTGCATCAAAGAAAAGGATCTTTTTCATCCGACTTCCTCTTTTTCTTCTTTCAAAATAAGATGTAAGTCCGGTTCGAACCGTTTCCAGCCGCTACCGTTCCATTCAATGCTAAGGTTACGAGTTTCTTCCGTGTTTTCTTCTATCTTAACTTGGATTGCAAATGGAAGCGAGGTAAAATTCTCTCCGGCTCGTTCCCACCATTCAACCAAACAAATTCCTTGGCGTCCCCAATAATCGTAAAATCCTAAATCGTCCGTGTCGGCCTCGTCCGATAACCGATATAAATCGAAATGATAAATGCTTAAAAATTCTCCTATTGCATTTCGAATTATAGGTAGCGGATATTCGTTCAAGAAAGTGTAAGTTGGAGAATTTACAAATATCGATAATGATTCGACGTTCGCCCCGAGTTCTTTACAAAGATTTCGAACGAAGTATGATACGAAAGTCGTCTTTCCCGAACCCATTTTTCCTGAAAGCAGAACCACGGGATACTTTCCCAGTTTCCACACCGTTTCGACAGATTTTGCAAGACAGCGAGCGGGGATATTTAAAGCATCAAGACTGATATTATCGTACTCTTTGCGCATCGTCTCCTTTAGAAGAGCTCCAGGACTTGATCCTTTGGAAAGCGATATATAGAATTACAAAACTCGCAAGTTACCTCTATTTGACCTTGCTCTTCGGCGATATCCATCGCTTCTTCCTTTCCTAAAGTCTGAATAAGTTCTTTAATTTTTTGTTCGGAACAATCGCATTTGTATTGCGGTTGCCCTTCTTCTAAAAGTTGAACTTCAGTGCTCCCGAGTTTACCGAGAAGAGATAGACATTGTTTTACGTCCGTGCCTAAATACTCGAATTTCTTTTCTTCGATCACGCCGGCCCATTCGCGAACCGCTTCAACATGTTCCGGCTTTGCTTCCGGCAGAGCCTGCAATAGAATTCCTCTTACGTTCCAATGCAATCCGTCCTGTTTGAAATACGCGATTAAAAACGAAGGTACTTGCTCGGAATCACGGAGATAGTTCTCGATATTCGTTTCAAAACTGACGTTTCGAAACGGAACAATCGATTGATAAATGCATTCGCCGTTTCTCCAACGAAAGACCTTCAATATACCCAAGTTCTCTTCAGAAATTTGATCTTTTTCGATATCTTCTTCCGGTCGGTAACGAAGAGTCGCTTTCATTCTTCCATCGCGCGTGCTATAAGCGAGTACAGAATGAATTTGAGAATCGTCGTAGAAACGAATCTGAACACTTACTTTGGTTTCTTCCTTTACAAGATCAGCAAGGAAGAATGCAGCAAGCATCGTCCGACCCAAAAGCTCGGTACCAGTGTCGTCAATTCCATGAAGATGTGACGCAGCTGTGACCGCATAAGAAATTTCCGCCACAGAGTAGCGGAAATGAACGTCTGGTAAAATGCCGTAAACGTAAGAGTCTCGATTTTCCATGAAAAGCTTTAGAATCGTCCTATTAGAACTTGCACCGTTCTATTCTCCCTGAATCGCATCGAAAAGACAGTATTTTTTCCGTAATAAACTCCTAATTCTCAGTTTTCTTTCTGGAAAGAAGGGTACCTTTTTACGAAGATCGTCTCTACTTATTTAATAATAGAACCTATGAGATTCGGCGCAGATTACTACCCTGAACAATGGACTCCCAAAGATTGGGAAGAAGACCTTCGCATCATGAAAGACATGGGTCTTTCAATCGTTAGACTCGCGGAATTTTCCTGGGGAATGATAGAACCTAAGGAAGGAAAATTTGATTTTTCCTTCTGGGAAAGAATGCTGGATTTAGTCGGTAAGTTTGATATGAAGGTCATCCTAGGAACTCCTACGGCGACCTTTCCTCCCTGGTTGGCCAAAAAATATCCGGACGTCATGCAAGTTCGGGATGGAATTCAGCGTACGATCGGAACTAGAAGGCAGGCGTGTTTCTCTTCACTCAATTATAGAAACGCAGTAATCCGAGTCGTAACGAAGATGGCTCAGGCGTTAGGTAAGCACCCGACCCTGATCGCTTGGCAGATAGACAATGAAATAGGACATGAAGGTTCCGATATCGATCATTCGGATACTTCGCTGCGAGCTTTTCGGCTTTGGCTAAAGAAAAAATATAAAACGATTAAGAATCTAAATGAAACATGGGGTAACGTTTTCTGGGGGGTTTTGTACGGTGACTGGAATGAAATTCCGATCCCAGGAGCTCATATCTCGGCTAACTATCATCCTTCAATGATCCAGGATTTTTACCGTTTTCACTCGGATACGGTAGTAGATTTTGTAAATCTCCAGGCAAAGATTTTAAGACAGTATTCACCGGGAAGAAATCTTACTACAAACTTATACCCGAGCCCTTTTCTTCCCGTCGTCGATATGTCGGAACTCTTTGCGAATTTGGATTACGTTTCTTGGGATAATTATCCGACTTGGGGCGATCAAGAGGAACCGTTTCCGCATCCTTTCATATCTGCTATGCATCAATATAATAGAGGTTTGAAAAATAAGTCGTTTACGGTTATGGAACAAATCTCTGGATTTCAGGGACATGATGTCTTAGGCTATTTACCGGCCCCCGGCCAAACGAAGCTTTGGATGAAACAGGCAATAGCTCAAGGAGCGGAACAGATCGTTTTCTTTCGCTATCGAACGGCGCGCTATGGACAGGAGCAGCTTTGTTACGGAATCTTAGACCATGATAAATCTCTTACGGAAAGATATTTCGAATTGCAGGTCGGTATCTCGGAAATCCTTCCCGAAGCATCGGATTTTGCTTCGGAACCTTTTCCGGCGGAAGTCGCGGTCTTACACGATATCGATAACGCAAGAAATTTCAAACATCAACCCGTTTCAACCGGATTAAAATTTTCTCCGGTCCCATTTGCTCAGGTCGGTTATGACATAGAAATGGCAACTTGGTTTGCGGGGTTGAATGTTCTAAACGTAAATACTCATTTTCTACCTGCCATCACGACTAACCTCTCTCGATACAAGGTAGTAGTTCTCCCTTTATACTCTATGGTCGATAACCGGGTCGTCGAAGATTTGCGAAATTATGTGCGAAACGGCGGCATTCTCGTTCTCGGTTATCGCACCGGTATTAAGGATAAAAATGGATGGATGCTGGACTCGCAGGCGCCTGGCCCGTTCCGGGATATGGCCGGAATCAGGGTTAGAAAATTTGAAGCCGTGGGCAACCAAAGAGTCAAATTTCGATTCAGAATTCTTCCAGGCACTTGTTCTAAAATATGTGAAATTCTAGAACCGGAAACCGCGGAGGTTTGGGCCAAATATACCGATGGAAATAAATTCTATACCGGAAAGCCTGTGATAACCTGTAACCGGTTCGGAAAAGGATCCGTCATATATATTGGGGCCAGTCTGCATCCTATCTCCTTTATGCTGCTTTATAGAAGAATTCTCCGTCGCGCAGGAGTTCCGTTTACATTCTACGGCCCGAATGTGGAAAAAGTTTTCCGAAAAGGGAAAATGAAAGATTATGAAATCCTTATGAATCACTCCCGCAAACATTCTTTTGCAGGATGGAAACTATTAAAACCGTTCGAAGTTCGAATTTCTCCGCGGAATAAAGCATGAACCGAAAGGAGATTATCGAACTGAATTCTTTACTTGCGGGAGAAACGTCGGCAAGAAATTCCAAACATTCGATTTTTGTAGATAACCTGCATACTCCATACATAGAATTCGAAGAAAATTTTACTCTTCCTTCCTGCTCGGTTTTTGAAGTCGATTTTCCTGCTGCCCGTTCCTTTTTAGAAACCGCGAAAAATTTAGTTCCGGAGCTAGTTTCAAATTGCCTCGTCCTGCCTGAACCGAGACCAAAACGAGATAGCGACAGACTTTTTTTAGTTAAACCGTTTTACCCTGAAGATCAGTTCTTTAGGGAAAATTCGCCTAAATACTGGGAAAAACATCTTCCTCCCTATCTTTTAGTACTCAGCTTTCAACTAATGTATCTAGGTGGAGCTGACAAGGCCGATATAGTCGCCCAAGCGGTGCAAGGAAGAACTATGTCGGTTAACACTAAGAGAATCTACTACTTAGCAAGAGTCGTTCCGTTGGACTATTTGATACTCGATGACGGACTAACCGTAGATTTTTTTCCGAGAAAGTATAGCGAATCCGAGTTTATGGTCCAAGTAGGAACGGAGCACCATGATAGTTTTCGGCATACTTATTCCGAAATTTTTGATGAAGTCGATTATTCTAAGCAAATTAAGATCATTACGGAAACTCTTGGAATAACCGCTAAGGATTGGCTTTTAGGGCGCATCTTCGAACCTTTAGCGGTCGAATACTTAACTTTAACCGCTCGCTTTTTGGAAAGTTCTTCCATGAAGATCGCCCTTGATTTTATTTCCTTTCGGCAAGTTGTTGATCTTTTGCTAACACCCGACAATATGACTCTTGAAGAATCCGCCCGGGAATCCCTCTATGCCTGGCTCCGTTCGTATACATCGGAGCGAATCGTGTCCCCCTCCGGGAATATGGCTTGGAAGATCTTGAGGGAAGAACGGACCTAACTTAATTCGAGTCGTACGCCAATGGAATCACTTGCCCCGCCGATAGATTTTCCACTTGAAGAAGTGAAGAAACGTATCAAATCCGTTCAATCAATTTCAGGCTTGGTTCTAGAATCCGCTCGAAAATTGCAAAAGGAAATTCGAGTCTTTGGAATCGTAACCGAAGCCGAAGAAAAAGAGCGAATTACGAAAGCCGATGAATTGATGGGAAAATTCTTAATCGAGTTCCTTCGTCAAAATTTTCCCGCTGATTCGATAATTTCGGAGGATTATTATAGATTCGAAGGCAGTAATTCTTTTCGTTGGGTCCTCGATCCGATCGACGGATCTATGAATTTTGTCCGAGGAATTCCTTTGTATGCAGTCTCGGTGGGATTAGAGCACCGGGAAACTCCCGTAGCGGGGATTGTCTTCGCTCCCGAATTGGATGCAAGATATTCCGCAATTCTTAGCCAAGGCGCTTTTAAGAACGGTCTGCGAATCGATGTTTCAAATACGGACGCTTTGGCCCGATCCCTGCTAGTATCCAGCTTCCCGACAAATCGAAAAGAAATTCTGAACGAAGTGATTTCCGACATCACGGCCTTTATCAGTTGCGGTCGATCGATGAGACGAACCGGATCGTTCGTTTTAGATACTTGCTGGGTAGCGGAAGGCGTATTGGACGGGATTTGGGAAAAGGGAGTTAAGCTCTGGGATACTGTTGCAAGCTCGGTTATCCTTACCGAAGCCGGTGGAAAATTAACGGATTTTCAAGGGAAACATTTTCTTTCAGGCCAGGCGGAAGTCGTTGCGTCCAACGGAAAAATTCATAAACAAATCATCGATATTTTGCGGAATGTGCGAATCTCTATCGGAAGAAATTAACGGAAAAAAGATCTTCCAAAAAACGAAAGAGAATCGAAACGATCGATTCTCTTTGTGATCATATTATTGCTTCAAGTAGACCTCTAGCGCGGAGATTTCTTCATCGCTAAATGGAAACTTGGTCATCAGCTTACTTTCTCGTTTCGGCTTATAACCTTGCGGATACTCTCCGTCCCGAATCCGTACCTTTAACAGTTCAAACGTAGAATTTGCAACTGAAGGTCCAACCGGTCCATCCAACTTCGGATTTTGGTTGTGACAAGCCGTACAATTCGCGATATAAATCCCTTTTCCTTTTGCCGATAGTTTTTGTTCCGGAGAAAGATTCTCTTCTCCTTTACAACCGATAAAAAAAATCATAAGAGAAAAACTAAATATGCCGGCAAAAAAAGAAAGGCGGTTAAAACCGCCCCTCATTTTACCGAACCCGTTGTTATGGGAACGATTCATTTTATTCATCCTTACGCGGTCAGTAACGCTTCCATTAAAAGATAGGTGACTAACGAGAAAATTACACCGCTCGTGATCACGGCTTTTACCGATTTAATCGGCTTTACAGTCTGACCGTTTTGATCCGCTACCAATGCGTTCACTTCGAAAATCAGAATAATGAGCACGATTATTCCTAAGAAAAGTCCCAGTTTATTCGGGCTATAAGCTAACGGAAGATTTCTTGCCGCTCCCATCGCAAATAACATCGGAATCGAAAAGAGAGTATTGGTTCTAGACGCTACGAATGCACGATTTGCGTTCGGCGCGGGATCAACCGTCGTTTCACCTTTCGCCTTTGCGATAACTACTTTCTGATTCGGCCAAATTACGAACCAAACATTGGCCCACATAATGGTACCGAACACGGCGCCTACAAGAATTACGACCACCCACTGCGAATTATGCGGGATCCCGTTCGCGAGAGCAAGGGCTATCATTATAATTCCTGAAAGGAAAGTGATCATCGCTCCCCATCGGAACCACCAGAGTGCCCTAGGGACAAGTTTTTGAGTCGCGTTTTTTTTCGTTTCCGCATCAGTTTCGTTGAAAAAAGGTCCTTGGACGAAATTGAAATAGTACAACATTCCAATCCAAGTAATACCCGCTAAAAAGTGGATATATTTGACTATAAAATAGAGACCCTGTTGGGTAAAGAGGGCGAGTTCCATGATTCCTCCGCTCACAGTTCAAAAATTTCAAGATTCAGTTGGAAAACCGAACCCTTCATAGATTCGTTTCAAAAGAAGCTAAGTCAAGCAGTTTTAGAAACTTTCTAAATTGAAATCCTTTCCAATGTGAAAGGATCAGCGGGAACCGTTTGCGTTCGAAATTCCGAAATAGCATATGAATAAGGACTAGCGCAATTTTTCATTTCTTCCCGCCTAAGTCCTGCACAATTGCCCTTTCGAACGCCGAGACGAAACTCGGGGAATCCTCTTCTTCTTTCGATCTAAACGGTAGGAACCGCTCCCGCAAGATTTCAGATTCGGAGGTTAAAGTTACCTTAGTTCTGCGCCCATTTCGATGCGTAATTGATACGAACTTATTCCCTCCGTTTCCTTCGGAGCCGTTAACCAAAAGTTCAAAATAATTTTCAAAATATTCCTGCATATTACCCGGAATAAAAATATTTACGAAGCCGGGAGGAAAAATTGAAAGAAACCTTCCGCCGACTTTTGTCTCGGGAATTTTCGTAAATTGTCCCGAAACTGAATCCGTTTTTGAGCCTCTAGTAAAACGAAGAGAGTAACCTAACCCTCTAATCTCGATCTTTAGACCGAACGTACTTAGAGTTAAGTAAAATCGCGCGTGAATACTTTTGGGTTTTGCCCAATACCCCTTGGGTGAATCAGGGATATTAAGATAAATCGTTTTTCCTTCGTTATAAATTTCCCAGCCGTTGGAAAACCCTCCGGGTTGAAACAATTGCAAACGGAAGGCGGCTTGCTCTAAACGTTTTCCATATTTTTGATATGCCAAAGGAAAATTCTCTTTCGTCTTAGCGGAGACAGTATAAGAGAGTGTGATCGTCTTTTCATCCCGGACCATGTCGCACTCTAGATTTGCACAAAGAAATTCCTGGAGAGCGGAGACCTTCGCCAAATCGCTCGCTAGTGGATTGCGGATATGATCCAGAAAAGATTCTATATGGGGTAGCACATCGATAACGCTTAATTCCGGAGAAATCATCTCGGTAACTCTTTTAATTTTATAAATCGGATGTTCCCTGAAATAATGTTTTCTTGCCTCGACGAAAATACCGTAAGGTGCATCCGGCGTTACCGTCGGCGGAAAACCGAGCATGTCCGGCCGATAAATTTGACCCTCTTTAACGAGACGCATTCCCATCGTCAAAGAATCGCCTGTTTGAACGAACTCGTTTTCATCCGAGGGTTCGGGATTTCCGTACAATATACGACTTACGGATCCTTCTTTAAAATCTTTCCGAATCGAATCTTGGTATCTAAAATAATTTTCAAAATATTCCGCTGCTATTTTATCTTTTTGAACGCAGCCGAAAGATAGCGTAATGATCGGAAGGAAATATAGAAATTTCATTTCCGTCCTTTTAACCTATCTTTTTTAACGAACTCGAAGAGTCGCTTAACGGTAGAATCGTCTACCGCAGTAAAGTATTCCTTATGAATTAAGGATCCGTTTCTCGAATATATTCTCAGAAAAGATCTACCATCCTGCAAGCCCTCCGAAAGAGACCCTTTTTTATCTAACAATATGCTCTCATAATCCTTTTCCTTTTCTCCGGAAATATAATCAAGAACCTGCTTTGGAGCCAATTGGAGATTTAAGTATGCCAAAAATTCGACACTATCATCGTCCGATAACAGCGTCTGCATCTTCCAGTATATCTTCCTTCCGTGTTTTCTACAAATTACAATATCGTGAAAGCCGCAGCCTAGAAGGAAGAATGTCTTACCGCTGAGCGAATCCGAGGAAAATTTTTTTCCATTTTGATCTTCTAGCGAAAATCTCGGGATGTTTCCTTCTGAGGAAAGAAGAGCAGGAAAAAGCAAAGCTAACCAAACGGCCTGGCTAGCTATCCTGAGCAGTCGATTTAGCTTCGAGCGAAACACTGTTTTACTTTGACAGAAGGTCTTTTTCAGACGTTCCCGAAGAATTCGGATTTGAAAATTTTTTTCCTGGACGGATTACTTGCGGTGCAGCCTAAAAATGCCGTCCCAATCGTTTGAAGGGACTTGGTTTAAAAATAATTTGGTTCTTTTAGCGTATAAACGAACTACGCTATCCAGCGGCTTTTCCTTATATAATTCGCGGAAAATCGAAAAGGCTTCCTTAAAATTTCCGACTTTATATAAAATAATCCCTTCCGTAAGTTTTGATCTTGCTGCATCTTTCCATTCTGCAAGTTCGGGAGGATCAGCTTCATAAACTTCGTACAATATAACCGGCTGAGTCTTACCTTTAACTATGACCGTATCGATTTCTCTGGCTCTAACATCTGAAAGAAGGTTTAAGCGCAGATAAGTATGATGAGTGATCAGAATTTTTGTCTTATAAAAAGTCGTTAAATTCTGAACCCTTGATGAAAGATTTACCGTATCACCTACGACAGTCGTATCGATTCTTCTTTCACTTCCGACCGTGCCAAGAATCAAGGGTCCGGTATTAATTCCGATCCCGAGATCCGCCAGACCGTTTTCACCGTTATCGATCGTCCCGACGAAGCGAACCATATCGATTGCGGATTGAAGAGCATTATCCGCAGAATTGAATCTTTCTTTTTCGGCACGTTCGCTATGGTCTGAAAATAAGGCGAGGATAGCGTCGCCGATATACTTATCGACAAAGCCCGCATTCTTATAGATAATATCCTCGAAACCGGAGAAATATTTATTTAAGTATTTTATATTCTCGTCCGGGGTTAGCCGTTCGGAAACGGATGTGTATCCTCTCAAGTCCGCAAAAAATACTGACATTGTCTTTTCACGCGAATCCCCGATCTTGATTTCGACCGGACTTCTTCGATCCAAAATAGAAATAAATTCGGATGGAACGAAACGGTAAAAAGCGTCTCTCTGCTGAGAGATTTCCAAGTTTAATCTCTGAGATTCCCGGTAAAGACTTACGTATCTCGATACCAACAGACTAATAATGATTATGATGAATGTAGAGTAAGCGATCTTAAAATACGGGTAATGAATACCGATTATTTTATATATCGCGTCCAACGTATCCCAAATGCCAAAGACAACGCAGATGCAGATTCCTGTAGCTAGTTTAATAGAATCAGGCTTCTTTCTTTGAATGGCTTGAAAGGAAAAAAACAAAACGTACAATAACATCGGAATCAGCAGAAACTGAAACAGCCGAAGAGTAGATAAAAGAAATTCAAAAGGAAGAATCCAAGTGGCGATAAAGAAAATCGCGCTTGCGGCGCAAAATATACGAATCGTCCAAAACTTTCCTTCTTTTTGATAGAAAAAATCTTTTATGAATAACATAAAAAGGGGAACGATCGGCATCAGACTGGAAAATTCCAGTCTATAAAAATAATTCGTGTCCGGACCGCCAGGTAAATTAACGAATTTATGATATATATGGTACGAAGTGGAATAAAAATAGATCGATGATAAAAGTGAAAAAAACCCGAAATATAAATAATATAGATCTTGTCTTCGAGTTACATAGAATAGTACGTGATAGAAACCGAATATAAAATAGATCCCGAATAAAAAGATATCCAAGTATTCAGATGTGGAATCATATATCTCTTCCAAAGTCGAAATTCTAAACCCGCTGGCATGATAGAATCCGAAGTGATCGTTTGGCACGTATTTCGTGAGGGGAGCTTTTCCTAGGAATGTTATCTTTATTTCATTTTTCCCGGGTTTCAGAATGCCGAAGCCGAGCGGAATAATTAACCCTTTTAAAGATCGTCTTTTAGAGATATCCCCGTCGCCCGCTTCGAACCGTTCCTCCCTAAGCAAAATCCCGTTAAGTTCGATGGACCAGTTTTCTCCTATATCAGGTAGGTAAATTCCTGAGGGAACTTTTATGAGCTTTTCATCCTTATCAAGTTCGAAAGCGGCTTTCACCTGCACTTTATGAAGCCCCGAGTCCGGTTCAATAGGGAATATTTTTGTAAAAGCGAGAGGAAAAACAGATAACTGAATCCCGCCTTGACTTGAAGTAGGAATCTGTTTTTTCGATTTTGTTGAAGCGGTCGAAACCGACTCCGGCTCTTTTGGTTGGGTAATCCAGACTCCTTCCCACTTTAAAGTTCCTAAATCAACGAAAGAAGGATAATCTTTTCTCCGAGCACAACCGGATTGTGCGATCAATAAAATAAGCAGAAGAAGGAATGTTAATCTACGGAAAATGAATTGGCCCAAACTAGGGACCTCACATAACTAGCTCGTCTTCTCCAGCACGAGCCACAACGATATCTCCGGATTCTTCCAGTTTACGGATAATATTTATGATCTTTTGCTGAGCGTCTTCCACGTCTTTGATTCTGATCGGCCCCATGAAATCCATATCTTCTCGCAATAAGTTTGCCGCACGTTTGGACATGTTCTTAAAGATCTTTTCCTGGACCTCCGTATCGACGGACTTAAGCGCCTTTGCCAGATCCGAGTTGTCAACTTCTCTCAAGACCTTTTGAATAGCACGGTCGTCGAGAAGAACGATATCTTCGAAGACGAACATCCTTTTTTTAATCTCTTCCGCTAACTCGGGATCTTCTTCTTCCAACGCTTCGATAATGGTCTTTTCCGTTCCCCGGTCGACCAGGTTTAGAATTTCAACGACAGAGTCGATACCTCCCGCCGAAGTATAGTCTTCGCTGGCGAGAGTGGATAGTTTCCGCTCCAGAACCCTTTCTACTTCCCGTAATACGTCGGGAGAAACACGGTCCATCGTGGCGATTCGTTTTGCGACTTCCGCCTGAATCGTATGAGGTAGATTGGAAAGAATATTCGAAGCCTTTTGCGGATCTAAATAAGAAAGAATAAGTGCGATGGTCTGAGGGTGTTCGTTCTGAATGAAGTTTAAAAGATGCTGAGGATCCGTTCTTCGAATAAAGTCGAAGGGGCGAACTTGCAGACTCGAAGTTAGCCTATTGATAATGTCGATCGCCTTCTGATTTCCTAAGGCTTTCTCCAAAAGACCGCGGGCAAAATCGATACCTCCGTTCGAGATGAATTCCTGAGCCATCATAAGCTCGTTAAATTCTACGAGAACTTTCTCTTTATCTTCGGGAGTGATCTTATCCAGTCGGGCGATTTCAAACGTGATTTGTTCGATTTCGTCTTCTCTAAGATGCTTAAAGATTTCTGACGATACGTCGGAGCCTACGGCAATTAAAAAGATAGCCGCTTTCTGTCTGCCTGTTAGCGTAGTCTTCTTATTTAGCACTGTCTCGGTTCCTAAAAGATATTATCGGCAAAAGCGAGTATTTTCAAGGCAAAGATTTTTCTTATGGAATGGCTTGCCAAGAAGACATAAATGGAACATTCTGGGAAGTAGCAAATTGTAAGGATTTCCTGCCTTGAAAACAAAAGTCTACGAGTACAAAAACTGTAGTACGTGCAGAAAAGCTCTAAAATATCTGGAATCTAGAAAAGCCGACTTTGAAGCCTTGCCGATCCGCGAAACTCCCCCGAAGAAAGCGGAATTGAAGAAGATGTTGGGTTATCTAAACGGAGATTCGAAGCGTTTATTTAATACTTCCGGGGGAGACTACAGAGAATTGGGCCTGAAGGATAAGCTATCCAAAATGAGTACCGAGGAGCAATTCGATTTGCTCTCGAAAAACGGGAATCTTGTAAAGCGCCCTTTTGTACTTGGCGATACTTTCGGTTTAGTCGGTTTTAAAGAGGACGAATGGAAAAAAGTATTCGGATGATCCTAAAATCGCAGGACCCTGCGACGAGTTCCAATAGTACCCGAAATTTTTAATATAGGACCTAGGTTTCAGTCAATCTCCGAATGAAACCTAGGTCCTATAAAATCAGTCTATCTTCCTACCGAACTCATCATTGATTCGGGATAACGCAAACCGAATGCAGCCCCATTAGGCGCAATCGAATCGATGCGTTTCAAATCTTCGTTCGACAAGATTATTTCCGCTGCCTTAGTATTCTCCTCAAGATAGGATCTACGCTTCGTGCCCGGAATCGGAACGATATCTTTGCCACTAGCGAGAACCCATGCCAGAGCCAATTGTCCCGGAGTAACCGACTTTTCTTTTGCGATTTCTTGAATCTTTGCGACCAGATCCAGATTTTTTTGAAAATTCTCCCCTTGGAAACGCGGTGAAAACCTTCTATAATCCGTCGGGTCCAAATCTTCAAATTTCGTAATTTGCCCAGTCAAAAAACCCCTCCCGAGCGGACTGTAAGCGACAAACCCGATTCCAAGTTCTCTACAAGCATTCAGCAATCCGTCTTCAGGATCTCGACTCCAAAGGGAATATTCCGTTTGGAGCGCTGAGATCGGATGCACTTTAGAGGCCTTCCGGAGAGTATCGATGCCTGCTTCGGAAAGACCAAGATATCTGATCTTTCCTTCCTTTACTAACTCCGCCATCGCACCAACCGTCTCTTCGATCGGCGTATTCGGATCCACTCTATGCTGGTAATAAAGATCGATATAATCGGTACCTAATCTTTTTAAGCTAGCTTCGCAAGCTTGCTTAACGTATTCGGCTTTCCCATTGATTCCTCTTTTTTGCGGATCATTGGGATCTCTAACGATTCCGAATTTAGTAGCAAGAACTACTTTGTCTCTCTTACCACGAATCGTCTTACCTATCAATTCCTCGTTGGTGTAAGGACCGTACATATCCGAAGTATCCAGGAAATTGACTCCCAAATCCAAAGCCCGGTGTAAAGTGGCGATAGATTCCGCATCGTCTCTTTTTCCGTAAAAGTCGGACATTCCCATACAGCCTAATCCGATTTCGGAAACCGTAAGACCGTTTTTACCTAATTGCCTTTTTTGCATGACCTCTCCCAGCACCGACGGCACGTAGAGAATTCGGGAGAATAATTAGAGATTCATCACTAAGTCCATTCCCTTTCCTTCACGTGTGATCACAATTCCGTCGCCGGTGCAGTCCAGAATTGTGGAAAGTTCTACCTGGAATATACCGCCATCGACAATTCCATCTACTCGGCTTCCGTACTCCTCCTCCAACATCTCTACATCGATAATGAACTCATCTTTTATGAAGACGGAGGTCGATGTCAGTGGATTCGGATGAATTTCCATCAAGGCTTGAAGATATCTCGAATCCGGAATGCGAATCCCGATATTTTTATCCTTTTGGTTGGTAAAAGAAACCCGAGGAAGATGTTTATTCGCCTTCACTATGAAAGTGAACGGTCCGGGGGTAATCCGCTTCATTAGACGGAAAGACTCGTTGGAAAGTTGTTCTATGTAATGCGAAGCCACGGAAATACTGGGACAGAGCAAAGATAGAGGTTGATTTTTGGGAATATTTTTTAGTTTATAAAGCTTCTCCACACCGCTATGCGATTGAGAATCCGCAATCAGACCGTAAACGGTATCCGTTGGAAATATATAAACACCCCCCTCGGACAGTCTGTGCGAAACTTGTCCAAGGATCCTTTTTTCCGGATTTTCGGGATGTATTGATAAAATCATATTATAGAGGTTACGCCCCCATCTACTACGATCGTTTGTCCGGTCACATAGGCAGCCGCATCGGAGGCAAGATAAAGCGAAGCGCCGACCAAATCCTCCGGTCTACCCAATCGAGCCATCGGAATTCTTGCTCTCATTTGAGCCAATACTTCCGGTTTCTCCTTGATCATCTCCGTCATATCCGTATCTATAAATCCCGGACAAACCGCGTTTACTCGATAACCGGAACTTACCCATTCCACCGCGAGAGCTCTGGTCATGTTTATCACCGCACCTTTAGTCCCGCAATAGACAGAGGCAAATTTTGTTCCGCGAATTCCCAGAACTGACGCGATATTTATAATATTTCCGCCCTTCTTTTTATGTATTTTATAATATGCCTGACAGGAGCGGAAAACACCAACAAAATTAGTCTGGGTAACGTTTTGAATATCTTCCTCCTTGAAAAAGCCAGCCGGTAAATTCGTGGCGACCCCTGCGTTATTAACGAGAATATCCAATTTTCCGTGTTTCTTAACTATTGACTCAATGACCGGATCCATTGCTCCAATTTCCCGAATGTCTGCAGGGAATCCTTCGATACCCGACCCTTCCAGTCGTTTAACCGATTCCACGGAGGATCCCGTGCCGTAGACTATGGCTCCTGCATCCTTGAAACCTTGCGCAATTTGTCTCCCAATTCCGCGGGTAGCACCCGTTACTAAAACCGTTCTTCCACTTATATCGAATATGTTTCTCAAAATTTTGCTCCGCCTGTTTCTTTGTTTGGTTCCGAATAATTCACTTTTGGCCTTCCGTCTCCCTCTACAGGACTGCAAGGATGTTCAGATCTTCTATAGTCGGCTTTACGGCCTGCCGCAATATCATACCGTTCGAATAATTTTTTCGAATCAAGTCGCATATTATTTCCGTAATCTGTTCGAGTATCCCGATCTAATTCCCGCTTTTTGGGAAGCGGTTCTAAAGGATCAATGGGTTCCTTTGAGGGTTTTGCATATTCTCGAATCTTATATTCGTCTTTTAAAACGCCTCGATCGATATAATGGCTATAACCTTCGTATTCCTCGTGAAAAGGATCGCAGTCCGATAGATCCGGAACGACCTTCACTTTTCCGCAAAATAAATCCAACCAATTACATGTTTTTTCAAAGGTAATATTTCTAAAATTCTGCAGATTCATCCCACGACAACCGGGTAATATCACAGAGAGAAAAAACATTAATAATATATTAATTATATTTCTATGAATTTTCATCTTAACGGCATTCCGATATTTAAAGCGGACGAAGAAAATTCATTTCTTACCCGCTTCCGTTCCGGACGTCGCTTTTGCACCAGGCGCGTCGCCCTGTTTTGTTTCCGAAGGCAGAGATCCTTTTCTCTGCTGATAAATTTTCCGAATGGCATCTTTTTCTTTCCTGCGATGAACTTCCTCGGATTCGGTCAGCACTTCGAGACAATCGTCCCAATATTTTACTTCGTCAGAACTAAGATAATCCGTCTCTAGAACTCGATTTTTGGAAAGTTTTGCTTCGGACTCCAATTTTCCTTCCTTCGATTTTTCCAGAAGAATCTTCGCTTTATAAAGTTGGAGCAGGCCCTGCTTAGCAAAATAAAGACCTTGTCCCTGATTACCGGAATCCCGCTCGCCTTTCCCCGCAAGCCAAGTGTCTCGAAAAATTTGAAGATGCTTCTCCATGACTGGAACATACTGCCGCCCTTCCGCATCCTTGTTTATTTTTAAGTCCACGATTTTCGGCTGCAGTTCCTTTTCTAGTGCATCCGATTTTGCCAAAACGTCTTTAGATTGAGCTTCCGCTATCTGATCTAATTTACCTTTCAGCGCTTGGAATGACGTAGAAGCCGATTCCCATTCCCCTCTTTGAAAGGTCGATTCGGCTTTAGAGTATTCCGATATGAGCGCGTCCCATTCGTTTTTTCTTCCGAAATTCAATAAAGTAGTACGCAGGTAACGAAGCACTATCCAAGATCTTTTCCTAATTGAATAGGCTCGCGATTTCGGATCTATATTCGGATTATTAACAGATGGAGTAGCCGAATCGGAAGAGTGTTTATTGTTTTCATCTTTCGAATTCGCAGCCGTTACCGTTTGAGCGTTTGACTTCGACGGGAATCCCAAGGTTAACAGTAGAATAAATCCGATCGAAAATGATTTTAGAGATATTCGAAGGAAGCGTTTCATCATTGCAATCCGTTCGTCCAGTGATATCGGGAAAAGGAGTGCCTGGCAAGGCTTTTCTTGAAACATGGATGAATGCTGATCTTACGTTCCCGATCACCCAGAAGGCGCGAAGTTTTCGATGCTCTCGGACTCTTATATTCCGTCGATGCATACGACATCGACGAATCCTCGTTTGAAAGGGAAGACTCTCTCGAATACCTAAAGAGAATTACGATCGCCAAACTAGGTCCAGGTCTCCGAAATACTTTGGATGTCCAAGTATCGGCCGATACGATCGTCGTTCGCGACGGCGCAATTCTTCAAAAACCTTCTGACGAAGCAGATGCAATTTCAATGCTGTCCAGTTTAGTAGATCGTAAACATCAAGTTTTTTCAGGTATGGCGATCCGAAATCGAGACCGGGAGATTTTTGATTATGACGTCTCCGAAGTTTTCTTTTTGCCCTGGAATCAGGATGAGATTCTAGACTACGTTCGAAGGAATAAACCTTACGATAAGGCGGGGGCGTACGGCATTCAAGATCCGGGCAGCCCGGTTCGATCCTTTACCGGATCTTATACAAATATTTTAGGTTTCCCAATTCGAAAGTTTTTCCAATATCATTCGATTTGGGCTGATTTTTTAGGAAAGAAAGGATAGTCGTGAGAGAAAATAGTTGGAGTTAGACGTAGAAATCGACTAAACGGCCTTTCGCAGAACTAGATTCTTCCGTTTTGCTAGCTCCCTCGGGCCCATAAAATTTTAGATTCTGACCTAAGTTTGAAAAATCCTTCTGCTTAATAGGATCTACGGGTGGAACAATCGTCCGATTTAAAATCGGCTTCACATATGTAAGAACTTCTTCCGGATAGGAAATCCTCTGTATTCCGTCGCTGATTTTCATACTTCTTCTGAAAGGAAAAGAATAGCCTCTTCATATACTATATCGGCGCTAAAGTGTCCGGGCTTTAGACGGATTTCCGTGATCATGCGCTTGACTCGCCCGAATTTGCCTGCAAAATGCTTCTGTGGCGTCCAGCACTCGCGAATCTTTTAGCCCCTCTTACGAAAATCTCTTAGATTTCCTTCACAAAGCAAAGGGTGGAATCGAAAAGCTACCTCAAGTACTCTTCGTCGTTTCCGAGGATTCGTACGAATTCGGATTAGTTAGCGATCTTTACAGGGAGGCATTTCGGAAATCAGGGGATGCCTTCGAAGTAGTGGTTTTCGTGTCCGAGCCGGGAGACCTGGAAGCGTTTCAAAACGAAGCTATGAATTTGGATATGTTCGCGGCCCGTAAATTGTTCGTGATTAAATCCGGAACCGATTTTTTTAAACCTCTATTAGGAAAAGGTAAATCGAAGCTCGGAGTCAAAACTCAGTTTTCTTCTTTACCCGAATCGGTAAAAGTACTAGTTCATTATGATCATTGGGACATCTCAAAAGAATTGATTTCGTTATTCGGGCAGGAAGCGAAGTATTTCAAATCCGGAAAAATCTATCCTGATAAACGAAGAGATGCTGTTCTTAGAGCTTGTAAAGAAGCCGACGTAAGGCTCGACGATCAAGCGGAAGAAGAATTTATCCTGAGAGTAAATCCAAGCGCCGGCTCTTATTTAAAAAACTTGGAAAAGCTGCGACTTTATTTAGGAAAGAAATCCTTTAAACTCGAAGATCTAAAGGAAGTATTATTTCAATCCTCAGAGTTTAGTGCGCCTGAAATTCTCGATTTCTTTTTTGAACGGGACTCTTTGCGATTTGCAAAGGAGTTTTCGAAATTTAAAATCGGGAAGGATTCGCTTTTACTATTCCTTTCGTTATTAAAAGACCACACGGATAGACTCCGAAAGTTTAAAGTGATTTCGCGCCATTATGAAAACGTTCTCTCCGAAAAGGAGCAATCTGATTTGCTAGAAATGCAAAATTATTCGCCAGGCAGAAAGAGCCATATGCTTCGAAGACTGCGCAAAGAGAATTCCGCTTTCTCCGATAAAGACATACTCGAACTCTACGAATTTATCACCGAGATCAATCGGAAGATAAAAACCGGCGCCGAAAAGGAAGACACGGTGTATTATTTTCTTAGGAGGGTGGAGAATTTTTTTCGTCGTCAGGATCGTACAGTTCAAATTCGGTAATCTTTCTGTAGATTGTTCGCTCCGAAATCCCCAGTATTCTCGCTGCTTTCTCTCTATTTCCGTTTACGAGTCGTAAATTCTTTCTGATAATCTCTCTTTCGTAATCCCTTAACGGAATTCCGGTGCGAACTTCCAATCCGTTTTCGTTTCTATACTGTGTCTCGAATAACTCCGGAGGAAGATGTTTGAGGTCCAGAGTTTTAGTATTATGCATAGAAACCATCCCTTCCAAGAGATTGCGAAGCTGATGCAAATTTCCCGGATAATCGTATTCGAGGAGGAAGTTTCCAAGCTTTTCAGAAATTTTAATACTCTTACGATTGTATCTTCTACCGACTTCTTCTAAAAAGAAACGAACTAGCGGCGGAATATCCTCCTTACGATCGCGCAAACAAGGTAGTTGCACTTGTAAAGTCTGGATTTCCAGCAAAAGAGATTCCTGCAAAATTCCTTGACGAACTTTTTCATTGAGTGAGGGAGTTTCTGCTAGAATGTACCTATTTCTTCCTTTTTCGGACCGGATTTTTTGCAGAAGTCGAACTTGATTATTATTTCCTAATTTTGAAAAACCTTCGATCAAAATAAGATTTCGATCCTTTCCTTCAAGATTGGAGAAAATTTCGGTCGCCTCCTGTTCCGATTCCACTAATCCAAAATCAACCGACAGAAAACCGGGAAATTGCGATTTTGAAAGAGAATGAAATAGTCTTCCTATATAACTTTTCCCCGTACCTGCTTCTCCCAAAACGAGCACAGGCAGTTCGGAAGCCGAGGTTTGTCGGATTCTATCTAGAAGTTTCTTTGTTACTGGCGACAGGGCAACGAATTCAAAATCTTCCATTGGCTGTATCAGGGACGGGAGAGTTCCAAGATTTCCCCCCGCACCAAACAATCGAATTTTGATTTCTCCGTATTCTGAAAATAATTTCTTACAGTCGAAGGATCACAATCCAATGTCTTTGGTGGGGAATAGGGATACGCCTCTACCGATTCCGGTAGTACTTCGACCCCTTCCGATGAGAATGCGGAAGAAAGAAAGGTAACTTTCCATACTCCTTTTTTACCTTCAGACAGTTCGAAAAAAGTGGGAAATTGCATCCAAAAAGCCTTACCTTTCGTTTTTATTAGCGCTTTTTTACCCGAATTGGCAACTTGATCCTTAGCGGAATTTGAGACCGATTTAGCGAATAGCAGCGAAAAATTACTGCGAACCGGCTCTGATGAGATAACTTTTTCATTTCGAATTTTTTCATAAATCTCGGAAAGAGCCCAGGGATTTAAAAACTCACCGGCCAAATAAGAACCGCTCATCTCAACTTTTTCCAAAACAGATTCATCGATTTCAGCGCTCGGATCTAAAACCTGCTGTGTTGTGAACAATCTTCCGCCTTGAAAGACCAGAGTTTTGGAGTCTCTTGGTGTTACGATTCGTTGGAAATACGTAACCTCTCTGAACTCGGCACCCCGACTTGTCGCGTCCTTATGCACCCTTCTTGACTCCGGTCCGGAATATGCGGAATAAAGAATAGTCACTTTAGACCCGATTTGTTTAAGAGCCTCGATCGCTGCGGGGTAACTACTGTCGTTTTTTCCTTCTTTTGCATTGGTCAGTATGATTACGGATAAATCCGGTTTGGTTCCCATTTTATCTTCAGAAACCAGAATTCTGCGCAATCGAACTAAGGAATTACCCAGATCCGTCGTCATGGATTTGCCCGTAGGCTTCCAATCCTTCCATTGGTTTCTTAATTCCGTTCGAGAAGATTCCGGAAAAACCTTAGAGAAACCTCCTTCTCCGAAAACTGCTAAGCGAAATCGGGTTTCGGGTCGCCAAGAAAATGCATCGATCTGAGACATAAATTCCTTTCGTTCCGGTGCAAAGGAAAACGAACCATCCACTAGAAATATCTGTATCTTAGGCGTATTAATCTTCTTGTTAATAAGCTCTTTAATCCGCTTTTTAGGAACGAATGGGAAGGATTCCTGGGTTAACTTCTCGTATATTTCAAACAAATCTCGCTTACCGACCGAAGAAAATTCTTCCCATCGAGATAAGTTACAATCAAAGACAAATCGATCGATTCTGATCTTGGTTTGGATCTCGACGTTGTCTCGCACGACATAGTCTGTCTTAAATCGCAAGCACGCTTCGCGAAATTGATCTTTTGATAGCTGCGCTCGCAGATATTCTACGGCATCCGGATCTTTTTGATCTCGAAATGTATCTCTAATCTTTACCAAATAGGCTTTACTTGCATAGAATTGGCCTAATCTAGACAACTCGAATGGCTTTTCGCCCGTTCCCTCTATTGATTGAGGCGCAATTCCTTCCCAATGCCCAGGAAGAAATGCAATCGTCGTCGCTATTGCGTCGCTAACCGGAAGTATTAGCAGAGTAGCGCAAATTATGCAGAAATTTTTTGACAATTGTGCGCTGCGAAGAAATTTTTTATTCCTTAGTTCACTAGAAAAAATAATTTTAAAACATTTCATTAAAAATGGTTGCGGAATCCGTTTAATGGATATATTCCTCAAAACCATCTGATCAAGGAGAAAATGATGATCAAGAAACTAATCGCTATTTCACTAGCGGCTGTACTCTTCTCCTATTGCGGGCCTAACACTGCGCAAAAGGATGCTACCTCTGTTGGTGACGGCGGATGGTCTTTCGAAGGTTGGGGCGGACCCCCTGAGCAAAGAAACGACGGGAAAACTCCAAAGGACACCAATCCAAAAGATTATTACTACATGAAGTTTTCTTCTCGCGCATCCGCTAAGGCTGTTGCTAAGAAGAGCCCGGCAATGATGCAATCCACTTGTCGTGAAGCTTCTCGCCTTCAAGGCGCTTCCGATGTAGTTAAGAAAATGGTTGGTGAGACCGTTGAATCTGCTTCCGGAGTATCTGACGGTGAAGCTACTGCGAACGTAATCGTTTCGCAATCAGCTGGTATCGTTAAAGGTGTAGGGGTTTACGAGTGTAAAGCTACTGGCGCTGGTTCCGATCCGAAAGACGTTTCTAAAGACAACTGGGAAGAATGTCAGTGTGTTATCTACGCTAAGTTCCCAGGCGGCCGCGACGCTCTCGTTGCGAAAGCTCAAGAAGTTGGTAAATAAACACTATCTTCTTTAGGTTTTTAACTTACCTATAAAGGAAAGCCTCACCGTAAAAAGTGAGGCTTTTTTTATACTAAGAGATAGAAACTAAGGCGCTTGATTATTGTTCATTCAATGTTAATCCGTATTCGGTAGCTATCGCATTCGCATCTTCCAGGAATTGATCTCCTTTTTCCGCCACCGACTTAAGCAACTTCATTGCAGACGATTTCAACTCTTCCTGCTTTGCAGTTTCCGAGGTTTTTGCCGACTCGATTAACTTTGCACTAGCGCTTCTCAAATTACGTAAACTGTCTCCTAATAAAGGGTCTTTGGAAATATTAGGTGAAGCAGGTTGAATCCAGACGTCGTGAATATCCGTCAGCTTCCCGCCTTTTACGATGGATCCGTAGCAGCGCACCTTAGCGAAATCTCCGCTGGCTTCAACTTCCAAACAATACATACCGCGCTGTAATTTGCCCTTTGAAGGAGAAGTCAGAGAATTTTTCGCAAATGTCTGATCTCCTTCCGAAACTACGAAAAGAATTGCATCGAAGAAATTTTTCGCAGGAGCAAATCCTTCCTTATTATCAACCGTCTTTAATTTTAAATATTCTGTGACGATCTTATTGCCTTTCTTATCCGTTTCCTCATGGGTTACGATTTCAATTCCCGAAACTTCTTCCATTCCGTAAACGAGCGATGTCTGATCCGCCTTGCTTGTACTGCCCGGATTCTTATAAATCCATTGATCCCAGCCGGAATATTTAGTACCAACAATTTGGTTTTGTTGAGAAGGTATTTCTTTTTTACAAGCGGCGAGAGTAAGAATGCTAAAAACGGCAAGAGCACCCAGAATATTACTCGTTATTTTCATTTGGTCTCATACTCCTTTATCGAAGTCATAATGAAGTCTGAGCAAAAATCCCTGTCAACCTCATTCCTGGGGCGGCTATGTTCGATAAAATGAAATCGTATCGATCGATTTTTACGTAATTAGAATATAAGGTGCGAACTAGTAATAGATTCGAAGTGTTCGGAAGAAAATTAAGCGACGGAAGTCTTTATGAAAGAAGATTCCAATGTTAAAAGTAAACTTTGTATTCTCTCAAAATTTTCTTCCTTCAACAATTCAACTCGGACGGGATGAAAATGTTCCTTTCCTTGAAAATATCGAACGAGATGTTTTCTAAACAAAATTACGCCGAACTTTTCTCCGAACGTTTCTATCATCAGTCTCAAATGGATCAACGAAACACGCACCGATTCTGCAATATCCGTATTCTGCCGATCTATACCGGAAAATATCCAAGGATTTCCTATCGAGTTTCGACCGATTAAAACTCCGTCGACTCCATAGGCGTTTTTTTTATGCAACGCATCCGAATAGGAAACTACATCTCCGTTACCGAAAATCGGAACGCTTCTAGCCGCTTTTATATCGGCAATCGCATCCCAGTCGGCTTTTCCGGAATAACCCATTTCTTTCGTACGACCATGAACTGAAATAGCTTGCACACCGGATTCTTCCAGAATACGAGATACTTCCATATAATTTCGGGAAGTATCATCCCATCCTAATCTAATCTTAGCCGTGACCGGGACATCCAATGATTTACGCAATGCTTCGATGATTTTTCCCGCGTAGACGGGTTTTCTCAGCAGACCAACCCCGGATCCTCGCATCGACACGTTCTTAGTCGGGCAACCCATATTCAAATCTATAATATCCGGATTCAGTTCCCGAATTCTCTTGGCTGCTTCGACTATAATTTCCAACGTGTTCCCGAAAATCTGAAAACTTACCGGCCTTTCTTCTTCACGAAACCGTAATAAAGAAATCGCTTTCTTGGAGCCTACCGCCAAATTATCGGTCGATACAAATTCAGTATAAGAAAAAGCGGATCCGAAACGTCGCGCCATCGTCCGAGTCGGACTATCGCTAATACCGGCCATCGGCGACATAGCGAGCCATCCCGGAATTTCGACGGACCCGATACGGATCATTTTTCCTTGCTTTCACCGATTACGGTACAATCTTGAACTCGATCGTTGTCTTTAATGTCGACCACCCGAACTCCGACGGCCGTACGCCCCATTTTGGAAATCTGATTTGCTTCCGTCCGGATAACCATCCCTTGCTGAGTGACCAGGATAATCTCGTCATCCGCCCCGACGGAACTGACCCCGACGGCCGAACCGTTCTTTTCTCCAACCTTTAGGAAGGCCATTCCCTTGCCACCGCGTCCTTTGGTGGAGAACTCTTCGAAGCCTAGACGCTTTCCGTAACCGTTCTCTGAGATGACGAAAATATCATCGCCTTCGACTACTTTAGAAAGACCTACAATCGCATCGTCTCCACCCAATCGCATACCTGTTACGCCCTGTGCAGCTCGACCCTGAGCACGAATAGTATCCATTTCTATCCTCAGGGCCAAACCTTTCCTGGAAAAAATCATCACATCGTCGCCTTTTATGACGGACTCAACCGTAATCAACTCGTCTCCATCTCGAAGGCCGATTGCAATAATTCCGGATTTTTTTACGTTTCCGAATTCCGACAGCTCGACGCGTTTAATAAAGCCTCTGCGTGTTACTAGCAACAGATCCTTTCCTTTATCTTCATCCCGGAAAGTGAATACGGAAGATATATATTCGCTTTCGCCAAGACCGATGATTGCCTTTAAGGATTTACCACGCGCTTCTTTCGAGGCTTGCGGTAGCTCGTAGGCCTTCATCATATAGACTTTTCCGATGTTGGAAAAGAACATAACGCTATCGTGAGTCATTGCCGACCGCATGATTTTTACGACATCGTCTCTTTTCTGAGAAAGGCCCTGGATTCCTTTTCCGCCCCTACGTTGACGCTTAAACGTGTCTATCGGTAAACGCTTAACGAATTGATCGTAAGTTATCTGGATGACGATTTCTTCATCCGCTATCAAGTCCTCCGCATTGAAGGTCGACGACTCGACGCTTTCCAAACTAATTTCAGTCTTTCTTTTGTTTCCGAATTTATCGGAAACTTCCTGCAATTCCGTGCATACGATATCGGAAACTCTTGCCGGATTGGATAAAATATCTTTCAAATCCAATATTAGTAACCGAACTTCTTCCAGTTCATCGATAACTTTTTGAACTTCTAAAGACGTTAATCTTTGAAGTCTCATCTCCAAAATAGCATCCGTCTGAACGTCCGATAATACGAAGCGTAACATCAATTGTTCTTTCGCTTCGGCGGCGTTCTTGGAAGCCCTAATGACTTTTATGACTTCTTCTATATTTTCGAGGGCTATTTTCAAACCTTCCAAAATATGTGCGCGCTTCTCCGCCTTATCAAGATCGAACTGCGTTCTTCTTACTATGACTTCTTTTCTGTGGATCGAATAAGCGACTAAGATTTCTTTTAAGTTAAAAATCTTGGGCTTATTGTCCAAAATCGCAAGCATAGTAATCCCGTAGCTTATCTGAAGCTGGGTTAATTTAAGGAGCTGGTTCAATATGACTTGCGCGTTTGAATCTTTTTTACAATGAATCTCGACTCGGATTCCTTTTCGATCCGATAGGTCCAAGATTTCCGATATTCCCTCGATTTGCTTTTCGTTGACTAACTCGCCGATTCTTTCAAGAAGAGTTCGCTTATTAACTTGATAAGGAATCTCGGTAACGACTATAACCTCTCTACCTTTTTTATTCTCCTCTATCTCTACCTTGGAACGAATACGGATCGAACCGCGACCCGTATGATATGCCGAAAGCAATCCTTCTCCGCCGATGATGATTCCACCTGTTGGAAAATCGGGACCGGGCATAATCTTAAGCAATTCCGGAATCGTAATATCAGGGTTTCGAATCACGGAAATTACCGCTTCGATCGATTCCTTTAAATTGTGCGGAGGAATGTTAGTCGCCATCCCGACCGCAATTCCGGAAGATCCATTGACCAATAAATTCGGAAAATTAGCCGGAAGAACATCCGGTTGTTCTTTTGTATCATCAAAGTTCGGTGAAAAGTTGACCGTTTCTTTTTCGATATCACGCAAAAGTTCTTCGGCTATTTTTTCGAGTCGCGCTTCGGTGTATCGATACGCGGCAGGATTGTCTCCATCGATCGATCCGAAATTTCCTTGGCCGTCGATTAACGGAACTCTCAGTGAAAACTCCTGAACCATTCTCACAAGAGCATCGTAGACGGCACTATCGCCGTGAGGATGGTAATTACCGATAACCTCCCCGACAATTTTTGCGCATTTTACATAAGGTCGATCGCTTCTCCAAGCTCTCTCATTCATAGCGTGAAGAATTCGTCTGTGGACAGGTTTGAGTCCATCGCGCACATCGGGAAGAGCCCTGCCCACAATTACGCTCATCGCGTAACCTAGATAGGCCTCCTTCATTTGATCTTCTATTTCGACCGGAATCACCCTCACGCCGTTCTTTAGCGCTTCGCCTATATCAGGCCGTGACGAGGGACTAAACCCTAGGGTTTTTACTTCATTTTCCATCTCTTGGCTCATTCGCTTTTAGAGCTCCTATCTTTCTATATATCAGAGGTCTAAGTTCGCGACTTTCGCCGCGTTTACCTCTATGAACCTACGTCTTGGGACTACTTCGTCTCCCATAAGAATATTAAAAGTATCTTCCGCTTCGACATAATCATCTAGTTTTACTTTGAGTACCACGCGTCTTTCGGGATCCATAGTCGTTTCCCAAAGTTGTTCGGGATTCATCTCGCCGAGTCCCTTATAGCGTTGAATCACTGCTTTATCGGTTCCTATCGTTTTTAGATATTCTTCCTTTTCTTTATCGGAATATAGGTACGTAGCCGTCTTTCCGTGTTTTATTAAATACAAAGGAGGTTGCGCTACGTATAAAAATCCTTTCTCGATAACCGCTTTCATATAACGAAAAAAGAATGTAAGTAGGAGAGTCCGAATATGCGATCCGTCTATGTCCGCATCCGTCATAATGAAAATTTTATGGTAGCGGATCTTATCTACGTTAAATTCATCTTCTCCAATCCCTGTTCCGAGAGCCGAGACTAATGTTCTGATTTCTTCGTTTCCTAAAATTTTATCGAGCCGCGATTTTTCAACGTTAAGAATCTTTCCTTTTAGCGGAAGAATTGCCTGGTAGTTTCTATCTCTGCCTTGTTTAGCGGATCCGCCTGCCGAATCTCCCTCTACAATATACAACTCGGAGCCAGCTGGATCTTTTTCGGAACAATCCGCTAATTTTCCCGGAAGTCCCCCGCCTTCAAGAACGGTCTTTCTGCGCGTTAAGTCCCTTGCCTTTCGCGCAGCCTCCCTCGCTTTAGCTGCAAGAATACATTTTTCTAATATTTTCTTAGTGACTGAGGGATTTTCCTCGAAGAAAAGAGACAGCCCTTCGCCGGTCAAAGTCTGCATGATCCCTTTTATCTCCGCATTAACCAATTTTTCTTTCGTTTGTGAATTAAATTGAGGCTGAGGAATTTTTACGGAAATTACAGCGGTTAATCCTTCCTTTAGATCGTCACCGGATAACCCGGTCGGTTGCTTTTTTACAAGCTGTTGATCTTTTTTTAGGAAATCGTTTAGAGTTCGCGTTAAGGCGGCTCTAAATCCTTCCAAATGCGTTCCACCGAGGCTATTGTTTATATTATTCGTAAAACAGAATATATTTTCCGAATACGTGTCGGAATATTGAATTGCAATTTCGGCGACTACGTCGTCCTTATTCCTTTCGAAGTGAATCGTTTTATGCAGCGGATGTTTGTTTTCATTCAGGTACTCTACGAAAGATACGATTCCACCATCGAATAGAAAGTCGTGCTCTTCTACTTCCGCCTTCCTTGTATCCTTAACGATAAGTTTCAAGCCCTTGTTCAGAAAGGCAAGCTCCCGAAAGCGAGCTGTTAGTACGTCATACTGAAATTCGGTCGTGGTAAAAATCGTTGCGTCCGGCTTAAAACGGACAACGGTTCCTCTTGCTTCAGAATCGCCGATGACTGTTACAGGGCCCTGTGGAATACCTTTCGCATATTTTTGATAATGTATTTTCCCGCGTTGGTATACTTCTACTTCCAACCATTCCGAAAGAGCATTGACGACGCTGACCCCGACCCCGTGCAAACCGCCGGACACTTTATAAGCATCATTTTCAAATTTCCCACCAGCGTGAAGAATTGTCATTACGACTTCGATGGTGGATATGTTTTTATCGGGATGAATGGCAGTCGGAATTCCTCGACCGTCATCTCTAACTTCAATTATATTATCGGGTAAAATGGAGATGGTTATCTCCGTGCAATGACCGGCCATTGCTTCGTCCACAGAATTGTCTACAACCTCATAAACCATTTTATGAAGGCCACTTTCATCCTGCGTTCCTATATACATCCCAGGACGTTTGCGGACAGCTTCCAAGCCTTCTAAAATTTTAATTTGGCCAGCGCTGTAACTATTGTCTGTTTGAGTCACCTTGGTCCTCCAGGATCTAGGAATAGTTTTCCCGAAAACGCTAAGGACGCAAGGAAATTCGCTTTAATGCTAGGAAAGATTAAACCTTATCAAAGGTATTCAATCAGCTCTAAAAGGCGTTTTCTCGCATCGGGATCCGCTTCCTTTTCGGCGATTGCGAGTAAGTCTTCTTTGCCGATCATTCCGTTACTAACTCGTTCTATAACCGTCGATTTTTTCACGTTTTTTGATAAGTTGCCGACGCGAACTTCCAATTTGCGTAAGATTTCCCGACCTAAGTAACGCTTTGACTGGGAAAGAATTCGGTGCTTTAAAAAGAGGAGCTCTTGTTTATAAGCCGCATGTGAAACTATTACGATTAACGTTTCTCCCGAAATAGCGGACGGCTCAGATTGATTGGCAAAGATTGGGCCTACTATATCTGACCATCTTTGGGCAAGAGTTCGCAATGAAATTTGTGTGAATAGATTAGCTTCAGTCCAACCGAGGTTTTCGAGAAGGCTTTTGAACTCGTCAATTTCTACTTTATCTGGTTTACCCGGTTTATCCATCGATCGCTTGAACCTCGCCGTTCCTTACTAGAAAAACTTGCTTTCGATCCTGCAAACGCCCCACATAATCCGAAATCCCTTCCAAATCAGTCGTTGTAAAAAACGCTTGTCCGGCGTTCAAAACAAGTTCGACAAAATATTCTCTTCGTTTAACATCCAATTCGCGAATGACGTCATCTATCAAAAGGACAGGCGTAATTTTTAAAAACTTTCTATAATATTCGAAAGACGCGGCTTTTAAAGAAATAACAGTACTTCTTTTTTGTCCTTGGGACGCAAAGTCCGTAATATCCATATCCTTCGCTCCGATGAACAGATCGTCTCTATGAATACCGACAGAAGTATAACCTAGTCTTTGATCTCTAGATAGATTTCGAATGAGGAGGCTTTCAAATTCTTGTTCGTCGTGAAAACTAGGTTTATATCGTAGTTGAAAATCGTCTTTTCCGCCGCTCAACTGGGTTAAATTAGTCTGATAGAGAATATCCAACTCTTGAATTAGATTCTTTCTCTTGCGATGTAAAATCCCTCCTTTCGCGACTAATTTCGAATCCCAAACCGAATAAAGACCCGCATCTCGAGAGCCGGATTTTAAAAGAGCGTTACGATGCTTAAGAATTTTATTATACTCGATAAGATCATCCAAGTATGAACGATCAAAGGAAGATAAGAAACTATCCAAAAATCGTCGACGTTCAACCGGACCTCCTTCCACAATTTGCAAATCAAGCGGGGTCATTAGGACCGTTATGAACTTTCCGACCAAATCCGACCTTTTTTTAATCTCTTCCTGATTGAATTTTAATTTTCTGCGAATAGCGGGCTTTTTAGAATATCCGATTTCTATAATATCTTTTTTACGATCCGATTCGATCTCGGCTTTTATATAAAAGCTATCCTCGTTCCAGCGAACTAAATTTCCGTCTTCGGATTCTCGAAAGCTTTTTAGCCAAGAGACGATAGAAATGGCTTCTAAAAGATTCGTCTTTCCTTCCCCATTTTCCCCCACAAAAAAAATCAGCCTGGAATCGAAATCCAAGCTGATACTTTCGTGATTTCTAAAATTGAGAAGCCTCAGGCTTCGTAAAAACATTCTACTTACGGCTTATATCTTCATCGGCATGATCACCGAAATAAAGTCCGGATCCGAAGGATCCTTGAAAACTACCGGAGAGCTTGAGTCGCTGAATTCAATTCTAAATTCGTTATCATCGATCGACTTGAATACGTCCGAAAGATATTCTCCTTTAAAAGCGACGGTAATTTCGTCACCGGAGTAATCGATCGGCATGTTGATACTGACTTCGTTGACGCCTTGGGTTTGTGCGTAGAAGTTTAAATTGTCCTTCGAAAAAGTTAATCTTACTTGCCTAGTCGGTTCTTCCGCTGCGATCAATGCCTGGCGTAAATAAATTTGAAAATTTTCCTTCGGAATTAATGCGAAGAATTTGGAGCTTTTAGGAATAACTTGTTCATAATTAGGAAAATTTCCTTCGATCAATTTACACAATAATTCAATATTATTCGCGTTCACATAAATTTGATTATCAACGATCCCTATTTTCCCTGATTCCGCGGTTGTAATCATTTTCGATATTTCTCGAATCGCTTTTGCAGGAATAATTACGGCTTCCTTAAATTTCAAGGGCGACGGCAAATTTCTCTCAATCTTGCAGAGCCTCCTGCCGTCAGTCACCGCAAAAACTAATTTATCTTCTTTTGGAACCATATAAAGTCCATTAAAGATATATCGTTGATCTTCGTGGGCAATCGCATATCCGGTCTTTCGAATCATCTCTCCGACAAGCGCTGTCGGAAACTCGGAGATAATAGAAGGATCCACTTTTGAAATGGTTTTTATTTCTTCGGCATCCATTCCATTTAGTTTGGTTTTATAATCGTTCTTTTTTGTCGCATCAGTTATATAAGTTATACTCGAATCGGTTTCGGTATCATTCTTGGACAGCAATGCTTCCTCAAAATGAATCGTTTTAAAAATACTAGACAATTGTTTTGCCGGTAAGGATATGCTTCCTGACTCCTGAACTTCTGCACTTAAGGAAGTCTTAATAGATATTTCCAGATCGGTTGCAGAAATGGAAACCGTCGATCCTTCCGCTTCTAATTTAAGATTTGATAATATAGATCTGATTTCGCGGGCGGATATTACGCCCTCTACGGCATGAATTGATTTTAGGAATTCTGATGTGTTTACTTTTATCTTCAATTTCCTGACTCCTTTTTCAAAATATAGTAAGCTATATATAAGGTTATTATATAAGTACTGTTGTTGTACTTGTACCTGTAAGTATGTAAAAAACTATGTAGCTTTAGAGAATAGGGAAATATGTCGCATATATATTGAAAAGTACAATTTCCAGGGAAAGGAAAAAACCAACCCTTATCTGCGATAGCAACGGTGAATAAGTTTGATATGATGAGACAGTAATTTGGGTTTATGTCTTATAGACATATTAAGCGCACATAATTTAGATGTTATCTACAGTTTAACTTCTATATTATGTCTCTTTTTTGATTGGCTGAGCCTACTCTTTTTACTGAAATTGGAATCGCGAAAGAATTTCGTTCACTTTATCGGAGAAATTTTTATCTTCTTTTATAAGCGATTCAATTTTACGAACAGCGTGTATTACAGTCGTATGTTCTCCGCCGAAGATTCGGCCAATCTGGCTCTTATTCAATCTATAGCTCTTATAAAGAATATACATGCATAGATGCCGAGGCACAATGAGTTCCTTCTTCCGGCTCTTTCCCATTATTTCTTTCGGATCTAGATTGTAAGAATTTGAAACGAATTCGATTACCTTATCGTGACTTAATTGAAGGTTCTTTTTTCGGAATATCCGATTTTTAAGAATTTCTTCAATCATCGAAGAAGTAAAGAATAGATGAGAGAAAGTTTTTTTATGCAATGCGAGATCATTCAAAGCTCCCAGTAATGTTCTGGTGTCGTCTTGAATAAGATCTGCGATTAGTTCGACGGCTTCTTTTGAAAGGCCTAGATTGAGAATTCTACTTTGTTTTTCGAGTATGCCGATACGGATTTCTCTGTCTGGAGGTTGTATGTCGGCTTGAACGCCCGTAACGAACCGAGATTTCAATCTATCTTGAATAGGGAGTTCCGAACTGGGTCTATCGGACGCGATTACTATCTGCCTTTTGCGCTCGAAAAGGAAATTGAATATAGTGAAGAACTCTTCTTGAGTCTTCTCCGCACCCGTGTTTAGAAGTTGTATATCGTCGATTAGCAAACAATTATACGATTGATACTTGATTTTAAAGGACTCGATCGCGTCCCTTGACTGCAAAGCAAACAGGAACTCACTCATGAAAGTTTTAATATCGACGTAATGAACGGTCTTCCACGGATCTTTCTTGATAATTTCCGAACCGATAGCGTGTAGTAGATGTGTTTTTCCAACGCCTACTTTACCGAAAAGGTAGAAAGGATTAATCTCTGCGGGATTGCGGACGCATTCGATAGCCGCACTATATGCGAGTCGATTGGAGTTTCCGACTACAAACGTATCAAAGGTATAATCATGGTTGAAAGAATAAGATTTGTCCTTAAAAGTTTCTTTCAGTACGAGTTGTAAACCTGTCGAGGATTCGAGAACCAACTCGACGGGAATTCTTGTTCCAGTGGTTTTGAAGATGGCTTCCTCGATATAGGCTTGGTACTTCTTCTCCACGTGGGTTTTGATATTGGAAGAAGGTGCGACAAGAATGCATTTAGCTTCAGTCAAGCTATCTAACTGAAGCGTGTGAATGAATTTGTCGAAGTAAGTCGGCGGAATTTCCTTAGATACTTCGTCTAGTATACGCTTCCAGCTTGAGTTCAAGCAAAACACTCCTATAAAGTTCTAAGTTCCGGATCCGCCGGCTGCTTTGCTTCCATTTAAATTTGGAATAACACCGGAAAAAAATAAAATTCTGGGGAAGTCGGAGAAAGTATATATCTCCCGACGAGAATACACTATTTTTCCGAGGAGGGTGACCTACAAATGAAAATTCGAGAATCCTTTTAGATTCCTTAGGAAAAACAAAGGAGATTAGAGATAGATAAAATATTATGTCGCTTTTATAATTAGCAATGATACGAGTAGTAAAACCTAATAATGGTTAGGTGAATACTATCTTTTAGAGGCGCGTAATTTTATTGGACGTCGTTTAACGATTAGAAAGAAGACTGAGTTCGTGAATGAGTTGAGAGAGAATTATATTCTCTTGTCCGTGAATTTTCTGATGCAGGTTCTCTTTGAATCTAAAAATCGCTTCTAACTTCGGAAAATTTTCTTCGAAAGATGATTTAGAGAATTCTTGAAGTAGCACGAGACTTACTAAATCTAAAAGGTCCTTAAAAGAAAAACCCTCTCTCCATTCGGGATGATCGTCTTTATAATTTAAGATCCATTCTTCTAAATGTAAAAGATGCAAGGGGGTTTGAACTCGATCCGAAATTTTAGAAATGACTAAATCCAATGCTTCCTTTGGACAATCGAACGTTTCCATACTTCCACCTTGGAAGGAAAAATATTCCTTTCCTTCTTTTTGATGAAGTTTACGAACGATCTCCTGGGGAAGGTATCCGAACGGGATGCAGACGGCGCGGCTGACGATAGTTTCTTTCAAGGAATCTAACGAATTTACAAGAAAGATAAACCTAGTAAATGCGGGAGACTCTTCCAACGATTTCAAAAGAGCCGTCTCCGCTTCGTTACCGATCATGGATGCATCTGGAATAATTATAAAACGTAATTTAGAAACATGCGGTTTATAATACAGTCTTGTTCTGATAAGCCATCGGATCGTAAATTCCTCGGGGTTTTCTTCATTGCCGATCGAAATTTGCTTATTTCTGTCTGCGGGAAACCATACTATGTCGGGATGTGTATGATGCATGAACGCTCTGCAGGAAGGGCAAACACCGCAAGATGTTCCCTCCAAACAGAGTACATGTCGAATGAATCTTTCAACTGCGGCTTCTTTGCCGGTACCTTCAGGACCGTGAAAAACTAGGAGCGGAGGAATTAAATCGGGATGTAGAGCGTATTTTTTTAGAAAGACGAGCGCCTTCTCTTGACCTTGAATTTCTTCGATACCGAAGCTGACACCCATGTCTGAATTAGAACTTTTTCAATATACGGGAGTCAACCAGTGTTTGTATTCCGGGATTCTTCCTTTTACTAATTCAAAGAATGTTGATTGAAGTTTCTGCGTGATCGGACCCATTTCTCCGGTGCCAATTGTTCTTCGATCGACCTGACTAACCCAAGCTATCTGGACTCCGGTGCCGGAAAAGAAAATCTCATCCGATATATAAAGCTCGCTTCTCGTGATTTCACGTTCGATAATTTCGTAACCGAGATCTTTTGCGATTTGTAATACCGACCTTCGAGTTATTCCTTCGAGTAACGACGAAGAGATAGAAGGCGTTAGTATTTTACCGTCCCTTACTAAGAAAATATTTTCGGCAGATCCTTCGCTAACAAAACCGCGCCCATCTAGGAAGATGGCTTCGTCATATCCGTTTTGGACCGCTTCGGATTTTGCAAGAGCTGAGTTGACGTACCCGCCGGAAACTTTAGAGAGAGTCGGAATCACCGTATCGTCGAATCTTCTCCAGCTCGATACCATGGTGGTTAATCCGCGTTTCGTATCCAGATAATCGTCGAGTTCCAATATGTAGATCGCTATTTCCGTTGGAACATCATGAAACCTCGGAGATAATTGAAGAGCGGATGTGTAAACGAAGGGACGAAGATAAACATTTCGTTTGTATCCGGATTGTTTTAGCAAATCCAATGTTATGTCTCGAAGTTCTTCCGGCGTCTTTTCACACTTTAGCTGCATGATTTTCGTGGAGTTTACGAGCCTTTTGTAATGATCTAGAATTCTAAAAACATAAAGATTATCGGATGCTTGATCATAGTAACCGCGGATGCCACCGAAGACAGTGGTACCGTATTGCAAGGCATGAGTCTTGATATTGATGTTAGCTTCTGTTTCGGGGACTATTTTTCCCTCAAAGTAGGAGAGTTTCTTGATAGATTCGGGCATGTACAGGGAACCTGAAAGGATACTAATGATTACATGATTCTTTGCATGGGTTTCGCTGTCGACTAATCATCTAAACGGAACTAGCGAGTTATGCAGATAGAGTCTAAAGGACATATGGAATCTTCTTTTTTTCCGAATAAATTCGATTGTGTTGTTGTAGGAGCAGGGCATGCCGGAGCCGAAGCTGCCTATGTCGCATCGATGGGAGGCGCTAGAACTCTCTTGATTACGATGAATCTAGATACGATCGGTCAGATGTCTTGTAACCCGGCGATCGGTGGAATCGCAAAAGGACATATGGTTAGAGAGGTGGATGCGCTCGGTGGCTTGATGGGAAGAGTGATCGATGCAACGGGTATCCAGTTTAAAATGCTAAACACTTCCAAAGGTCCAAGTGTTTGGGCGCCTCGAGCGCAAGCCGAGAAGAAAGAATATCAGTTAAAGGTGAAACACACACTGGAAGAAATCCAAAATCTTTCAATCCGTCAAGACACTGTGGAAGAACTGCTGATTGAGAACGATGCTATTGTCGGTGTCAGAACCGGGAGAGGTTTTGAGATTCTTGCCGGACATGTTATTCTAACTACCGGAACATTTTTATCTTCCATCGTTCATATTGGAACATACCAGAAAGAAAACGGCCGCTTTGGAGAACCGACAGTTAAAGGACTTTCTAAATCTCTTGCTAAATATAATTTAAAATTGGGACGTTTAAAGACCGGAACTCCCCCGCGCATACATGGAAATTCCGTGGATCTATCCGAGATGATAGTGCAGGACGGAGATCTTAATCCGTCCCCCTTCTCTTTCGCTACCGAGAAGATTACTCGAAGACAAATTCCCTGTTATATCACTTACACAAATGAGAATACGCATCGCCTCATTCATGAAAACATTCATCTTTCTCCGATGTATTCCGGTCAAATTCAGTCAACGGGACCTCGTTACTGCCCATCGATCGAAGATAAAGTAGTTAGGTTTGCAGATAGAGATAGGCACCAAGTTTTCTTGGAACCCGAAGGATATGATACTAAAGAGATTTATTTAAACGGAGTTTCGACGAGCCTTCCTGAAGAGATACAATGGAAATTAGTTCGCTCAATTGCCGGCCTTGAGAATGCGGAAATCTTACGTCCAGGTTATGCTATTGAATATGATTACGTCGATCCGACCGAACTAAAACCTACTTTGGAAACGAAAAAGATCAAAGGGCTATACCATGCGGGTCAGATTAACGGGACAACGGGTTATGAAGAGGCGGCCGCGCAAGGGTTGGTTGCTGCATATAGCGTCCTCTCTTCTTTACGCGGCGAAGAGCCTATGTTGTTCTCGAGAAGCGAATCTTATATCGGTGTGCTTGTTGACGATCTAGTTCATAAGGGCGTCGAAGACCCCTATAGAATGTTTACATCGAGAGCCGAGCACCGACTGCTACTTAGACAAGATAATGCCGATCAACGACTCATGGAATACGGTTTCAGGATGGGTCTGGTAAAAGAAGACTCCTATCGAAGAATGATAGAGAAGTATCGGAGAGTTCATGAAGTAAAAGAGAGAATTCAATCTCTTCCGTTAAAGCCTACACCTGAATTTGAATCGCTATTGGAACGGAAATCAATTACCGGATTCAAATATGGATCCAAGCTAGATTCTTTTTTGAAGCGCCCTGAAATATCATTCGATGACGTCGCATTTTTCGTTCCAGAATCGGATTCCTTATCCGCCGAAGATAAGAAAGTGATCGAGATGGAAGTTAAATACGAAGGTTATATCAAGAGGGAACAAGACACTATCGATTGGAAGAAGAGATTCTTATTAACTGCTATCCCTGAGGATATCGATTATGCTATAGTGCCCGGAATTAAGAAAGAAGCGATTCAAAAATTGAGCAAGCATCGCCCTCTAAACTTGGAGAAGGCAGCGCAAATTTCCGGCGTTGATCCCAGCGATGTCGATATGCTTCTGTTTTATATTAAGGGAAAAAGATTGAGTGCCGTATAAATTTAAGGATTGCATCAGATGAAGAATTAAAACTTCAAATACGTTGTCTGATATTTTCGAACAGAGAGCCCGCAATTCCGCGGGCTTTTTGGTCCTTGTTGGTTTGGTCTCTGCTATCAGGTTTAATTTTTAATCCATCGATAAAGCGATCCTGATATGACTTCCCAGCGAGAGATTTAAAAATGAGTTCATCGGTGTTCCGAATTAAGTGAATAGATTTCAGTTATTTTTGTTCGAGAACCCTATCCCTGTCGCACTCGTTTATGAGAGGTGTCTTCCGAGCCTGATAATGCGGATGTTTCATGTGAAACGCTTTCACTTCGCTCACGTTTAATAAATTAATCTTACTCTCATTTTGCTTACTAAGAAGAAAGCTCTTCCTGAGCTATCTGAAAATCATTGTTGCGGAAATCTTACGCGAGGATGATGCGAAGAGAAACGAAAACGAATCACGCCATTCTAAGCGTAACCTTCCGCGAATATACTAAGCTATCTTTCTTTTATGAGTCTTCACTTCGTTCGTGAAAATTGGAAGGTGGGCCCGCTCTTTTATTTGTACTTTTATGCGGGGCTGGCGTGTCTAAAATCGATTCCTATTATAAAAACTACGAAGGTTTTATCGAAAGATGGAAATGAATTCGCCATAGGGGTTAGTTGTTTATAAGAAACTCTCCGATTGAAACCTATATCGGAATTTGAATCGTTATGGGAGCAGGAAATCAATTAGGAGATTCCAATACGATGGCTTCGCAGTAGCTGTCGGGTTGAAGCATCCCAAAATATCCTTCGAAAATATTGTGTACTTCATTCTTAAATCAGAGTTCTTCGTTGCCGAGTCTGAGAAAGAAGCATCTCGCTCGATTCATTTCTGCGCATAGATTCAGTCTATTCGGTATCGTAAAGATGACTGTATAAAAAGTTATCGGTATGGATATCTCCAGTTTCATGGAACCTGATTTTGGAAAAGTTTAGGAAGGATATTCCATTCCTAGTTTCAAAAATTGAAGCACGCTATCCATCTCACTCCTAAAAAAGTTAGATCGAGGTTTAATTGACTTCGGACGATCATTCGTAGAATTGCAAACCTCACTGTTTCACGTGAAACGGCAGATATAAAAAAAGCCCGCCGGTAGAGCGGGCAAATTTATAGGAGTGTTTTTAATGAATCAATTGATTTCGATTACTTTCCGTAAACTAACTCATGGGTCTTTTCGAGGGCCCATTTATCTCCTTGTTTTATTAGAAAAGTAAATTGTTGTAACCGGTTATTATTGTCCCAGATCATCCGATTTAACCGTTCTAGATTTCCCTGAACATTCATGCGGCTAATAAGTTTTCCATCCTTATCGAATGTTAGAACTGTGGATGCTACCTGCTGTTTATCTTCGTTATAGATATTTTGTTGGTAGAGTCCCGGTTTATTGGAATCTTTTACGATGGAAAAACGTTCGATTTCCTTGGAATCACTCCAATCAGTTTGCGCATCTTTGATTAAACCATTTTCACCCCAGGAGAGGATCGTACATTTTAAGACTAGCTTCCCGCTCTGATCAAAGAGATCTAAGGAAGAAAGAATACCATTCTTATCATACATGAATGTTTTCGTTTCTAAATTCTTCCCATCTTTATCGAAGAGTTCTTCTTTCTGAACTTTCTTATCCTTGTAAGAAAACTTAGTGTATCCGTCAGACTTGCCGTCCTGCGAAATATAATCTTCTCTAACTAGTTTTCCGGATTCGTCGTACGAATATTTCGCGGTATAGATAACTTTTCCGTTCGAATTCTTAACTACCTCTTGGGAGGGGCCTCCTTTTTCCGAACCGATAACGTAGCGATCGGTGTGAGACCATTTTCCGGGAGTGAACGAATAGAGCGACGACGCAAAAAAAACGATTAAAGTAAAGAATCCGATACGGAACATGTATGAATACCCTCTAGTTAGACACATCGGCGTTTATATAAAAACATTAATAAGGTTTTCCATTATTCTTAAATGGGGTTTCAAAATATGGGCAAGAATTCTCCTTGCAGCGGGATCAAGCGACGCTAACTTTCGATGCGAACAAGAACGGACGTTTAAATATCGGGCGCCGTAATATGAGAAGCCCAAAAAGCGAAAACCGATCCTTATTATCTTTCAAGGAAAGGCACTATGTCCCTAAAAAAAATAGGATTGGGATTTCTCGGGTTACTGGGAATTTTCCTGCTTTATACGTTTATTTTCACCGAACGCGGAATCAATCCGATAACTCCAAAAGCAGAATTTCCAAAATTAGATTATAGTAAAATCAGCGAAGATGCCGCAAAAGATCTTCAAACTTATATAAGAATCGCAACTGTTCGAGGAAGAGAAAAAGAGGGAGCCCTCTTTTTAAAAGCTATTTTGGATAAGCGTGGAATCCATTCTCGCATTATAGAATTTCCGGGTAAACCGGAGCGCGCCTCTCTCGTCGCCGAACTGAAAGGTAAGGATCAATCAAAAGGAGGGCTGATCTTAACCAGTCATATAGACGTTGTAGAAGCTGAAGCAAAAGAATGGGCTGAGCCTCCTTTTTCCGGACTCAGGAAAGGTGATCGCATATATGGTAGAGGCGCGGTCGACGTTAAAGGTTTAGGCATAATGGAATTGTACGCGTTTTTATTAGCGCATGAATATAAGATTCCATTAGCAAGTAACTTAATGTTTTTAGCATTTGCTGATGAGGAAAGCCGTTCACTCCATGGCGCTCGTTTCTTAATAAAGGACCATAGGGAATTATTTAACGGATATGAATACGTATTGAACGAAGGCGGAACAGGTTCGAGAGATATTGCCGTCAAAGGTTCCAAGGTTTTTAATATTCAAAACGCGGAGAAAGGAGCGGTTTGGTTAGACTTGAAAACAAAAGCGGATGCGGGTCACGGAAGTACTCCCCCGCTGAAATATGCAGCTAAGTCGATGGTGGATTTTTTACAGGAAGTTCAGAAGATCGGGGACAAGACAATTCTTGGCGATGAGACCGCCGCGTTCTTTTTCTCCCTAGGAGATATCAGCCCATTTCCCAATTCGTTCGTATTGCGGCGCTCTCGGAACCCTTTACTTTTTTTGATAATGAAAGGAGTGATTAACTCCAATCGACACCTGCGAGCGATGACAAGAAATACGGTCAGCATTACAGGAATCGATAGTCACCCGATCGGAATCAATATTATCACTTCCGAAACAACCGGATCTATCGATATCAGAATTCTTCCGGGTCAGGATGAAAGAAAACTCTTCGAAGAGATTAAGACTCTCGGTGAAAAATACGGAGTTGAAGTAACCGCTCGGCATTTAGAACCGGGAACGAGTTCCCCCGTGGATGGTCTCCTTTTCCGTGTTCTGGCCGGAGTTAGTACATCTGTTGAACCTGGATCTATTGCAGCGCCGTTTCTTTCGCCCGGCACGACAGATAGTTCTTATTTGAGAACCATTGGATTAAAATGCTATGGACTCATACCGGCTTTATTAAGCTCCGAAGAAATAGACGGTATTCATGGAAAGAATGAGAGTATGACCGTCGGTGAATTAAAAATGGGAATCGAAATTTTATTCAAAACGATAATCGAATACAACCAAATTCTTCAAGGTAAAGAATGACAGAACCGGAGAAGCAGGCGGCGAAATTTAGCCACGATTCATTAGGGATACAGGATTCCGTTCGCTTTCGGTTTCCTCAGGAAAGCGATTCGATTCTGAAGCTTTTTGATTGGGATTTAATCGCCGCCTTTCTTTCATTTCTGGAATACAAAAATGAGGAAGGAGGTTTTTTTTCAAAGAGAGATACCGACGAGATTTTGGATCGTCACGTTTTAGAATCCGTTTACCATATTTATTCGATTCGAAAAGAACTTGGGTCGCTTAACAATTGGAAGGTGGGGGATGCCGGAACAGGACCGGGAATTCCCGGTTTTTTTTTCCGCTGCTTAGTATCTTCGGAGCGACCCAAAGTAATATTATTAGATTCCCAAAAACGAAAGCTTTCCTTAACCGATGATTTTATTCGAACGAACCAAATTACCGGTGTGAAATGTATCTTTGAACGAGCGGAAGAAGGAAGGGGCGATTGGGATCTCGCTGTATCGAGAGGATTTATTCCATTTCCTTGGAGCGCCGAAGTGCTCTGTCGGTGGGTAAAGCAAGGAGGTATTTATGTCCCATTTATCGGGAAAGATGAATTCGATTCGGATCTTGTGAAAGAGATTCTGGAACCGACTGGATTTCGGCTATTAAAAACGATTCATTTACCCGCGCTTGAATTTTTAGGGATGCGACATATTAAGTTCTTGAAAAAGGTTCTTTCACCAAGACAAGGTATCCCTAGGGCTTGGAAGGTTCTGGCCAAGGAGAGTAAATTAGAACATGGGAAAGATCGTATCGATCAGTAACCAAAAAGGTGGCGTCGGAAAAACTACGACCTCCATCAACCTTGCTGCCAATCTGGCCGCGATCGGAAAAAAAGTTCTCATCGTAGATTTCGATCCTCAAGGAAACTCCGGTTCCGGTTTAGGTTTGGAAATTAATACGCTGCCTAAAACTTCCTATGAACTTCTCATCGGAGAATGTTCCGCGAACGAATGCATTCGAAGGACCGACCTGGAAAATTTGCATATTATTCCGGCTAATATTAACCTTTCGGGCGCGGAGGCGGATCTTCTTGCCGAAGAAAATCGTGAATTTCGACTGAAAGAGGCGATCAGTCTTCTTAGAACCGAATACGATTATATATTAATCGATTGCCCTCCTTCTCTGGGGGTATTGACGATCAATGCGTTATGTGCGGCAGATAGCGTGATGATCACTTTGCAAACTGAATACTTCGCGTTAGAGGGACTGACCCAGTTAATGAAGATCATTTCGCTTGTTCAGGGAAAATTGAATCCTTCGTTGGAATTGGAAGGAGTTCTTTTGACCATGTATGATAAACGAACCAATCTTGCCCAACAAGTCGCCGAGGACGTAAAAGCATATTTCAAAGATAAAGTTTATACGACCGTTATTCCTAGGAACATTAAATTATCAGAAGCTCCTTCGTTTGGAAAATCGATTCTTTCGTACGATCCTGAAGGCGTTGGAGCTCAAAGTTATCGTAATTTAGCTTTAGAAGTGGCCGGGAAAAACTAAAGAATGAGCGCGAAGCCCAAAGCCCTAGGGCGGGGGTTAGGTAACCTTATCCCCGTCTCGGAAGATAAAGCTCTGAAAGAAGCCGGCGGAGAAGGCGCGCTTCGAGAAATTAAACTTTCTGAAATTAGACCTAATCCGGATCAGCCTAGAAGGACTTTTTCGGAGGATTCACTTCGTGAACTTTCCGAAACGATCAAAGCCCATGGAGTCATTCAGCCTATCGTAGTAAAGGAAACGGGCGGTGGATACGAAATCATTTCAGGAGAAAGAAGATACCGTGCATGCAAATTAGCCGGCTTCATGAAAATTCCTGCAATCGTAAAGAAGGCCAGTGAAAATCAAGCGCTGGAAATGGCTTTAATCGAAAATATTCAACGGGAAAATCTTAATCCGATCGAAGAGGCTTTAGCTTACAAAACTCTATGTGATAAACTAGGTTTGAAAATCAGCGACGTCGCAACGAGAGTCGGCAAGAATAGAGCCACTGTTTCAAACTTAATTCGGCTTCTTCAACTTCCCGATTCGGTAATGGACTTGGTTAAGAATGGAAGAATATCCGAAGGTCATGCGCGTCCGCTATTAGCTATCGCGGATAGAAAGAAGACAGAGCAACTGGCCTATCAAATTGCGGAAAAAGGCCTAACGGTTAGACAGGTCGAAGAAATCGTTTCAAACCTTACAGAAGAAACTCCCGTAAAAGAAAAGAAGAAAGCGAAGAAGAAGGAAGTAGATATCGTCGAATTGGAGAATAAGTTTCGAAAGAAATATTCGATGAAAGTGGATATTTCCCATAGTTCCTCTTCCGGAAAAGGAAAGCTAAGCATTGCGTATCCTAGCTTAGATGCTTTGCAAAAGATTTTAGATGCATTAGGTCTTTAATAATGTCCTCGAGTTCCGGAGATTTTTTCCATACTCTTCGGGTAAGATACTCCGAAATAGATGCCCAAGCAGTCGTATTCAATGCTCATTATTTAACGTACTTCGATACTGCCCTGAACGAATACATGAGGTATTTGGAGTACGACTATAAGGAAGAACTGGCCAAAAACGGTTTAGACTTCGTAGTAACTCGTTCGTTGATCGAGTATAAATCCCCGGCAAGATTCGACGAGGAATTGAATATCTTTATTAAAGCCGGAGTGATTAAGCCGGCTAGTATTCAATGGAATTTGGAAGTGCGAGGCAAAGAAAGCGGAGCTTTAATTTGCACTGGAGAACTCACTTGGGCGTTCCTTCAATTGGAATCCCGTACTCCGGCCAAACTTCCGGCGGTTTTTAAAAATCTTGAAAAGTAATCCGGTTTCAATTCATTAAATCTACGAGAAGTCCTCGGATATCTTCCATGCGCTTCATCAAATCGAACGTTGAATTATCCGGGTGAATTATAAAATCCGCTAACGTTTGAACTTTATCGTCTACGGTATTTATTAATTGATAAATCTTTTCCGAACCGCCTTTGGCTCTGCTTCGCAGCGTCTCTATCGAAGTGTTGCGATCCATAACTTCTCTAAGAATAGCCTGGACGATCCGTTTGTAGACGTTTAAATTTTCATAAGTGGGTGATTTTAGAAAATTTCTTTCCGCATCGGGTAAATCGCGTAGCAGCGAGTTTAAGTCCCGTGTCTTCTCTTGACTATAAGGTAATAGGTGTTCGACAAGTTCGAAAAATTGCGACTTTGAATCGGGGATCTCGGCTTCCGGCACTGCCGATGGGACCGGACTATAGAGACTGGAAGAAAAGGAGAGACCGTAGTCGCCTTTGCGTCTTTGATTTCTGTGTGGATCTTGAGAGTTTACTTTCAACGTGCAATCGGGTTTATTTTACAGTTACCCTCGAATTGCACTCCTTCTTCCATTACGACTTTGGGTGTAATGATATCGCCTTTCATTCGGCAACTTGCGAGAAGAGTGACTCGCTCAGTGGCAAAGATATTCCCATGGATCTCGCCGCCGGCAACTACAATCCGAGCTCTGATATCCGTATCGACGATTCCACTCTTTCCAATGAGGACTTTTCCGTCAGTTTTGATGGTCCCGCGGAAAATCCCATCTATACGCAATAAACCCGAAAGTTTGAAATCGCCGTTGAACTCGGCTCCTTCTCCAATAATACTATTTACCGCTAAATGCTCTTCGGTTTGGGCCATCAGTCTTGGATTTGGTTTAGGAATGCGAAGGGGTTGATTGCTCTTGTCCCGACGTGAATTTCATAATGAAGGCTGTATTGCGGGCTGTTTTCGGATTTACCCACGAATCCTATAACTTCCGCTTTCGATACTTGTTGGTTTTGTTTAACTTTTATTCTATCTAAATTTGAATAGATCGTTTTCCATCCGAATTTATGGGCCACCTTGACGAAGTATCCGGTATGTCGAGTATAACCGATTTCATATATAGTTCCGGGAGCGGTAGCAACGACTTCGGAAGCAGGGAATGCTCCAATATCAATTCCACTATTCATTTCTCTACGAGCAGTAACCGGATTTAGATATTCTCCGTAAGGATAGAGTACATATCCGCGGACCGGCCAAATAGACGGTGTTTGTCGGATGACGCTCTTTCTTTTTTTTAAGATACTAATGATTTCTTGAGTAAGTTCGTTTGCGACTTTTAGGTTATGAACGTCTTCTTTTAATCGAAATACTTCCGCTCCGGGAGGTAGCGGACTTCCATCCTTTAAAGAACCGTTGGAAGTCAACTTTTCAGCGCCGCCGATTCCTTTTGCAACTTTTGAGGAATCTCCCGTAAGGCGTCCGTAAAGTGCACCGACATGCGTATGATAATAGTCGACATGCTCGTGTAAGCTGTTTATCTCTTCCTTCATTTTTGCGGACTGACGAATGAAGTCTTGGTTTGAAAGATTAAGTTCGGTAAGTTGGTGAATCGATCCGGAATGACTCAGCACATTAACGGAACTGATTAATAGAAGAACAAGAATCGTTCCCACGAAGATGGTAATAGCACGATAGGAAATATGGAAATTAATCGTTTTTTGTTCGGAATGCGGAATGACCATCACGGTCAAACGTTCTCTACCTTTCTTATTCCAGTTCGCTACTTTTAGATCTAGCTTAAGCTTTAAGTCCTGGTATTTATAACGTAGCCGATAGTATATGAGAGCGAAGTATGATTTTAGATTCACTATTTATGTCCCAAATCTAACGGTTTTGCACCGATTGGCGTATGGAGTAAGGAATCTTAAAAATTCTCTTTTCAGTCAATCCAAATCGCGAAAACTGTTCCTTAAAAGCCGTCCAAAGCATGTATTCCATTATAGACACCCACTGTCATCTAGACATTGTTCTCGAACAAGGCCAGACAATCGACCAAAGCCTTCGTAATGCGAAAGAATCAGGCATTAAGAAAATCGTCCAAATCGGCATCGACCTTGATAGTTCTATTAGAGCAAAAGGTCTATCCGAAGAGTATTCCGATTCGGACATCGATATTTTCTATTCAATCGGATGCCATCCGACGGAGACCCACGAATTTCCAAAAAAAGAGGAAATTCTCTCTTTCATTAGCGAGAATCTGGATGACCCTCGCCTTTCCGCGATAGGCGAGATCGGTTTGGATTACTATCATGATGCATCTTCGAAAAATGAACAGATCGAAGTGTTGCATTCATTCTTAGATGCTTCTAATCGACATCGACTCCCGGTCGTGATTCATTCAAGAGATGCAGGAGAGGACACGATAGCGATTTTAAAGGAACATCGAGATAAGGCTTTCGGCGTTATCCATTGTTTTACTTACGATTATTCTATTGCTAAGAGATTAGTCGATCTGGGATATTATATCTCATTTTCAGGAATTCTAGCTTTTAAGAATGCGAGAGACATTCAGGAAGCGGCCGAAAACCTTCCGCTGGAAGCTTTACTCATCGAAACGGATGCGCCGTTTTTGGCTCCTCCTCCATATCGTGGAAAACGAAACGAACCCGCATTTACGAAATTCGTTCTGGAGAAAATGTTCTCATTGAGAAAAGAATCAAATGCCGAAGTAGAAAAAACTCTGTACAGCAATTCCGAAAAATTTATCCAAAGGAAACCCTTCTATCATGCTTGATCTTAAATTTATCACCGAGAACACCGAAGCTTTGAAAGCTAATCTTGAGTTACGCGGATTTAAGGATATCGGTCTGCTCGATGAGTTAGCTAGAATCATTCATAGAAAAAAAGAACTTCAAAAGGAAGCGGAATCTCTTCGCGAAGAGAGGAATAAGGCAAGCAAAGAGATCGGAAAAGTTAAGCAGTCCGGTGGAGACATAGCTGCCGCTTCCGCCGCCGTAAAAGAAATAGGGGATAAAATTAAGGAAATAGAGGCGGATCTGGAAATCCAAGAGAATCTCTTGAGTGAAATTAATTTAGGTCTTCCTAATATATTGGATCCGCAAGTTCCTCCCGGTAAAAACGAGAACGATAATAAGCTTCTGTATGAAGTTGGAGAAGTCAGAAATTTCCCATTTCAGCCTAAGCCGCATTATGAGCTTGGGGAAAATCTTAAATGGATCGATTTTGAGAAGGGAGTCAAACTAGGGGGCGGAAGAGCGTACACTTATTTCGGTTTCGGGGCCAAATTAGAAAGAGCGCTTGCGAACTTCATGTTAGAGACTCATACTGTCGAACATGGATATACGGAAGTTTGGGTGCCCGTCATGGTAAACGACGAATGTATGACAACTACGGGACAGTATCCTAAGTTTAAGGACGAATACTACAGATTAGAAAGAGATGAACTCAACCTAATTCCAACCGCAGAAGTCCCTTTAACAAATTTGTACAGGGACGAGATCATTCCGGAAAATTCTTTGCCTATTTCCATCACTGCTCATACTTCTTGTTTCAGAAGAGAAGCAGGTTCTTACGGAAAAGATACTCGTGGACTAGTTCGAGTTCACCAATTCCAAAAAGTGGAACTTGTGAAGTTTGCACGTCCCGAAGATTCCGAAGAAGAACATAAAAAGATGCTCTCTCATGCGGAGAATATCCTAAAAAAATTGGGGATCCGATACAGAGTGATGTTATTATGCAGCGGGGATATTTCTGCTGCTTCTTCCAAAACGTATGATCTGGAAGTGTGGATGCCTGGTTTGAATCGTTGGATGGAAATTTCTTCCGTTTCTAACTTCAAAGATTTTCAGGCAAGACGTGGTAAGATCCGTTACAAATCCAAAGAAGGTAAAAACCAGTTGGTCCATACTTTGAACGGTTCAGGTTTGGCGATCGGAAGGACCTTGGCCGCTGTCATAGAAACTTATCAAAAAGAAGACGGGACAATAGAGTTCCCCGAGGTTTTGAAAAAATATCTCTGATTTACTATTTATTCGTTATGTACTTTTATTTGAAAATTCATATGTTTTCTGTACTAATTTATTAAAAACACTGAAAATTATTGTACGATCTTAAAATAGCTTTCTAATATGTCTTTAATGGATTTTAGAGATGAATTTTCTATTCGAATGAAAAGAAAATACCCTAATACTTTTGATTGGGGGTTAGTTGGAATTTTAACAAAACAATCTCAAGTTTACACTTTGTCTTACGATTCGAAAATACTATCAGGGATTTTTGAAATATTTTGCGAACCCATTGTTAGGGAGATTGCTCAAGATTTTCAGCTTATTTTAGAAAAGACGAAACAGAACGCTTATCCTGATTTTACTTTGCATGATCCAAGGCAACCAGGAAAAAAAATTGCCGTAGAAGTGAAATCAACCTATAGATCTTTTAATATAGATGGTAGCATTAAACCTTTTTCTTATACCTTAGGATCGTATCGCTCATACATTAGAGATGGGAAAAAGAGTATTTTATATCCTTACGAAGAATATAAAGAGCATTGGATCGTGGGTTTTTTATATGAAAGAAATCCAGAGTGCAAAGAGACAGAAATACGACAAGTGATAGAAGCTTCTTCTCTAAAGTCGCCATTTATTAATATCGAGTATTTCGTACAAGAAAAGTATAAAATTGCTAGTAAGACGCAAGGGAGCGGTAATACTACTAATATTGGCTCAATTAAAAGTAATAATATTTCTGATTTTATTAATGGCAATGGTCCTTTCAGATCACATGATGAATTTAACAAATTTTGGAAAGAATATGGATAAAATTTTTGTTCCACCTATTAAATGCCAAGGTATTAAAACTAAACTGGTCCCTTGGATCAAAGAGTCTATACCATTTCATTTCAAAGCACGCTGGATAGAACCTTTTATGGGATCTGGAGTTGTTGGATTTAATACAGCTAACAAAGACGCTATATTTGCTGATGTTAATCCGTATTCGATTGAGTTTTACAATGCTCTGAAATTTAAAAAAATTACTCCAAATAAAGCTAAAGACTTTTTGTCAAAAGAAGGAGAAAATCTTTTCAAAAAGGGAGAGAAATACTATTACTATATACGTGATAGATTCAATAGAGATCACAATCCATTAGATTTTTTATTTCTTTCTCGATCTTGTTTTAACGGATTAATGCGTTTTAATAAGGCAGGGGAATTTAATGTTCCTTTTTGTCGTAAACCAGAAAGATTTTCCAAAGCTTATATTACTAAAATTGTAAATCAGATTGAATATGTTTATTCTAAGTTACAAACAACTAATTGGGAATTTATATCTCTTTCTTTTCATGATTTAATAATAAAGGCAAAAGAAAATGACTTAATATATTGTGATCCTCCATATTTAGGACGTCATGTTGACTATTATAATAGTTGGGGTATTGAAGAAGAACAAGAGTTGGCAGGTTTGTTGAAAAAAACGAAAGCACGTTTTATATTATCTACGTGGCTAAAAAATGACTTTCGGGTAAATGAGGCAATTTCTCTTCTTTGGGGCGAACATAATATAATTACTAAATCTCATTATTATCATGTAGGGGGTAAGATTGAGAATAGAAACCCTGTAGTTGAAGCGTTAATCACAAATTTTGATCTTGTTTCATATCCTAAAAGAGAAACAGTTAAAGAACTTTCCTTGGCATATCTCTGATTTTTTCTCCGAAAAAGTATCAGGTTTTTCCCTAAAAGACAGATAGTTAGAGTATGGTTTCCGAAATCCATACTCAGTCTTCTCGTTCTTTCAAGATCATCTCTGTCTTATTTTGTTATTTTGTGTTCGCAGGATTTTCCGTATCCGGTGCAGAGGATACTTCTTTAAAAGGTAAGGTTGCTCCTGTAAAAGGAGAGGTTAATACTTCTTTAAACGGATTCGGAATAAGCCTCTCGGACGACGGGAATACGTTGTACTATTATGCTAAGCGCAATAATTCGAATTATACCGATATATATAAATCCGTTCGCAACGGGGATCTATGGTCGACAGGATCGGAGCTATCGGAACTCAATTCTCAGTTCGACGATCAAAGCCCTTTCGTTTTGAATAAAGAAGAAGGTATTTTATTTTCTTCTAATCGCGACGGTAGCATCGAATTTATCTTACCGAACGGAAAGATCGGAGTATCAAGAGATATATATTTTTCTAAGAAAGGGGAAGGCAGGTGGCTTCGTCCTACTTCGCTTCCAACAACGGTTAACACATCCGCGATCGAAGAGAATCCTTATTTGTACGAGAATCGTTTATACTTTACTCGCTATCCATTCGGTGTCGTTGGTGAATCGGACATTTTCGTTTCCGAATACGATAATAAAACTTGGAATAAAGCATATCGATTACCCTCCCCCGTTAACACCGATTATGCCGAAATTGCGGCTACGATCGGAAGGGACGGAAAGACTCTTTATTTTTCTTCGAATCGGCCAGGCGGCTTCGGAGGTATGGACATATATAAATCGACCAGGAATCCCGACGGAAGTTATTCGAAACCGATTAATTTAGGACCGGAGATAAATTCGAAAGGTGACGAGGCGTTTTATGTCGAAGCTCCCGACGGTAAGAATGCTTACTTTTGTCGAAGGGACGAATCATCCAATTACGATATTTACGAAATCGCTTCATCGGAAAATTGGGATGATTTGAAAACCGGCAAAAAAATTTCGTTAGAAGCCATTCATTTTCAAAGCGGATCCTTCGAATTGGAAAACGATTCTAAACCTTCATTGGATCGTTTGGCTGATTTTCTTTCGGCAAACGACAAATCCAGATTAAAGATTACAGGCCATACCGATTTGCATGGCGAAACTCAGGACAATATGGTATTAAGTCGCCAGAGAGCGGAGGCAGTTAGAAAATACTTAATTCATAAGGGAATATCGCCGGCTAGGATTGAGACGGAGGGCAAAGGAAGCACCGAGCCTATTTTTCAGGATAAAAACCCCGAAACGGATCGGAAGAATCGCCGCACTGAATTTCAGCTTCTTGAATAAATCGAATTATATCTTGCGAAACGGTTAAGCAAAAATTTCTTTCAAGTCCCGGAGTTGCCGATAACATAGGTATCATGACGAGACCGAGCAATACCTTGCGAGCTCTCCTCCCAGCTCTCATTTTATTTATTTCAGAAGGTATTTTTGCGCAAAAAATACCCGCTAGTAGATTGGACCAAATCTTGGCGAAGAAGGAAATTATCGTAGGTGTAAACCGAGTTTATGAACCGTTTTACATTCAAGATTCACTCGAAGGATTTCCCGGCTTCGACGTTGAACTAGCGAAACTGTACGCCGAGTATTTAGGTGTCACGCTAAAACTAAAGCCGCTTAAAACCTTTAGACAGTTTTCGGACGAGATAGCCGTAGGCTCGATCGATATTGCATTGGCGGGAATGTCCACAGACTTAAGTCGCGGAAAGACGGTTAGTTTTTCGGATCCTTATTTACTTGCCACACCTGCCGGTCTTATTTTTAAGAAATCACTTCCTCCGGAACCGGAAGGAAGTATCGTAACAACTAGGTCGTTCAAGTCACTTGATGATCTATCCGTTTTGAATGGAGTTTCTTTTTCAGTTCGTTCAAATACTACAAATCATAATTACCTTTTGAGAAAATTCGGTAAAAATAAAATTTACAGTTATCTTTCGGATTCGGTGGCGATCGATGCGCTTATTAAGAACGACGTTACTTGTTACGTGGCCGATAGTTTATATATTCTCGCTTTACTTCAAAAACAACCTAGCTTGCGCGCGAGTTATTTGCCTTTGATCAATCCTGTGATGGACGATTATATTAGCGCGGCAATGCCGTTAAACGATCTTGTTTTCGTAGATAACTTTAATTTCTTCATTAAGGAATTAAAGAGAACGGGCGTAATTGAAGGAATTCGATCGAAATATTTCCTCTCTAAAGATTGGGTAAAATAATCGGTGAAAGATATCAGCCAATTACTAAGAATCGGCTTCTTATCTTTTGGGGTCGTTTTTCTGATAAATCCTCTTTCCGCACAGGAAATTGAAGAAAAAACTAAAATAGATCTGCAAGGTAACTATAGGGTTCGCGGATTCAATTTGGGTAGAGATATTTATTCTTCCCGTCAGACTCCGGTTACCCCGTTCGATAAACAGGCATTTCAAAATCAATATCAACAGAATGTGAATAATCAGATTCAGAACGAGATTAACGCGCGGAGTCGCGGATTACCGACTACTCTCTCCCCTTCGAGAGAAGATATGACGTACTACGACACTCGTATGACTTTGAATATGAACTTTGCAACTTCGAAGTATTTCGAAGCACTAGCGGGCGTTCAGATTGGTGATATGATATTCGGGGGAAAAGGCGTTGGGCAGAGTTCGAACATCGGCCCAGGCCAGGGTGGAGAAGCAACGTACAGTACCGCCGTAAACATTCAGACGAACTTTCTGTATTTAAATTTCAAACTACCAGAAAAAAGTTTTACGACGAGAGTCGGTTTGCAGCTCTTTACGTCCGCGCAGGGCCGAGTAATCTACATTCCCGGTACCGGTGTTACAATGACGAAAGATATTCGTAATTGGAATATGACTTTGGAAGGTGGTTGGTTAATCGCTAAGCAGAATAATCTGACCGATTTAGATAAGAATAGTTTCGCGGATAAAAATTATCAGGGAAATAATATTTATTTTTATAAAGTAAAGACCAGTTTTTTTAACAACGCCAGGCATGAGTTATACAGTTATTATATGGATGATACGTTGCGGGATATCCAGGATACTAACGGGGTATATGGGCTAGTCTCACGTCAGAGTCAATCCGGGCAATTGTTCTGGCACGGTCTATTCAATGAGTTTAATTTTTCGGACTTTACCCTTGTCGTCCACGGAATTTATAACCACGGGACTCTCCACTCCTTAAATCCGTATCGGGATACTAGCGGAAACGAAGTATATAGAAAATATGATCGTTACGCTATAAAGGGCGCCTTCTTCGACACGCAGGTTTCCTATCGATATAATGAGTCGCTGACCCTGAATTTTATAGCATTAGGCTCGACGGGACGACCAGGTTACGAAAAGGACGGCACTCGCTCTAATTTACACGGTTCAGGTTATCAAACTTTGTTCCCGGGATATTCGGTTTCGAATATCGCAATCGACTTCACCGGGGGATACGCGCTTTTCCCCGGAGGAAACGTTAGCGGTTTATATGAATATGGATTGTTTTCCGATATCGTGGTTGCAGGTCCGATTGTTCTTACTCTCGGCTATTACAGACTATACGGAACAAAGTCTCCGTTAATGGATAATAATCGATTCTATAATTCAGATAATTTTTATCAGACATCCGCGTATTTTGGCCAAGAATACAATCTCAATTTGAGATGGAACGCATTTAGAGATATGCAGATTCTTTTACGTTCGGGTTATTTTATTTCAGGTAACGGCTTTAAGGCTTATATGGATACGACGGGCGGTACGTTTTTACGGGAACTATTTGTGACAGCCGAACATAGATTTTAAGACGGTCACTATAATTTTAATCTTGAACGAATTGCGCGACCTAAGGTGTATTGATCGGCTAACTCGATCGAACCGCCTACGGTTATGCCGTAAGCGATACGAGTCACTACAACATTCAAACTTTGTAATTGTCGAAGTAAATAGTCTGCTGTTGCATCGCCTTCTAACGTAGGATTCGTGGCGACCAGAACTTCCTTGATTTCTTCAGGTTCGATCCTCGCTACTAATTCTTTAATTCTTAGGTCTTGAGGACCGATTCCTTCCAAAGGAGAAATTACACCGTTCAATACGTGGTATCTTCCCCGAAACTCGCCGGTATTTTCGATAAAGAAAACGTCTTCCGGTTGCTCGACTACGCAAATTGTATGTCCATCCCTTTTAGAAGAAAGACAAAGTTCACAGGTTTCTGCTTCCGAGTAGGCGCCGCACCGTAAACAAAATCGAATTCGATCTTTTGTATCCACGAGACTTTGAATGAATCCGTGAAATACCGTCGGATCTTGTCGGAGTAGATGGAAACTGATTCGATAGGCGCTCTTCTTTCCGATACCCGGCAGGGAAGAAAGCGCGCTTACCATACCTTCGATCAGATGTTCAGCCAATGTTACCGCCGAATAACTTTGAAATTTGGGAAAAATCGAATCCCCCGGTAACCGACTTAAATTCGTGCTCGGTCGCTTCCTTTGCTTTTTTAAGAGCTTCATTTGTTGCAGACAAAATCAGGTCTTCTAACATTTTATTATCATCAGAATCGAATAAAGTCCTGTTAATCTTTACGTCTATGATTGTCCCTTCTCCAGTGCTTGTAACCTGCACCATCCCGGCCCCGGCGTCTCCGATGACTCGAATATTGGAAATTCTTTTCTTAATTTCTTCGACTCGTTCTTTCATCTCCCCCATGCGGGAAAACATCTCGGAGGCATTCTTTAAATTATCAAACATCCGGCTAATCTCCTTATTTATCCAATTTAGGAACTTTTGCAGGATCCACATCAGTGCCTAAGAATTCGTTCTTAAATGATGTTTCCCATTCCGCATCTTCCGAAACGACATCTTTGGCCATTTCTTCCAAGGAGGAAAGAGCGGAGTTTGAGGTTCCGGATTTTACCGGCAAAGTATCTTCTTTATTCTTAGACTGAATTGATTCAGCGGTTTTCATATCGGATTTAAGGATTGCGCTTTGGGAATCACGGGAGAATTCTTCTTTTGCGTTTGTTTTGGATAGTCCGGAAAAGGAAGATTTCGCCGCATCCTGCTCCTGGATCATTAGGATTAAATGGTTAATCCTATCTACAAGACCCGATAGCGAGGGCCTATTTAAGTCTTCGACAAGTTTCTTTATTTGAATTTCAGTGAAGATCTTGATCTCGAACGAATTTCTAAGCTTGATAGTTTTGATTCTCTCGAATAGATCGAAGAGACGAAAAGATAGATGATTTAATAAGATAGGGTCGGTCGTTTCAAATTCCTTACGCATCCGTAGGAGATCCTCACGAGGATAATTTACGGATTCGGAATCTGCGACTGATTCCTTTAAAAGGCAGAGAGTATGACTGAATTCTATTGTGTCCCACAGGAATTTGTAGATGTCCTGTCCTTCCTGGTATAGAGTTTCAATAATTTCTAAAGCTTTTGAATGACTTTCCGGGGCCACTAAACTTTTTACAAAATTAGAGAGAAAGTCGATTCCATGATAGCCGATCATCTTTCGAATTTCGGTACCTATAATTTTGTTATCCGTAAATACTATTGCCTGCTCCATAAAGGAAAGCATATCCCTCACGGATCCGTCTCCTTTTTTTGCGACCCAAAATAAACCTTCGGTATCATACTGAGTTTTTTCCTCACGGCATAGGTTCTCGGCATAATCCTGCAAAACCGAAAGAGGAACTTTTTTAAAAACGAAATCCTGGCATCTTGATAATATCGTTTCGGGAATTTTTTGATATTCCGTGGTTGCTAGCACAAAGACAACATGCGACGGAGGTTCTTCTAAAGTTTTGAGAAGGGCATTGAAAGATTGGTCCGTGAGCATATGGACCTCATCTATGATATAAACTTTGTATTTACCGCCCATCGGGGTGAATTTCACGTTGTCCCGTAATTCGCGGATATTTTCTATTCCTCGATTACTGGCCGCGTCTATTTCTAAGACATCGCCGGAAATTCCCTTAGTGATTTCGATACAGGAACTGCATTGGTTGCAAGGTTCGTTATCGACGGGATTTTTGCAATTGAGCCGTTTTGCAAAGATTCTTGCGATAGTTGTCTTACCGACTCCGCGCGGTCCGAAAAAAATATATGCATGTCCGATCTTGCCTGATTTTACCGCATTTTGTAAGGCACCGATCGCCAGATTTTGATGAATTACATCCTGAAATCGTTGGGGTCGATACTTTCTTGAAAGGACTTCGTGATTTCCGGCCATAGGTGAACCATTTTACCAAATACTTTGGACAGATAAAGGAGGAAAAGCGGAAAAGGCGGAACTAATTTCGTTTATCGCGGAAGAATTCTTGAAAGGACAATCTTGTTTCCGCCGTTCGAATCAGTAAAAGATCCGGAAAAAAATTTCGACTATAGATTGTTTCAAGACTCAAAGAGGAAATACCTTCTCCCTGTCTGGCCGGTAAGAGATATGCAACCTTCGGTATCCGGGACAAAAGGATCGTTCCCGCGCACATTAGACAGGGTTCGAGAGTAGTAATCAGTAGACAATCGGTTAAATACCGATCTTTTAATACTTCCTTTGCCTTACCGATTGCGATAATTTCGCTATGCCGGGAAGAATCTTGAGAGACTTCTACCAAATTTGACGCTTCGCAAACAAATTCACCGCTTTTATAAATTCTTGTGAAACTAGGAATTTCTTCTCTATTTTCAGGACGCAAGGCGTGAAATCGTTCTAGAAATTCCGGTAGATATGGCAAAATTTCGTTCTGATCCATTTACTATCTTTGTTTCCCGTACCAATGAAATTCTACTTGCTAAGCTCAGAGGTAAATGGTTTTTTTTAGCGCATGATTCTTTCGGCCAAACTTCTTCGACCGGCCGGTTCTTCTTCTAAGCCGAATTCCTTACTCATAAGATTAAATTCGCCTCCCGGAGGAACGAACCTACAGAGACGTCCTTTAGTTTTAGGTTTAGCGTTGGACAGGAGTTGGTCCATGAAAGGGGATAAGTTAGAAGCCGTTATCCAGGCCTCCTCCTCTCTCGTAAATTGGCTGACGAGGAGAGATTATCTAACCGCCGTCGCCTATGCGGAAGATATTCAAGTCATTCAACCGATCGTTCCTCTTGCGGAAAAAAATTCCGTGATCCATAGACTTGGCACTATTCAAGTAGGCACTTCGACGAATTTAAGCGGCGGGTGGCTTCATGTTTTACGATCCCTCGAATTATTTCCCGAAACCGATGTGTACAAAAGAGCCATCCTCCTGACGGACGGAAATCCTACGCTTGGAATAAAGGACCCGCTTCAACTAATCGATATCGCCGCTAATGCGTATAAAAAAGGAATTACGACGACGGTTATCGGTTTCGGAAACGATTTCAATGAAATCCTTTTAAAGGAAATCGCAGAAGCCGGAGGCGGAAATTTTTATTTCATCGAAACACCGGAAGAAACCGGAGATATTTTCTTTCGCGAGTTCGGAGATATCGGCTCCTTATATGCGCAATCGATCGAAGCAAAGGTTCACTTCCCGAAAGGCGTAGATTTTCTAGACGTAGTGTCCGAGGTCGCTTATTATACGGAACCGGATCCGGAGGAATCAGGCAGAGCTAAAACTCTCGTGTTGGAAGTCGGGGATATGCGAGCCGATGACGTAAAAAGCATCGTAATCCATTTTAGACCTAGCGGAAAAGGTCAACCGGAATCGATCAATGTCGAAGCAAGTTTCTACGATTTATCGGACGGAATGAAACTGGAACAAAAGCAGAACGAACTAGAATTAAATTGGCTTCCCAACGACGTGAAGGAAGACGCCGACGTAATTGTAGAAACCTTAATCGCGCGCTCGGGGAAGGGCCTGAAGAAAGCCGGAGTTTTATTGAAGGAAGGCTATTCGGAAGAAGCGGTTAGTCTACTTAACGATTTATTAAAAGATATTAATGAAAAGGAGGAATTGGCGCCCGATGTTTTACAAAGCTTAGGGTTTAGAATTACCGCGCTGAAAGTTAGAATTTTGGAAAATTCTCCGACTGCCTCTAAGCATCTTGTGGCGTCAGCTTCCGAATTGAAATATGGCGGAGCCCTCGATTTTCCGATCGACGACGGTGTGGAATACCACGACGAAATCTTTTCTTATAGAACTACCGAGGATATCGATCTTTATAAATGCCCGGATATTAAGAATGCAATTCAGGAAAAAATGAAAGAAGGCTTTCGGTATGTGGTCTTCAATTTGGCCCGATCTTCGTACATCGATTCTTCGGCTATCGGTATGTTGATCCAAGTAGCGGGTTGGCTTCGTAAGAGAGGGGGCGAACTTATCGTTTGTAATTTAAGAGACTCCGTCAAAAAAGTCTTTTCTATTACAAGATTGGAATCGCATATCCGCTCCGTAGAAACCGAAGAGGACGCATTTTATCTGCTCCAAACTTGGATCCAAGAAAAACGGATCTAGTTTAAAAAGGTTTCGGCAGCGAGGATTGCATCCTTCACTTCGCCGTACAGACCGACCGGAATTGCAATGCCTTTCTGAGTCGGTTTGTATTCGCCTTCGCTGTCAGTGTACCAAACACGCAAATTCAAATATTTATTACCCTTGAACTCGGAGATTTCCACACGTATGATTTCTCCTTTGCCTTTGTCTATATCTCTAATTACGCTCATCTAAAAATCTCCCAGGTCGCTCCGAAAATATCGGATCCTATTTTGGATTTCCAGTAGTTTTCCATAAAAAAAGGGCTCAAAATAATGAGCCCTTTCCCGTTGAAAAGACTTATGATTCCGAATCAATAAGTTTCCACAAACAGTTGGTGGGAATGCTCTAGATGATGCTTATAATCTTCATAAGCGGATCCGTCGCCGGCGATTTTTTGAATTTCTTCGATGACGCCTTTTTCCATACCTTTCGGGCCGCCACAAATATAAAATCTACCGCCACCGGATAAAATCTTTTTCACTTCGGCTTCGAGTTGACGAACTCTGTGCGAGATATACATTCTTCCACCGTCGAACGGATTATTCTCTTCACGAGAAATCGCAGTGACTAATTTGAAGTGTTTGTATTTCGCTTCGAGAGCTTTCAGGTAATCGAGCATCACGAGTTCGTCGGAGTAAGGAGCTCCGTAAACGAGAGTAATATTTCCCGTAAACTGTATCAATTTATGCTCTAACAATTCCTCGGACATCCCGATGAACGGCGCCAATCCGGTGCCGGTTGCTAGGAACATTATATCGCCCGAAAAATCGACAGTAGGAAGTAAAAATTTCTTACCTGATGGCCCGGTCATGATGACCTCATCGCCTTCTTTCAAGTCGCAGACATAATTGGAGCAAACACCCTTGAATTGCAAATTTCCTTCCGCATCATAGACATTATCCCGCTTGATGATGAATTCTATGTTGTCTTCTTTCAACCCGAAGGAATAGCTAGGCGAAGCGATCGAATATAAACGTACCGTATAAGCGGCGTCGGCAAGGCCTTTCGCTTTTTTTTCCGGATCTTCTCCGGGGGGAATAATTCCCGCGGATTGTCCGATAACATACGGATACAGGTTATGATCAATGGCAATAGTGATGCGATGAATCTGCGATTCACCTTCTTTTTTCGGACGCTTTCCTTTTCCAGGTTCCGGCGTCATACGTACGTTGCTTATGACTCGGGCTTTATAAGGATTGGATTTTTTAAAAATGTTGATTTGCGGTTCTCTAACGGGCTTCATACGCGGCGCAGGTTCCTGATTTCAATTTAAGGCTGAATACAGATTTTTTTCGAACGCCAATTCGTCAAACGGGATATTTAACTTCCTGCCTTACTCCAAAGCAACTCGGCAAATTATGTCCGATTTACATTGAAGAAGCCGATGAGTAATCTGAACAACATTCGCTATTACCCGAGTTTTTTTACGTATAATTTTCGGATAGTAAGCAATTCCCAAATAATATACGTTGGTGTTTCAGATTATATAGGTAAAAGAGGAATTTCATGGCTCGATATACTTTGGAAGAACTTTCCGTAAAGATATCCGGATCAAAAATTGCGAATTGTAAAGAACCAGCCAAAATCATAGTGGATTCGGTTTCTCCGATTTCCCCGGGAGCCCCATCAAGTATTAGTTTTTTAGCAAATAAGAAAATACTTTCGGACGCGAAAAAGACTTTATCCAGCGCCGTACTTACTACCGAAGAATTTTCCAAAGAATTAGAAGTACCTTGTTTAGTCGTTTCTAAACCGGATTTGATTTTAGCGCAAGTCTTGGATTTGGTTTATCCTCCTCATTCATACGGATCTAAAATCGAATCGACGGCATTCGTTCACCCGTCCGCTAAGATCGGAAAGAATTGCTATATCGGTCATCAAGTCTCCGTTGGAGAACAGAGTGAAATCGGTGATAATACGATTCTTGAAGACGGTGCAAGAATTGGACGGAATGTCAGAATCGGAGAGGGTTCGCATGTCGGCCCGAATTGCGTTATTTATCATGGTGTCATCATTGGAAAAAGATTCCGTTCTCACGGAAACAGTACGATCGGCGGTGACGGCTTTCGATTCGTTTTCGCCGACGGTAAGCATAATAAGATTCCACAAGTAGGAACCGTTCGCGTAGGAGACGATGTGGAAATGGGATCCAACTCCGCAATTGATCGAGGCGGATTGGAAGATACGATTATCGGAGACGGATGTAAGTTTGATAATCTGGTTCATATCGGCCATAATTGCGTATTCGGTAAGAACGTAGTAATCGCCGGCTGGACTGGCGTTGCAGGTTCTACCGTTGTAGAGGATAACGTCACGATCGGCGGCGGATGTGGATTAGCTGATCATATTCGGATTCCAAGCGGAACTATAATCGGCGGCGGCACTTCTGTGAGAAATACTCCGCCCAAAGCGGATATTTATGTTGGTTGGGATTACGGCTTAACTTTTCCTGAATTTCAAAAACTCCGCGTCAATATTCGGAACGTAGTAAATTTCCAAAAATGGGCTCGCAGAATTAAAGCGATCGAACAAAAATTAGGTATAGAGATTACCGAATAATCGATCTTTACTTCATAAAAACGGCCATAGATTCGTTATAGATGAAACTATGCGCCGTTTGCCCCTAAATCTTTTCGAATGCTTGACAATTCATAAGATAGGAACAAATCTTCCCCTTATCCCTTTTTCACACGGAGGCCCCCGTGAACATCCGACCGATCGACGAGATCCAGGCTTTAACGCCGGAATCTATTGCGTCCAGGCCGGACTTTCCTGATAAGCAAAAAATAGGGAAGTTGTTGGATCGATGTGCTAGTCGATTGTTAGAGCAGAGATCTGAAAAGGTCGTATCTCTGATGGAAAGACGAACCTATATAGATTGAATTTTAATCCTCGCATTCTCCGATGCTAAACGCGGGTTTTTGGTCGGAGAATGACGAGAGATAGTAAAGAAAGAATTCCGGCGCCTGACATGACCAGAGTCATAGGTAATGCGGTTCCGTCATGAAGAAGACTCACGCTAGCAGTTGCAACGACAGCCGAAACCATTTGCATAGCTCCCATTAGCGCTGAGGCAGAACCTGCATTTCTACTGAACGGGGCCATTGCTAAGGCGGATGCATTTGGTACTATGAAACCGAATCCGCTAACTAACAGGAAGATAAGGCCGATCATAGAAATCATTCCCCAATGATAGGTCGCAGAAAGAACTAATAGAATTCCGATAGGAACATAGAAGATGGAAATCGCATTTACGATAGATTCCGCTTCGAATTTCCGCAAAAGTAAACGGTTAAGTTGGCTTGATAGGATTAATCCTGCGGCGTTCGAACCGAAAAACCAACCGTATTCGGATTCGCTTAATCCGAATATTCCCATGAATACGAACGGAGAACCTGCGATGTACGCGAACATCACTGCCGCAGACAGACCGGATGCGGTCACATATGCGTTGAAGCGGGGAACACTTAATACTTCATAATATTCTTTTAATATTCCACCTAGTGTTAAAGAGACGGACGAATCCTTTTTACCGGTTTCCGGTAAATAAAGCCAGGCTCCGATGGAGAGAATGATACTGATGACCGTTAAGACGACGAAAATGGCGCGCCAATTAGTGTAGGTTAAGAGAAGCCCTCCCACAGTCGGGGCGACAATCGGAGCAATACCCATAACTAAGATGATTTGAGAGAATACTTTTGCTCCTTCGTGGGGAGAAAATACGTCTCGGACAACCGCCCTTGGAACTACCATCCCGGCACATGCTCCTAAAGATTGAAGGAACCGGAAGAAAACCAAACTCCAGACCGAAACAGAAAGGGCGCATCCGATCGAACTCACGGTATAAATAATCAAACCGGTCATCATAGGAGTTCGTCTTCCGAACTTATCTAGGAGCGGACCATAAACCAATTGTCCGAATGAAATTCCGAAAAAGAAACTAGTTAAGGTAAGTTGAACATTCGAAATTGGGGTACCGAAGTCCCTGGAAATGGACTGAAGTCCAGGTAAGTACATATCAATTGAAAATGGACCTATTGCAGTTAAGGCGCCGAGTAAAAGTATGAGAACGCGGTCGGATTTAGGCACGTATCTATGATGCGATACGTATGCTTTTCAGTCTATTCTTCTATCAACTTTCTCAGGTTTTTCTTGTCGAACTTTCCGACACTTGTTTTCGGAATAGCTGAGACGGTTCGAATATCTTCCAACTTAGGAAGTTGCCAGTGCGCGAAACTTTCCTTTAAGCGATCATGTATTCGTTTAGCATCGACTTGTTTTCCTTCCAAGGCAACAACGAAAATAACGGGAGCTTCTTCCCTGACAGGATCCTTCCTTCCGATGACTGCCGCTTCTAAAACGTCCGGATCGGCCATAACAAGATTTTCCATGTCAACGCTGGAAATCCATTCTCCCCGTGTCTTGATTAGATCTTTCTTACGATCCGTAATTTGCATGTATCCTAACTGATCGAGTACGACCACATCACCGGTTCTAAACCATCCGTCAGGCGTAAAGGATTCTTTCGAAACACCTTCCCGATAGGAACCGGTAATCCAAGGTCCGCGCACGAGTAATTCTCCCGGAGTCTTTCCGTCTTTTGGAACTTCATTCCCATCGTCGTCCACTGCACGTATTTCCACGCCAGTGACGGGAACACCTTGTTTTGCCCGATATGCATATCGCTTCTCATCGTCCCAATCCTTCATAAAGCTGCGAAGATGAGATACGGTTCCGATCGGAGAAGTTTCGGTCATCCCCCATGCATGGAGTATTGCTATCCCGAAATCTTTTTCAAATCCTTCGATCAAACCGCGAGGAGCGGCAGAGCCCCCGACTACCATAGTGTGTATTTTCAAATTATATTTTGTTTTCTTTAAATGCTGATATAAAACGTTCCATACTGTAGGAACTCCTGCAGTGATTGTTATTTCCTCGGATTCGAGTAACTCGGCTAGGGCAGCTCCAAGCAGATGTTTGCCGGGGAAAACGAGCTTGCATCCGGTCATTACCGAAGCGAAGGGTATTCCCCATGAATTCACATGAAACATAGGAACTACGGGAAGAACAGCTTCACTTTCTTTAAGGCCGAGTCCGTCACCCATGCAAACTGCCATTGAGTGAAGGTACGTGGACCGATGAGAATAGACGACGCCTTTCGGATTTCCGGTAGTACCGGACGTATAACAAATTCCGGCAGCTTCTAACTCATCGATCGGTTCGAATCTTTCCAGTTCATCGCCGCTCGCTAAAAATCCTTCGTAAGAAATAGAGTTCGGCAGCTTTGCCGATTCCATATTTTCTTTGTCGTCAATGATGATGAATTTTTTTACGTTTCCGATTTCTCCAAGATGCTTTTCCAAAATAGGAGTCAAAGATTTATCTACAAAAATGAATTTATCCTTCGCCTCATTGATAATATAAACCAATTGTTCCGGAAATAATCGAACGTTGATAGTATGAAGAATTGCTCGAACGCATGGAATCGCGAAATATAATTCCAAATGCGAGGAATGATTCAGGCAAAAAGTAGCGATTGCCTCGCTTGGCTTTACTCCGGAGTTTCGTAAAGCATTCATTAACCGAATCGTACGTTTGTAGAATTCCCCATATGTGTAGCGTTCAACGGAGTTATCGTGCCACTTTGTAACGATTTCCTTATGTGGATGAACATCTTTGGCGCGACGTAGAATCGAGGGTAGGACTAATGGATAGTCCATCATAGTAGATCGCATAAAAAACTCCGCTTTAGCTATGGTTAAGGAAAAACGGAGGTATTTCTCCCCTCGAAAAAGGAGAGAGTCAAGGAGAATTCTAAAAATCTCTTAGCTGCAGGTAACCACGACAAATTTTAAACTAGGTTCGTAAATTTCAAAGATAGAGTCGTGTCCTGCGGGAACGGTTAAGATATCTCCGGGTCGCATTTCGATTTGTTCACCGCTGTCCAGCAATATTGTCAAATGCCCGTGAATCAACTGAAAGGCTTCATCGTACTGAAATTTATAATGAAACTTAGATGGCTGTGCCGAAATGACCGAAACGTGCTGCAGATTCGTTCTCGCACCCTTTGTACGTAGCACTTTAATTTTTGCATCGGGATTTCCTTCGATTATCTCTGCGATCGGATATGGGACCGAATCGGATAAATCCATTGCTTCCATAAAGACAATCGAATTGCCGGAATAAACTTTATTTTCCATCGCTTTTACTCCTATGTTTTCTTACGAGGCTAATTTTGGAATTTCAAATATAGACCAACTGGTCTATATTTGAATATTTTTAATGTAGACCGTGTGGTCTACTGATTTATATTCAAGTTTATGAAATTTTTGCAATATCCGGAAAGGCAGGATTTTTCGTGCTCTTGAAACGGTCGTTTTCAAATCGAGCGTTGGAGACTTACGAATTGATTCCTGGATTGGCCGAAGAAGGGAATCGCCTCTACGCAGTCAGCCATCGTGGCTAACTAAGCTCCGAGGCGTCTCGAGCTTGTCTCAGCACATCCTGTGCTTCGTCGAATTCCTTGACGCTCCCTATGGGTCGCTAGGAATTCTCTCAAGCTCTCGCTTCGAGTCCTAAAGTCTGATTTTATTTTCTTAGATTGCCGAAGAAGGGACTCGAACCCCCACGGTGTTACCCGCTGGTACCTGAAACCAGTGCGTCTACCAATTCCGCCACTTCGGCTTTTGAGAACAGGGATGGAATTCCCTGATGAGGATAATTTTCGCGATCCTGGCTTTCCGTCAGCTTATTTTTGGAATTCATTGACACGATAATTGAGAGGAAAGTAGGGTTAGGATAAGATGAAAGAAGAGAGGAAAACCTCCGAGACAGATATAAAGCTAGCCCTAAATGTAAGAGGGACTGGAAAGTATAATTTTGATACCGAAATTCCGTTTTTCGATCATATGCTTTCTCATGTTTCAAAGCATAGTTTGATTGATTTGGATCTTTGGTTAAGAGGAGACATAGAAATCGATTGCCACCATAGCGTGGAGGACACTGCGATTCTATTAGGTTCCACGATTCATAAGCAACTTGGCGACAAGGCCGGAATTCGTAGATACGGACATTTTACCCTACCTATGGATGAGGTCCTCACGACGGTCGCGGTGGATTTAGGCGGGCGTTTTTTCTTTAAATACTCCGGACCGGAGTTGGTCGGAAAATTCGGTATTTACGACGCGGAACTTAGTCTAGAGTTCCTACAAAAGTTCGCATTAAATGCTAAGATGAATTTGCATGTAGTCGTCCATTACGGCGAAAATAGACATCATTTGCACGAATCAATCTTCAAAGGTCTTGGTAAGGCTTTAAGAATGGCAATTGAAATAGACCCAGCGGCTGGAGGAGCCATTCCGTCAACGAAGGGAGTCTTGGAGTGATCGCAGTTTTAGATTATGGAATGGGTAATATCCATTCCTGCCTTAAAGCGATTTCTCTTTATACGAATGAATTTTGTTATACGAAAGATCCGGAAACCATTCTTTCTTCTTCCGCATTAATTCTTCCCGGCGATGGGCACTTCGATAAGGCGATGACGAATCTACGACAATCCGGATTAAAGGATGTCATAGATAAGCATGTTCAATCCGGAAAACCCTTACTAGGTATTTGCATAGGATTTCAGATTCTTTTCGAAGATTCGGATGAAACTTCGTCCACCAACTCTAAGGGAACGGTCGAAGGATTGGGCTATATCAAGGGAAAAGTACGTAAGTTTCGTGGAAAAAATTTTAAGGTTCCCCATATCGGTTGGAACCGACTTATTAAACGAAGACCTAAGGAAACGCTTCTCCTAAAGGAAATTCCGGACGAATCTTTCGTTTATTTTATCCATTCTTATCGACCTACCGATGTCGAAGGCAAAGCGATAACCGGGCTTTGCCAATACTACGGAGAGAAATTTCCGGCGGTTATCGAAAAGGGCAATATTTTTGGAACGCAATTTCATCCGGAGAAATCTCATTCTACCGGATTAAAAATTCTGGAGAATTTTATAAAATCATTATGATCTTAATTCCTGCTATAGACCTTCTGGACAACTGTGCCGTCCGCCTTTTTAAAGGAAAGTATGAAGATAAAACAGTTTACTCTACCGAGCCTTGGAAACTTGCAGAAGGATTCGAAAAAAATGGAGCAAGTTTACTCCATTTAGTCGATCTGAACGGCGCCAGAAATCAAATCGGGGTCAACGGGGAATCCATTTCAAAGATTAGAAATTCGACAAAATTGAAAATTCAACTCGGTGGCGGAATCCGTGATAAAGAAAAATTGGCTTATTATGATTCTATCGGGATAGATCGCTTCATTCTTGGAACCGCTGCCGTAAAAGATCCCGCATTACTGGATTTCGCCTTACAAAAATACGGGAAAGATCGGGTTGTCGTAGCAGTGGATGCTAGAGATGGAATCGTAAAAATTGCAGGCTGGGAAGAAGACTCAGGTCTAAAATATATGGATCTGCTGGCTAGAATGCACAAAGTAGGCGTCGAATTCATTATTTTCACCGATATCGCACAAGATGGAACGCTAGCTGGGCCAAACTTGAATGCGTATAAGGAGATTCTAAGTCAATATCCCTTTCAAGTAATTGCTTCGGGGGGTATTTCTTCCTTAAAAGATATTATGGCTTTATCTTCATTGGGGACGCCGGTTCCGGTCTTCGGTGTTATAACTGGGAAAGCCCTCTATGAAGGTCGTATCGACCTTGCACAGGCGATCTCGAGTTTAGAAGAATAAAGAATGCCCGAACTTTTTCAGCGTTCTTCGATTCGCCGATATTTTTCTTTCCTTCTTCATTTATCGTCGGTACAAAGGTAAATTCTAAACGGGAGACACCGGATGAAAAAAATTCAATTGAATTATGTTCTAACTGGGATCGCAGCAATCGGACTTATTATTTCTTTCCTCTTGATTCAAAAATACTTTGGGGGAGGCGACGGGGCGGCGAAGGCTTTATGCGATGCATTGAGTGAAAGCGGTTCTTGCGATAAGGTTTCCGAAAGTAGTTTTTCAGCTATTCGTAATATTCCTTTTTTCGGGGATGTCCCGATTGCATTGTTCGGTTTCGCTTTCTACGGATTTATCGGATTTCTTTTTATTTGGGCCGAACGATATAAAGAAAAGGAAGCCGATTATATCCGCTTCGCGTTTTATCTTTTAATCTTGGGCTTGATAGTCGATGTAGGTTTATTTCTCCTATCCTCTTTGGTCATAGAAGCGGTCTGCGGACTTTGCGTCGTTACCTATCTCGTTACCCTAACGCTTTTAGCCATCACGTACGTTAAATTTAAAGCGGTTCAAGAGAAGTCGATCACCAAAGTATTTCCGGTAATAACGAAGGACATCTTGAACTTTTCCATCGCTCTTTTGACGTTCCTATTAATCGGGCAAGTCTTCGGAAAAATTTCCGGACCTTCTTTAACTGCAGGAGAACATTCGGGAGCATCCCAGATTGCGCGGTCGATAACCGAGTATGAATCGGCTCCGGTTATTCCGATCGATATTAAAGGTTCCTCGTTTCAGGGTGACGTAAATGCTCCGATTACGATAGTTAAGTTTGCAGACTTTAATTGCGGGCACTGCATGCATACGTCTCATATTCTCAAGGGAATTTTGAGGGATTATGAAGGTATCGTAAAAGTCGTATATAAGAACTTTCCTTTAGACGGAAATTGCAATCGTCTGGTGCAAAGGTCGTCTCCTCAAGCAAGTTCTTGTGTAGCGGCTTCCGCTGCGATCTGCGCCGATAAGCAGCATAAATTTCCGGTCATTTACGACGGTTTATACGCGGATAATGAACTTGGTGTAATGCACACTCCTGCCACCGTTTTAAAATTGGCGGAATCGAACCGGCTAGACATGAATTCATTTCGCGCCTGCCTAGCGTCTCCTGCCGTGCGACAACAAATCGCAAAGGAAGTCGACGACGCCGAGAAATTGGATATTCGCAGTACGCCGAGTCTCTTTATCAATAATAAGGCGATTCGCAGCGGGACACCTGACGAGCAGTTTTTAAGAGAACTTATCAATAGCCTTATCAAAAAGGTTTAAGGTATCTTAATGTCGCAGGAAGCCGAAGAAGTTAAAAAGCAGGTTTCCTGTCGAAACTGCGGCTCATTAATTCCCGCCGATTCGGATCAATGCGTATTCTGCGCATCGTACCAAGTGGCTGGGAGAGTTCCGGTGGTAAAATTCTTCTCGGAGAGTCGGTTTTTTCGAAGGGTAATTTTATATCCATTTTCTCTTCTTTTTGCGATAGGAATTCCGATATTCTACTTTTCTACGAATATGAATTTTCCTGATAAGACTTGGGTCTTTGTGCTTTCTTTCTTCGGATTCCTATTCTGTCTTTTCGGATACATATCGGAGTGGATATTTATGCATAAAGCTCGAGGAGAAGCCAAAGATTTTCGACAAGGATTTTTCGAATGGCAAAAAAAGTTATTCGATCGCTCGCCTTCCCTATCCTATGCCGGAATGTTTTTGTTCGTTTGCGTGCCGCTTATCGATTGGTTAAATCCCATTCCTTTTTCTCTTACGTCCTCCGCAATTTGGACATTACTTTTAATTTTCCTAATAAAGATTCTTTTTCCCTTATTTTAATATACCGCCATCCATTTTTCATCCGGAGATTTTCAATGAAAAAGATAATATACTTTGTCCTCTTGCCGATTGCAGGGGTCGCCTTTCTTGTAGGCGGTTTGATCTGGCACACGGCTAATTACCGGCCTTTAACATTATATTTGTTTTATGAAAAAATTTTCTGGGAAAACGTATTGGACGATCCCGAGACGCTGTCTTCGCTTAGAATACTCGACTCTTGGGGAATTCATTCTCATAACTACGAATGGACGGACTCTTCTCCTGAGCGCGAACTTGAAATTGCGGATCGAAAAAAGAGGCAACTTGAAATTTTAAGAAGCTATGATTCGACCGGACTGAAGGCAGAAGATAAGTCTTACTATCGCGCTTTGGAATGGGGTTTGGAGCTGGCGGCAAAGGGAGAGGCGTTCGTTTACTACGATTATCCTGTAAACCAGCTCTTCGGGTTACAGAACCAGATCCCTACGTTTTTAGCTACAGTGCACGACATTGAAAATGAAAATGATGTCGAGGCATATATTGCGAGGTTACGGAAAATACCGAATAAGATCGATCAGAGCCTGCGCGGGCTAAGATTGCGGCAATCGAAAGGAATTACCCCTCCTGTTTTTATACTGGATAAGGTGCTGGATGAAATTAAAGGCTTTCGAAGATCGAAACCTCAGACGAATATTCTTTACACTAGCCTCGAAAAGAAATTAGCAAAAATAGAAAAACTGAAAATTAGAAAAAAAGAATATTTAGAGAGTGTGGAGAAAGAAATAGAGCGATCGGTGTATCCGTCATACGAAAAACTCGAAGAATTTCTTTTCCAGCAAAAAAAGGCAGCGGATAATAAAGCCGGAGTTTGGAAATTACCGGACGGCGACGATTATTATGCTCAAGTTTTAAAATTTCATACCACCACTTCGCTATCTCCGGAAGAAATACATTCGATCGGAATTTCGGAAGTAAACAGAATCCAAACCGAAATGAAGGAAATTTTAAAATCTCTCGGTCTTAACAGCCGTGAGATTCCGGCCGCATTGAAAGAGTTACGGTTGCGTTCCGAGTTTTTATTTCCTTCTTCCGACCTTGGACGGGAACAAGCTCTGTCGGCCTATCGAGAGATTTTGGAGGATTCGATCGTAAAATCTAAACCTCTCTTTCCAATCTGGCCGAAAGCGAGCATTGAAGTGCAAAGAATACCTGCATTTAAGGAAGCCGGAGCACCCGGCGCCTATTATGAAGAACCGAGTTGGGACGGAAAGAGACCCGGAGTTTTTTACGCAAATCTACGGGATCTAAAGGAAGTTCCGAAATTCGGAATGCGGACACTTACTTATCATGAAGCGATTCCCGGTCATCATTTACAAATTGCTTGGGCTCAGGAATTGACGAACGCGCCCAGAATTTTAAGGATGACTCATTATACGGCATTTGTGGAAGGCTGGGCATTATATGCGGAGCGATTGGCAAACGATTACGAATTCTTTTCCGATCCGTATTCGAATCTGGGACGTTTGCAAGCCGAACTTTTTAGGGCGGTTCGACTCGTCGTTGACACCGGAATTCATAGGAAGCGATGGTCGCGAGAACAAGCAATCGAATACATGGGTAAAAATACCGGGATGCCGCCAAAAGACGTTACCGCGGAAATAGAACGATATATCGTTTATCCCGGTCAAGCCTGTGCATATAAAATCGGAATGCTATCCTTCTTACGTCTACGAGAGGATTGGAAAATTGCGAAAGGCGCTAACTTTGACATCAAGGAATTTCACGGTTTTGCGTTGGGCGCCGGTTCTTTGCCGATGGAAATTTTGGAAGAGCGGTCAAAGGAAAAGTTGATAGCTCCTAAGAATTAAAATTATTTAAAATATCTTAGGGTTATGATTTAAGGTTTTGGATTTTCCGATCGAATATGCCTGTTCTATAGCTGCATGAAGAAATTCCTTAGCCAAAGAAATTGATTCGGGTAGAGAATGACCTTTTGCCCAATAAGAAGCGATCGCCGATGAATAAGTGCAACCGGTTCCATGAGGGTAAAAATTCGGAACAAACGGTTTGGAATAGACCGTCGTATTTCCATCCGGGAGAGCTAAGACGTCGATTGCCTCGCTTACATTTTTGAGATGTCCTCCCTTTAAAAGTACGCTTATTCCGTATTTTTGAGAAAGAAATTTAGCGGCCGGATCCATCTCTGATATCGAGGAAACAATATCAGTTCCAAGCAGATGCGCCTCGTCAAGATTCGGAGTGATTAAATCTGCCATAGGTATTAATTCTAGAATTAACGATTCGATTGCGCTATCTTGAAGCAGTTTGACTCCGCTAGTCGCAACCATTACGGGGTCGACAACTAGTCGGAACGCATGTCCGGAGGCTTTGAATTCGTGAATCAATGTGGACAGTCTTGAAATTAGAGGCTTTGAGAAGAGCATTCCGGTTTTTACGGCTGCAACGGGAAAATAAGAAAATATAGCGCGAACCTGCTTCTCTAGAAAATCAGGATCTAACTCAAGTATCCCCGATATTCCATCAGGATTTTGTGCGCTTAGGCAAGTTAATGCAGAAGCCCCAAAATTTCCGATAGCATTTATCGTTTTTAAATCCGCTTGGATTCCGGCTCCTCCTCCGGAATCGGAGCCGGCAATGGTGACTATAACAGGTTTATCTGGTGTCATCGATTTTCCGTGCTCACTAAGGCCATCCGAATTTCCTAAAGTCTGCCGTATCATTCCGATCGAACTCGATTCCCTCCGATTGTAAAATTTTTCTTTGCAAAATGGCTCTATGAGAGTCGCCTCGAAAAGAGATTTTCCCTTGGCTATTGATTACTCTTTGCCAAGGAATTTTTTGTTCCCGGTCTTTAGAGAGGGCATTCAAAGCGTAACCTACGGCTCTTGCTGCTCTCGGCTTTCCTAGTAAGACCGCGATCCTGCCATAGCTAGTGATTTTCCCTTTGGGAATTTTCTTTGCAATTTTATAAACTTCTTCATAAAAACTAGGCTTTTTAATTATCGCTTTATTCTGAGATCGCGGGAGTTTTTTCATAATTAAGGTTTGTCGGCAGAAACTAGCTCGTTTGTCGAAGTTTCCGGCGGTCGCAACGGAAGCTCCACTTTAAAAACCGTCCTTCCCGGTCTGGAATCGAAACTTATACTTCCTTTATGTTTTTCGATAATCCCTTTCACTATACCTAATCCTAAACCGGATCCTTCGCCTTGGTCTTTTGTGGTAAAGAACGGATCCCAAATTCTATCTTTTATAGACGGTAGAATTCCGGGACCATCGTCTTGAATCTCCACAATGACTTTTTCTTCTCCGGAATAGACGGATACCTCTATAACTCCTTGTCCCCGTATAGCCTGATTAGCGTTTTGAATCAAATTCGTCCATACCTGATTAAGCTCGTCCGGATTACAGACTACCTTGGGGATAGGAGAAAAATTCTTTCGAACTTCGACTCCGTACTTCAATTGATTGTGCATGATAACCAAAGTATTTTCGATTCCTTCAATGATATCCGCGTTAGTAAAGGACTTGCTTTGGTCTAGATGAGAGTAGTATTTCAAAGCTTTTACGATTCGAACGATATTTCTAATAGAATATCGAATATTCTTAATATTTTTATTCGTATTAGAAGCATGTTTAAGCATATAATAACCCTTGCTTTCTCCGTGAACGATGACTTCGGATATATACTTGCGAATTTCCAATGCATCGTTTTCGATAATAAAGGAAGAGACGTCGCTCGCTAGTCCGGGCTCTATTCCGAGCGTGATCATTTCGTCACGGATTTCCTTTTTGATTCGGAATTTATCTTTCGATTCCATAGGCTCGGATTTCTTTCGATCGCGTAAAATATAGAGTAAGGCGATTTCAAATGACTTTCGAAGCTTTCTATTACGAGCAAATCGAACCACATCGAACACGTTTTTTACGATATAGTTCATATTCGATTCTAGATTGTCGGCCGAACCGTTAATGACTCCCGCCGGTGTATTTATTTCGTGCGCGATTCCGGCGACCATCGTTCCTAAAGAAGCCATTTTTTCGGACATGACTAACTGAGATTGCGCGTTTTCCAGTTCTCTGGTTCGATTACGAACCTTTTCTTCGAGAGTCTCGGTTAATTCGATGAGTCGTTCGTAAAAAATGGAATTGGATAGCGACATAACTGAAACCGAGCGTACTTCGTTAAGCTTTTCCAGTTCTTCTTGGGTGTAATCACCGCCTTCCTTTCGCGCCCCGAGTACTAACATGCCTAACAAACTTCTGTTTAAAATAAGGGGGACTAAAAGTTCCGATTTCGTTCTTTCCGCAAACAATAGCGCATGCTCTTTAATTTGTGAGTAAATCGGGTTTGTTTGAAATTCCGAAACATGAAAGATTCGATCGTGTTCCGTTACCCAGAGTAAGAAAGGATCAAAAATATAAAAATGTTCGGACGTACCTTCCCGTGGGAACGGCGAAAAAGTGCCTAAATCCTCCCTCCAAAGATAAATTTTTGCCGTAGTGGGGGGCACAATATTCGGAATGAACTTTAGTATCTTTTCACAAACCGAGTCGGTAATATTAGTAGCGATCAGGTCGCTTTTAAATCTATCTAACGACGATAAATATTTAAGATACTGACGGTCTCTTACGGTGAATCGATCGATGGCGCGAGAAAAGTCACGGTCTCCCGTTAAACGAGATAGACCCATATATGCAAGTATTGCGATAATTGTAGATGCAGGAAGACTGATTAGAAGAATCTCCACCTGCCGTGGGTCTAGGGAAGTAAAACTGAAAGCTAAGATTACCGCGGTTTGTAATAGAGTAATGGCCAGGACCAGGCCAAGAATAGGTCCGAATTTACGTATGATTTTCATCAATGACCTGAAAAACTTGGCTTTACAATGACCACGCCCAATGAACGAGTAAAGGAGTTTTTTACTATTGCAACCGTCTTTGGGGCCTTCTACGATCTATACTCTCCCAAGAGAGGTCGTCTTCGAGCCGTTCTTCGAGGAAAACTACGAACAATTATTTCGAAGGAGCGCCATCCGTTCGTCGTCGGCGATCTCGTTTTAGCCGAGGAGTCGGGAGGTGAGTGGGCCATATTCGAAAAAAGACCTCGTAGAAATGAACTTTTACGAAAAAGTAAAGAAGGAGATGCACAAGTACTTTGTGCGAATGTGGATCAAGTTGCAATCCTCGCCTCTTTGCGAGACCCGGAAACGAAGGATGGGTTTTTGGACCGGTGTCTAGCTGCGGTTACCTCCGCCGGAATTCGTCCCATCATTCTCTTTACAAAAAAAGACCTCGTGGATCAAAAGATGTTAACCGATCGGTTGACATCTTACGCTAATTTGGGCTATGAAGTTTTGGCGGTATCTTGTAAAACCGGTGAAGGAATTTCGGAACTAATTTCCAAGTTTTCTCGCAAAACCACATTTTTAGCCGGTAATTCAGGAGTGGGAAAATCAAGTTTAGTAAACGTCTTATCTGAAAAGGAACTCCAAAAAACCTCGGCAGTAAGTATTTCCACCCATAAGGGAAAGCATACGACCACGAATTCCAATTTTCTAATTTTAGATGATGATATTATCTTGATAGACTCTCCTGGAATTAAGGAATGGGGAATACTCCACCTGACTAAGGGAGAGATTCTAGAAAGTTTTCCTGAGATTGCGAAGTTTAAGGACGACTGTAAGGTCTCGAATTGCTGTCAAGCGGCTCCAGGTTGTAAATTGCTGGAAATTTTAGAGTCAGGTTTGGAGATCAGAGAAGAGAGGAAGAAGAGTCTCGAATCTATGCTTGCAAGCCTGGAAAACCCGTTTAGAATCACACGAAGGGATCACCTTAAAAATGAAAGTCTCTCCTAAATCGATAGAATTTAACTCGATTGAAGACTTACTAGCATTCGTGCGAGATTATAATGCCGGAAATATGCTACGGTTCCTAAATCCGATTTCGGACAATAGCGGAAACGTTTTGGTAAAAGAAGAAGTTCAAGTAAAGGAATCCGCTTTAATTCGATTAAAGGAAATCAAAGGACAATATACGCCGGAATTTAGAGTGAAATTAACGAAAGAGCTGACCGGTCAGATGCAAGATAAGATCAGCGAAAAGATCGTATTTCAACTCAAGCAGACGGATAAAAAATTTCTTAAGTTTATGTATGAGGAGAATACCTTCAATTATAAGGGAATTATCCGCAATTCCCTTACTAATAGAAAGCATTTACTTTCGCTAGTGAAAGTATATCAAGAAAGCCCCGCCTTCTTTAAACATATTTGTGAATTAGGTTTACTATCCTTAGGTATCGTACTGATTCCGGATGCCTTAAAATATAAAATGCTTAGACGCTATTCTTTTCTTGGTGGGATTTTCATGGACATCGCACGGGTGAGAAGCGAGCATTGGACTCGTCCATTCCCCGACGATTCCGAAAAGACAAGAATTGCGAAACTTTGCGCGAACTTCATGCAAAAGCTGGACTTGCCTGAATTTCTTTGTTCTGCAGCTTCGAATCACGTTCCTATGGGCTTACAGGATAATAGTGATCCAAACACGTATCCTGGAAAGAAATTAGACAAGGAACAGCCTGATGAGACTTTTTTTGCGGATCTGTTATTGGACGACGGCGAAAGCGACTCGATTCACGACGAAGAAGATGAAGGTCTTCCGGACAAATCCGAAGATTTTATGCGTGAGCTTCTGACGGACTCGTTAAAGATCGCGAGATATATTCATACTGTTAGTTCGTTTACGCTGGATAAGGATTACGTAATGGAGGAGCTGGTCTATTATTTAGCTTATAATACGACTAGAGGTTATTTTAACGAAATTCTCGCGAATCCTTTGGTGAATCTGTTTAAACAGTTTGAAGACAACGTAAAAAGAATGCGTAAACTTGCAGAAATCGAGATGCAATGTCTTCATCCGCCTGCCGCTTGGGCCTATCCAAAACCGAAAGCAAGCCAGGTTCTTTGCAAAAATAAGGTCTGGGATTGCCCGAATATCGTTCAAGGTTGGGATATTCATGTAATTTCCTCGCAGGACGCGTTCGGATGGGTTGGTTCTAGTTTGGCAGCCGACCACTATCCAAAATGTCGTTTGGAAGAGGAATTAGAGGAAATTCCGGAAATCGAACCGAAGAAACCTCCTAAACCTTAGTTTCCGGGACGTTTTGTCAGAGTAATTAGGGTTTCATAACGTACAATGTTTGTTCTTAGAACTTGTTTTTTCTTTTTTTGGAAATTTTTTGCCTAAAATATACGTAAACCCTTGAGGAAACTATATATTCTTTCGAATCTGGAAAAAAATCCTTGTTGGATTGTTTTCTATAGAGCATTCTTTATGCAAAGGCGGGGGACATTATATGTTTCAAACCAAAATTAAATTCATTACCGTTTCAATCCTAGCGGTTGCATCCTTAATCGCTTGCGGGCCTAAAACCGGATTAGACCAAGTAAAGTCTGAAGCTCCGATTGCACCTGCAAAAATCGTATGGATAGTCGGCGATGTGAAGATTCAATCTGCCGCCGGGGAAAAGAAAGCGGAACTCGGTCAGACCGTTTCCGGTGCTGATACTATTTTCACCGGTGCCAATGGTAGCGTAGAAATCATCGTAGCTGATAGCGGGATCATTAAGGTTTCCAAAAATAGCGAACTTTCTGTGGCTACAATCGTATCGGATAGCGGATCGGAAGTTAAGGTAAACGTAAACTACGGCAAAATCGTAACGATGGTTCGTAAAGAACAGAAAAATTCCGATTTCAAAGTCGTTACTCCCACTGCATTGGCAGGCGTTCGCGGAACTACATTCTTAACTTCGGTTGAGAATCCGTCCGGAAATAAAGCGAGCTGTGCTCAGTCCGGTTGCGACGTCAGGTTCGCGGTTTTGGAAGGATCTGTCGCAGTTACGAAAGTCGGTGAAGAGTCCGAAGTAATTCTTGATCGCAATCGTGAGCTTACTTTGAAAAAGAACCAAAAGCTGACCGACAAACTAATCCTGTCGCTTCGCTCGGAATCTCTCAAAGAAATGAAAGGTCTGATCGTTCTGAAGAAGAACGACGTGCTAGAATACAATCGTCTTGCGGAAGAACTAAAAGCATCCAGCGAAGAATTGAGAATTTTGAGCCAGGCTTCCACCGTGGAAGAGGCGAAAGTCCAATTGCAGAAGCGTGAGGTTACTAGGAATAACGCGGATGAGGTGACTCAAACTGCTAGAGCTGTTAATGAAAATAAATATGTTCAGCAGGACATGCAGAAAGAAAGACTTAAATTAAATCCTAAAGAGACTTTCTAAAGGAATCCTTAGACGAGAATGAATTTAAGGAGCCGATCTTAGGCTCATTTCCCGCCACCCCGTCTTTCTTTTCAAGACGGGGTCCCCTTATTTATAGATAACCTAGCGTTATTTTCCAGGATCGAATCCCGACCATAGTCTTTGGTTACAAACTAGTATCATTTCTTAATCGGCTTAATATTAGAAAAGGTTTGCTAAAACAGAGCGAAGGAAATTTTTTTACTGCATGGGAACCTTTAATTCTTGCAAATATACGCTTATCTCCCTGCTACAAATCCTATTGATTGGAGCCTGTTCGACTGTCCAAAAATTGGACGAAGCTCCTCGCGTAATCCAGGAACCGTATTACAAAAACGTCGGAGAAGCTCAACTTGGCTTTCAATTTAGAGATTCCGATACCGATTATAAAATTCGGAAAATCGGACATGAAAAACCGACTCTAGCATTTTCCCCGATTGCTTACCCTAAATCCATAGATAAGAAATTGGGCTCCTATTTCGAACAGGAGCTTGGGCTTGTTTGGAAGAATATAGAATTTACAAACGCCAAAATTCCTTCCGAAGCTTGGGAGAATTCTCAGACCTTACTTGCTGCCGCAAAGAATTCCGAAGTGGACGCGTTGGTTCGAGGAATCGTTTCGGAAACCGAGTCCGGATGGTCGTTTAAATTCACGATTGTTGACCCTGTTAGCGGTTATAAATTCGGCGAGTTTGAAGCGTCCTTCAAACGGCCCGGAAGTACTAGTGATGAAGTTGGAACTTGGAGCCAGGTCTTTTTCTGGAAGACAGGAGATCGAATCATCTCTCTAGATCCGCGTAAAGCAACTGTCCCTGTTTGGGATAAAAAACCTGATTCCTCGATTATAAGGGAATTAGCATATTCTTCAATAAAAGGGAAAATCAGTATTCAAGCTTCCTCCGGAGATACCGAAGTCCACAATAAGGGAATTTTACTTGGAAAAACGCCCTTGCTCGATATTTCCCTACCCGAAGGAGTTCAAGAAATTCAGCTTAGCCTCAAGGGTAAAAAACCGATCTCTAAAACCGTAGTCGTTCGAGCCGGAAAGAAATCGTTTTTATTTCAGGAATGGGAAGAAGACAAAACTCTCGGATCGGCAAAAATCGTGAGCGTCCCCGCGGGTCTCTCGGTTTCGGTGGATGGATTCAAGCAAGGTGAAACACCTTTTTTCCATAGCGGCTTGAATCCCGGTGGATATCAAATAGAACTTATCAAAGAGAATCCGGAAGGATCTCTGGTATATTACGAAGGCACGCTTGAAGTAAAATCCGATAAAGTTTCCGAACTCGCTTTTCCTTATTCTTCAAGCAGCTTGTTAAGCGAACCGGAATTTTGGAAAGCGTCAGGCGAGGCAGGATTCAACCCTTTCGGACCTCTCGGCGTGGAGTTTAATAAAAGTAAAAATCTTTCCCCCGGTTGGAATGGGATCTATTCTCTGCCGATTCCTTCGGATGAATTGGAAATAACGGGTTACTTCCTACTTCCCGTCGATCATAAAACCGGCTCTGTAGCCGTAACTATTCACACTCCTGGTTTAAATCTTGGACTGGATGCCGGTCCGGATAAAGTATCCGTTTTTAATTTTCCCTCGGATGGAAAGACAATCGGTACGTACCGGTATTTGAAACTTGAGAACGATATCGGCAGAAAGTTCTCCTTTCGGACCAATGCGAAAGAAAAGAAGATTTTCCTATATCTCGGAAACGATCTCGTTTGGGAAAGCCAAGTCTCTTTCCAAGGATTTTGGACGATTTCCGTTTTGACCCGGGGCGAAGATTTCCGAGAAAGAGCACCGTTAAAAGATTTGAAAATTCAATATAGGGGCTACAAATGAAACTCCCTCCAGTTCTTAACAAAAACTTTCTATTTATATTTTTAGCTCTGTTTCTTACCGCCGCCTGCGCCTCCCGGGATTTTAGAAAATCGACGTCGCAAGATGCAGTTCTTGAAAAAGACCTATTCACGCGTCAAAGTATAAAGAGAGCGTCTAAGCTAATCAATGAAGGGAATTCCGCCTTTCAAAAAGGAAAATTTGACGTCTCGTTGGAAAAAGGGAATCAATCGATCGCGGTTTATCCTATGGCGGAGGGATATTATCTCGTCGGATCTTCCGAGTATAAATTGGGGAAATCCGAAGAGGCTTTAAAAGCTTTAAAAAAAGGAACCGAACTCGATCCTGAGAATGAGCAAATACTCTTAACTTTAGGAATTCTTTATACAGCCCAAGGTTCCAATAATGAAGCTGTGGAAGTCTACGCAAAGCTTGAAAAACTTCCGAAAATAGATGCGGCATCGTACACGTTTAAAAAAGCCGTTCTATTGAAGACAATCGGTCGATACGAAGATGCCTATGCTGCACTGAAAACGATCCCGGAAGACAAGTTTAAATTTAGAGCCCAGCTTTATATGCAACTCGGAGATACCGCCGTTCAACTAAAGGAATACGACGAAGCGGAAAAATATTTTGAAAAAGCGCGGGCAACTGATCCCGAGCTCGCTTCGGCTAAACAATCCGCTTCGGCTACTCGTGTCGCATCGATGCTTGAAAAAGGCAATTCGGCATTGAAGAGCAAAAATTACAAGGAAGCAATCGTTCATTTTACTGCCGCAACTCAGACGGATTCTAAAAATCCCTCTCCTTTAGTTTTCTTAGGCAATGCAAAGATACTCGCGGGTGATTTGGATGGGGCAGTAAAGGCCTTCGAATCTTCCTTAAGACTTAAGGCGGATTATTGGGAGGCCTATTCCGGCCTTGCGGCAGCCTATAATAAATCGGGAAATTATCCAAAGGCAATCTCAACGCTGGAGAAGGCGATTCCGTTCTTTCCGAAGAACGCGGCGGTCTATAACCAAATCGGATTGAATCAAAAGGCTTTGGGTGAAAAAGCGCGTGCTATGGTTTCGTTTACTCGGGCGAGGGAATTGGATCCTGCATATAAAGAGCCGGTTTTAAATTTAGTATATTTACTGACTTCGGAAAACCGATTTAAGACTGCAAGAAACGAACTAGATACTCTGAAGCAGGACGAAGAGGTCAAAAAAGTAAGATCATTCTTAGATGTAGCGGAACTTATCTATGAAGGCGATCAACGTCTGAGAAAGGGTGATACGAAATCCGCCAGAAGCTATTATGAGCAAGCCAAAGTAAAAGACGTTAACGATCCAAGCGTTTATACTGCCTTCGGTCGATCGTACCAAATTTCAGGGGATCAAAAACTTTCGGAACAGAATTTTCAAAAGGCCTTAGCTTTGCAGAAAGGAAATTTACCCGCTCTGCAGGGCTTGATTCGTCTTTATTCCTCCCAGAAAAATCAATCTAAGGTCGCGCAATATACGAAAGAGCTAGAAGCTCTTACCGGAAACGATCCCACATCCGGCATTGTTCTAGCGCGTACATACGAGGATAAGAAGGAATATGAAAAAGCGGAAGGTGCATATAAGAATCTTCTGAAAAAATTCCCTTCTAACGATGCGGTTCAGTTTAGACTTGCCCATCTTTATTATAAGCTTTCTCTCGAAGAGAATGAAAAAGCAAACTATGATTCGGCATCCACTTGGTTGACCAAAGCCGAGAAACTTGTTAAAGACTTACCGGAACTCGCCGAGGCTCGGCAGACGATCGAACAAAATAGAAGATTTGCGGAAGTCATACCGAGTATTAGAAAAGCAAATCGCTTTTTCGATCTTAAATCCTATGATAAGGCCTTGCCTCTTTATCAAACGGCTTATGATAAGACTAAGAAACTTACTCTCTATATAAAAATTGCCGAATGTCATTTGGCCATGGGCAACGAGGAAAAAGGAATTTATCTCCTGGAAAATTCTCCGGAAGGTTCGAAAAACCTTGCTTCGCAAGAGGCGATCAATGCGTTTCTTTTACGAAAAGGCGAAGTTGATAAGGCCGAGAAAGGTTTCCGAAAAATTTTAGAGAAAAAGCCGGATTCTTATTATAGTCAATATCAGTTAGGAATCGTATATCTTCAGCGCCAAAAGTACGATTCTGCTATCGAATCGTTTAACAGGGCTTGGTTACTAAATCCTGAATTCTCCGCGGCCAAGATCGGTAAGGGAATCGCGTATTATAATGGAGGAAAAACTAAGGAAGCAAGAGAAGAGTTTGAAAGCGCAATGAAATCGGACTCCGATAACGAACTTGCACCCTATAATATCGGGATCGTACTTTTTAACGATAACCTTCTGGATCAAGCAGCCAATATTTTCAAAGATATTATAAAGAAGAATCCTGATTTTCCGGATGCATATTATCAGCTTTCCTACATCTATTTCAAACGTGGAGATTTGGAGAGTGCCGATGCGGAAATAGTGAAAGCTTTGGACTTGGAGAGAGACGAAAAATTTATCCATGCCAGAATCCGAATATTGTCCGAGCTGAAGCAAAAGAATCCGGGAAAGGCGGAATACAAGAAAATCGCTCTCGAATTGGGGCGGGAGTTGGCTGAAAAATATCCGAATTCGCCCTATTCTTCCCACGCGGAACGACTCGTTTTATCCGACGACGATTCTCCGGTAATCATTCAACCGTTTCCGAATCGTGGAGCTTTAGTTGGAGTTCCAGTAGTGATAAACGATGTCTTGATTATGAATTACGGAACATCTCTTGAGGCTCTGGATAAAAATAGAGCGATTCGAATTTGGAGAATCGCCACAACGAAACCCTATAAATCCGTTATTGCCGACAAAAGAGTCTATGTGTTCACCGACAAAACATTGGAGATTCGTGATCAGAATTCCGGGTCACTCTTTAATTCTCTCTCCTTAGCCGGAAATTTTCGAAAAGCGCAAATTTCGGGAGATCGAATTATCATAGAAACCGAATCATCCGGTAAAAAAACTCTAACGAGCTACAACGATACTTTCGAGAATCGTCAAACATTGTCTTTAGAGGCAAAGGCTTGGACTGTCTCCAGAAACGGCAAGATACTGGTGCAGACTGTATCCGGTAAGGAGAATAGGATAGCTCTTTTAGATGCTAACCTTTCCGGTTCGCCTCAAGTAGCATGGAGTGGAAAAATTTCGATCGAACCTAAATTGCTGGGTTCGTCCGACGATGGCGCTTTCTATCGGATTGGTGATCAGATCCTTTATATTTCAGGAAATGGAAAAGTATCAAAATCCGATGCAAAAGACCCGGCTCTTTCTCTCTTCAGTGTTCGCGGTAACGCACTCTGGTATGCCGGAAAAGAGAGTTTATTTCGATTGGAAGCCGGTTCTTCTGTGCCACAGAATATAAAAATACAGGGGAAACCTTTAGAAGGTTTACTGCCGGGCAAAGCCGGCGATTGCATCTTGCTCTATACCGATAATACGGCAGTACGCTATAACAATAAAGGCGAAAGTATTTGGACGTATTCAATCACGCAGGACAAGGATAGCGTTTATTCCCTTTTGTACAGATAAGATTAAATGCGCTCGCGATCTAGATAATAGATGCGCGATCCTTCCTCTCTTTTTGTCTTTTCGAAGTATGAAATGGGAAACTCGGACCGGGATAAGGAATATTCCGGCCCGATTGTTTTAAATCTTGAATCATTTCGAAAAAAGGAGATAGCCTTCCTGGCGTACGGACCATAATCCGTTGCGAAATGAAATTTTCCGTGTGAAGGAAGTAGCGCATTCAGGGAATCGAGAAATCGAGGACTCAAAGTTCGATGTTTATGATGGCGTTTTTTAGGCCAAGGATCCGGAAAATTCAGCAAAATTTCATCAAAGCAACCTTCTTCAAAGATATCTTCCAGAAACCAATTAAAATTGACCGAGAGAATCCGAACATTATCGAGTTCGAACTTGGACGCGCTCCGAATCGTTTTACGTATGCGATCCAATTTTTTTTCCATTAAAACGAATCCTGTATTTGGATTGGCTTTCGCCAATTCTATCGCAACTTCCCCCCAACCGGAGCCCAGCTCTAGGTAATATGTCCCGAAGGTATTTGGAAATAGATCGGATTTTTTTAATTTACTTTCAGCATCGATTCGTAGGAAATAATCGGATTCGAACGGGATTCCACCGGCAATGTTCCAAAGTTTTTTGCGAAAATCCATTGTCATTGCATTCATCCCAAGAATACCAAATCTTTCGATTGTCTAAAATAATACAGTGAAAATAAAACTTTATGGCGTCCGGGGTTCCCTTCCCACTCCTCTCTCTACATCCGATTATACAAATAAATTGGAAAAAATTTTAGAAAGCGCCTCCCGGGAATTTTCTAAAAAAGAACAGAAATTTTCAGTCTCTGAGTTTATTGGCCGACTGGATCGACTTCTCGCTAGTCCGATCGGCGGAAATACGACGTGCATTTACGTCGAGTCTTCTACAAGGGAACGGCTTATTATCGATTGTGGTTCGGGAATGAGACAATTAGGAAATGACCTTCTGAAAGAGGGAATCGCAAAAGGCGGTAACATTTCCATCTGCCTTACGCATACGCATTGGGATCATATTCAGGGTTGGCCATTCTTTAAGCCCGCATACATCCCATCGGTAAATATCGAGTTTCTGTCAACGATACCGAATTTAAAGGAACGGCTTGAGCGTCAACAGCACCCCGAGAATTTTCCGGTGACTTTAGATTCCATGCCTTCCCAAAAGAAGTTTACTCTTTTGGAAAAAAATAAGCCGGTCAAAGTCGGCAGCTTTACAATAACTCCTTTTTTACTTAGGCACCCAGGCAATTGCACAGGTTATCATATCGAAGAAAACGGTAAAAGCTTCCTATTCTGCACCGATCTCGAAGTCAGGGAAGAGGATCTGGATGAAATTCAAGAACTTAGAAAAACCTTCGGTAAAATTAACCTGCTTGTGATCGATGCTCAATATAGCAGCGAAGAGGCAATTAGCAAAATTGGCTGGGGTCATACTTCCGGAAAAATAGCGGTAAAATGCGGTGAAATATTAGGGGTCGATCGTTTGGTTTTGACTCATCATGAACCGGATCATAGCGACGAAGATATTATAAGAATATTTATGTCTGAAAAAGACGGCAGCTCTCTGCAAAACATTATTCTAGCTTATGAATTTGATACGTTCGTTCTATAAAAACTAAATACATAACCATGTTTGTTAAGGTGTTTTGTTTTAACTCGAACTAAGATTCCCGTTTTTATTCAAAATTTCGAAATCTCCTTCCTTATTTCATAGATAGGGTGTAGACTTTGTCGGCTATGCAAAGACTAGAGATCGGGGAAAAGACGTCTTCCCATGGCGAACCCGATGCCTTAGAGGATAAAAGATTTTATATAAGATTCCGTAAGGAAAACAAAGTTCGAATTTCGCAAGGGGAAGAATGGTTGGATGGAGTTCTCATCGACATTTCGATGATGGGAGTTTCTTTGTTTTCGGGGAGAGATTGGCCGATAGGTTCGAGGCTGAAAATTATGTCTCAGCTATTCTCCTGCCAACTCGACGCGGAAATTATCCGAAAGGATGAATTGCAGACCGGCAATCGTTACGCTTTAGTTTTCCATGATTTAACGGATTCGGCGATAATTGAAATTTTAAATAAGATAGCGATGTTCCGAGAATGATTTTTTTGGATTGTACGTAAAAATTTTACAAAACTCTAAACTGGCAAGGTTTATCGCCGACATTTAATATAGAATGAACCTTGGAGTTATACATTCGGCTATCCCGGAACGACCGAGAGATACGTCGGTTAAGTATATCGGACATGGGCAACTAGAAAGCGCGCCCCAGGCTAGTTCTATACTTCACGTTATTTCTCATGAACTGGGACATGTAGCGGAATTTCGAAACGAAGCAATTCGAGATAGGGCCGAAATCCGTTCTTTAGATGTTTCGATCGAATACGAAATGAGAGACGGCAAGTTGGTCGCCGTTGCGGGCGAAACTCGTGCTACGACGGTAAAAAAATCGGATGATCGGAAACAAACTCTCTCCGAGAGCGTCGGGAAAATCGATGACGATCAAATCGAAAAGAATGAAAAAAACCATCGCCTAAAAAGCGGAAACGAAAGATCCAACTTAATTACCGATAAAGAATGGGAAATACTATCCGAATTGCGCGAAATAGAACTGGAGTTAGACGGCATCGATAAGAATCTCAATTCCTCCAATGAAGCGCAAAATGGTAAAGAAGATGAAGCGCGCCGACATATAGAATTGGTGGAAAAGAAACGCAAATTGGAGATGGCTCTAAGTCAAGAGAAGTTGAAAACTCTTTTAAAGGAAACACTCGATACGATTCAGGAATTGAACGAAAAACAGATTCAGTTTGCCGGGAAAGTTTACGGCGCCGGCGGATTCGACGTTTCCGGAAACTTTATTGAAGGTCACGCTTAACGCGAAATTTCCTTATCCTTGTCCCTGGGCTTCGTCCGGAATAGGCTCTTCCTCGTTCGGTAAAATTATAGTCTTCATCATTGTTTCTATGATCTTTCTAAGTTCCGGAAGACCTTTTCCGAATTTTGGGGATACAAGTACGACTTCAAGCATCGGGTAAAGACCTTGGATCGCTTTCATTTTCTTTCTCAATTTGGAAAGATCGGATTGGTTGAGCTTATCCACTTTCGTTCGAATTAAGACGGGTTTCATTCCCCGCTCAAAACAGGTTCCGATAAGCTCTAACTCTTCTTCGGGCAATTCTCTTTGGGCGTCCGAAAGTAAAAAAAGACATTTAAGGTCTCTCGCGGTATTCAAGTAGTTCATGAGCAAATTCATCATTTGTTCATGATCTTTATGCGAATTAGCCGAATAACCGAATCCGGGGGTATCGACTAAATACAAGGATTTTGATACGAGAAAGAAATTAAGAAGTTTGGTTTTACCGGGAGACGCGGAAACTTTCGCTAAAGATTTTCGTTCAACGATGGCGTTTAATAATCTCGATTTCCCGGAATTCGACCGACCTGCAAACGCGATATGCGGAATACCCCGTGCAGGGACTTTGAATGCATCGGCATAGGAGGAATAAAATCTTACCTCCCGGAAGAATGGATCGGGTTTCGTCTCTTGAACCTCTTCCGACATACTCTCCCCTTAACTTAAAACGCTCCTCGGAAATCATCGGATACGATATCCTCGATCCTAGCATCCCACATACGGAGACAGACCATTACAGTTTTCCCGTCCCGTTTCAGAATGGGTAGCATTTTTCTGACCGGAACCGGAATCTCTCTTTCGCGAAGCAACTCGGACAGATCCCTATGGATTCCCCCCAGCCGAATTTTATCCCCCTCCTGGTTAGGGATCGGAGAACAATCTCGCGGGATTTTTTTCGTTTTTCCGTTCCATCGTAAAAATCCGGTTTCGGGATCGAATGAAAATTCCCGAAAAAAAGGCGCACTTTTCGATAGTATATAGAGATCAGACGAAACGCTTTTCCAAAACCAAGCATCTTTATTTTCCAAAGAAAACGAAGAATGAGAATCTATTTTGGATAATAGGTCCTTTAAAAAGTTACTCGAAACCGGATGTAAATTTAAGCTTTTAAGGTGCAAGTCTAGGATATATTTGCAAATCGTCGGAGGTTCCGATTCTAAAATTTGCCTAGCGATCTTCCGAACCCTTTCCTCGCCCGAAGAGGACTCTGCGCCTTTTCCTTTTAATTTGAGTCGAGGCGGTTCCAAATCGTGGAAATTGCGATAAATTTTTTCCGAATTTGCGCCTTCTTTCAATAGAAGCGGAATCATATTCAATCTAATTCTATTTCTAAGGTACAAATGCGAGCTATTGGATTCATCCTCAAAAACGGGCCAGCCCGGATTTTCGATAAGGTATTTTCTGTCCTCTTCAGGAAGAAGCATAAGAGGCCTAAACCGGTTATTCTCAAAAACGTTCAAAGTTCTGAGTGAATTCCATCCCCCGCCTCGAATCAGCTGGATGAGCACCGTCTCAAGGTAATCCTCGGAATGATGACCGGTAGCGATATAGCCTTGCAATTCGCTCGCTATACGATGAAGGTTTTTATAACGAATAGTTCTTCCGGATTCTTCGAGGCTGAAGCCCGTTTTTAAAGAGAACTTAGGAACATTTTTTTTTTTGACCACGAATTGAAACCCGAGTTGTTCGAGGTAATTCACAATGGACGCTTCTTGCATTGAATTGTCTCGGATAGAGTGATCGAGATGAAAAAGGATAGGATCTTTCGATAGCCGATTTTTCTTCTTAAGCCATACGTAAAATTGCAGTAATAGGGAAGAGTCTTTTCCCCCCGAATATGCAATGATTGCGGTTTTCGATCGAAGTAGGTCTTGGTATTGCTTCAAATTTTCCCATAAAATGGAAAATGAATTCTCGAATACTTTGTCTTCCTCAGGCATCTTCTCTACTTTAGCCGTCTCAGGCCAACCAAAGTAATGTCGTCGGCTTGTTCCCGCTCTCCGGTAAAGTATTTTATATCGATTAGAATTTTGTCCAATAAAAGCGGTAACGACTCGTTGCGGTTTTTAAGAATGCAGGCTTTCAGCCGTTCCATTTCGTATCGTTCACCGAGGGGATTCAAGGCTTCCCAAATTCCATCCGTTCCCATTAAGAAAAAGTCTCCCCGGTCAAGGGAGAACTCGCCTTGATTTTCGAACTCCGTGATATTCGGATCAATTCCGAGAACGATACCGCCCGTTACGATCTCTTCCAGAACTCCCGATGATGCCCTATATACAAAGATATTTCCTTGACCGCCACCGCTGAATAGGAATCGATTCTCATTCCGGTTCCAATGAATCATCGTTAGAGACATGAATCTGGGAAATAAAGAATCTTTAAAGTAATTTTGATACAAGTAAGTGTTAACGGTTCCGATAATTTCCCAAGTACTTGGGTTTCTTCGAACTAGCGAATGTATGACTGTTCGCACCGTAGCCATTACTATCCCCGCAGGAACTCCCTTACCGCTAACATCCCCGATACAAATATACGTCTCGTTATCGGCGGGATCCGTTATAAAATCATAATAATCCCCGCCGACGCCAACCGCGGGAATCATCAGACCTCCGAATTCATATCCTTTTTGATCGGGAATTTTTCTTGGAAGAAGGGACCTTTGCAATTCTCTCGCGATCTCGATTTCCCTATCCATTCTTTCTTTCTCGGCGCGCTGATGGAACAAATTGAAATTTTGGATCGAAATTCCCGATTGAATAGCAAAAGCATTTAGTACTTCGACTTCTTCAGGACTCCAATGAAGGGCAGGATCTTTTGCCAATAAAATCCATATATTCGAATTCTCGGAATTCAGAACGGGTAAAAGGGCTAAATTTTTCTTTCCGAAACCGAGACGTTTCCAATCTGGCAGCTCCGAGGTATCTAAAAGTAAAACGCCGTCGTCGTCTCTATTTGCGGAAAGAATTTCCCAGTCCCCTTTTAACTCTCTATTTAACTTTAATTCAGGCGCTGTCGGACTTCCCGTTAAAAAATGGCCTTTGATCGAATTCTTTCTTTCATCGAAGGAATGTTTTTCAAGAATTCCATATATCTCGCTTTCGGAGAACTCGGTTAAAGATAAAAGGATAACTCTAAATATTTCGGTTCTGTATTTGAATCCTAAGCTGCTCAATTTTAACGCTGCGGAATGCAAATTGCGGAAGTTTCTAGATTGCGTTTGGGAAACTTCGAAAAGAATTCTATTTTTTAAAGTAGTGGCGAATTGGCTTGCGATCAGTTCTAAAAAATATTTGTCCTTCTCCACTTGATACGGATCATCTTTCTCATAATCCACATTAATAAGGCCTAACACTTCTTTCTTTAAATGAATCGGAATGCAAAGTGCGGACACTACTCGATTTAAGCGGCCGTACTGCTTGATCTGTTTATGCTTTTGTTCTACGAATTTATAATATACGGATTGGCATGTTTCCACGCATTGACTCAGGGGACCGCTATCCTCTCCTTTTTTAATTTCCATTCGAAAGGCTAGCCGTTCTAAAGAGGGACCTTGTCTGTTCTTGCAAGACTTTACGAGAATCCTATCCAATCGCGGTTCGTAGACCATTACGGAAATTCCGGGTAAACCCAGCTTTCTAAATGCAAGGTTCGTAAAGTTTTGAAGAAGGTCGTCAAGGCTGGGACTTGTATTAAATAAGGATAAAAATTCTAAAAGCACCTCGTTCGTAAGACTAGGTCCATCAGGAGGGCGTGCACGAGTGTTCTTTCGTTTTTCGAGGATCCATTCCCGTGTGCAGGATCTGCAAAAGAACTTACCGGTTTGAAAAATCCCATCGGGAATCCGTTCTTCGCCGCAAAACACACAGGACATTTGCGGTACGATACGAAATTTCTTTCATAAGGAAATCGTTTTCGTAAACGATTTCCAAAAAATAAACGCTTAAACTTCAAGTAACTGGGACAGAAAACGGAAAAAAAACGGCGAGTTGAACTATTTTGTAGCCGGTTGCTCGATTTTTAAGATTTTTTCCTTGACGCGAAAATCATCAATTCGCACCTTTTTTAAGCAGATGTCAGGCTACATAAAACCAAGTCCTCTACGCCATATTCAAGAAGTGGCGACAGCCATGAATTCGACTTTGGATCCCGATCGTCTTCTCGATCTAATCTTGGAACGGTGCATTCAGATTTGCGAGGTCGGTTCCGGCTCATTAATGCTTATAAATCGGCAAGATGAAGTTCTAGACATCGTTACGTTTCGCGGAATGAATCCTTCGGTCCGCACAAAGGTAAAGCTTAGAGTCGGTGAAGGGATTACCGGTATCGTTGCGGCTTCCGGGGAAGGAATGATCGTCAACGACGTAACGCAAAACCCGCATTACATTTCTATTAAGGACGATATTCTTTCCGAGCTGGCAGTACCGATGATCGTCGAAGACGAGGTCATCGGTGTTATCTCTTTGGATTCAAGTCGCAAGCAAGCCTTCTCGGAAGAGCATCTAGAACTCGTATCTACTTTGGCCAACATGGCCGCGCAGATATTTAAAAACTTACAAACATTTCGACAGCTTGAACAGAAAAATAAAATTCAGCAGGTTCTGATCGACATTTCGAGAACGGTTACATCTACGCTCATTCTACAGGAAATATTCGACGACATTATGGAACGTCTGGATAAATCCTTAAATCTGGAGAGAGGTTCGATCGTTCTATTCGATGCCGAAAAGAACATTTTAAAACTTACCGGGGCTTACGGACTTACTGCGGATGAAATGGAAAAAGGGGTCTATCTCCCCGGTGAAGGAGTTACCGGAAAAGTTTATGAATCGGGTGAAGCGCTTATCATCGAATCGATAGTTAACGACGATAATTTTTTAAACCGAATGGGGAATGTCACCCATTTCAAAAACAATCCTGAAAACGTCAGTTTTTTGGCGGCTCCGATAAAATCCGATACCGACGTGCTCGGAGTAGTCAGTGTTTTTTTTGTTCATAAGAAATATGTGGATTTAAAGACCTACCTGGATTTTCTTCAAGTCGTAGCATCCATCATATACCAAGCGATTCGAATTCAAAAACTGATCGATGAAGAAAAGAGAGAGATTTCCAGAGAGAACGTTTTACTAAAACGCGAGCTGAAGAATAAGTATAAATTCGGTTCGCTGATCGGAAAATCCAAACCGATGGAAAAATTGTTCGAAATGATTCAATTGGTTTCCGATTCTCGCGCCTCCGTTTTAATTACGGGAGAATCCGGTACAGGAAAAGAGATGATAGCTTCCGCGATTCATTACAATTCCTCTCGTGCCGATAAGCCGTTCATTAAAATAAATTGCGCGGCAATTCCCGAAAACCTATTGGAATCCGAATTATTCGGCCATAAGAAAGGATCCTTTACCGGCGCAGTAGCCGATAAGAAAGGAAAATTTGAAATGGCGGATACGGGCACGATATTCTTGGATGAAATCGGAGAAATGGATTTGAATCTTCAATCCAAACTACTTCGCGTTTTGCAAGAAAAGGAAATCGAAGCCGTCGGTTCCGTGAAACCTAAAAAGATAGATGTTCGTATAATCGCGGCAACGAATGCGAATTTAGAGGAATTGATCAGTCAAAAACTATTTCGCGCGGATTTATTCTATCGTCTGAATGTGGTGAATATGGTGACGCCTCCCCTACGAGATCGTCCGGAAGATATTCCGTTACTAATCAATCACTTCATTTCGAAATACACTATCGAGAATACGAAGAAAATAAAAGGGATCACGAGAGAGGCTCATAAACTGTTAATGAGCTATAGCTGGCCCGGTAACGTTAGAGAATTGGAAAACGTTATTGAAAGAGCGGTCGTTCTTTCTCAATCCGAAATGCTGGATATTCAGGATTTCTCCGAAATCAACGGAAGAATTCTATACGGAGACGAAGGGGAGTCCATTGATGTGGGAGATCCTGATACTTCTATGGAAGTCGCAAGTTCCCGGTTTTCTCCCGCACATCTTGATGCTCTGGACGGAAGGGCAATGGAAGTTGTCGTTGGAGAAGTCGAAGCGCGGTTGATTAAGTACGCGATGAAAAAATTCAAATATACGAAGACTAGAGTCGCTAAATTTCTAGGTATCAACCGGAATACTTTAGATAAGAAAATTAAAGACTTAAAGATAGACTATTAAGACGAAAGTTTTTCGTTCCAATTTTGATCGAACTGTTTGTAATTACAAGTTAGCTCTTCGCCGGCCTTTATTTTACGAACGGCCCGGTCTTTTCCCATCGGATTACTAGTTCCTTCCACCCCGGTTTTGTCCTCCAGGGTATTGGAGTCGTCGCTATGATTCATAAAACGGGAGTTATCAACGCAGAAAAACCATTTTCCTTCGTAAAGATAGGAATAAGTATAGATTAACTCGCGCAAGCGTTCCGGAAGCGAATCTACTTCCTCCTGAGTTAAAATCCAGACGGTTTTTGGATGGTATTCCCAAATTAATTCGCCCGGTTCGATGTCCCGGCCAGCAAAGAGACCCAGCCCGCCAATGGGAGAGTCGGCTACATACGTAGGTACTTTCAGCATAGTAAGAATAAGAAAAATTCGGTTCCTTTAAAATCAATCTCGTTGTTGTTTACCGGAATAAAATCTATTAAAGTCCGATAGCCGGAACAGGAGCGTTTTCCCCATCCGAGGAGTGGTACGGTTCTAAAATTCCGTTTTTCATAACAAGCACCTGATCGGCGGAATGTAAGCCGGTCAATCTGTGAGTTACAGAAACGATAGTTCTTCCCTCCCGTAATTTCTGCAGGGTTTTAAGAATTCTAGCCTCCGTAACGGGGTCCAATGCCGACGTGGCTTCGTCTAGCAATAGGATTTGCGGATTTCGAACCATTGCGCGAGCTAAAGCGATCCTCTGTTTTTCACCGCCGGAAAGTCTGGTCCCTTTATCGCCTACGATGGTCTCGTACCCGTCCGGTAATGAGGAAATAAATTCATGGATTTCCGCAAGTTTGGCCGCTTCTACTGCGTCTTCCGCGCTAGCATCCGGACAACCCAATCGGATATTCTCTAAAATGCTCGTGTGAAAGAGGAAAGTGTCTTGGAAGACGATTCCTATTAAAGAATGTAAGGCAGGTCTATGGATTTTATCCAAATCCAATCCGTCCAAAGTGACTTTACCTTGGTTCGGTTCGATAATCCCCAAAAGAACTTTAAAGATGGTACTTTTTCCGGAACCGCTCGGCCCCAGAATGATTGTATAACTTCCTTTGGGTATTTCAAGATCGATCCCGTTTAAATTCTTATTCCTGCCTTTGTATCGGAAGTGAACATCTTCCAACCGAATCATGTTTCTAAATTCCGATGGAGAAACGGAACGATTCAAGTCTTGTTCAAAGGCGGGCGTCCGCAGAATTTCCAGTATTCGCTTCGCAGACCCGCTCGCTTGATTCAATGTCGGAAAATACTGTGAAACGTATAGGAGGGAATAGCTCAAATTTAAGAACGGAGGTAAGAAAGCCGCTAGCGATCCAACGCTTACTAAGCCGTGAAATGCAAACCATGCGCCTGAAATCAGTAAAACTGCCTGCAACATTAAAATTCCACCGGAAGCGGAACGTTCTAAGTATGAATTAGTAAGTCCCAATCTTAAGGAAACGTTAAATAGCCGATCGCAATTGCCGCGGAATCTTTCCCAGAAGAGTTTATCCAAATCATAAACTCGGATTAAATTTTGAGCGGATACCGATTCTTCCACCGCATTTAAAACTTTGGCTTCTTCTCCTTTACGATCGTAACTTGCTTGAGTGGATCGTTTCGAGAAAAAGATCGGACCAAGAAATGTTACAGGCCACGTTAGCGTCGCTATCGCGCCGAGTCGCCAATCTAGAGCGAATAATAAAGCTGTTCCAAAAATTGCCTCAAGGATCGGAGAAATTCCCCAGGGAATGGCGGCTAAAACCGCGTTCTCGAGTGCGGATAGATCCGAAGAGAATCTGGAGAGGATGTCTCCCATCCTTGCATTTCCGTAGAAGTCCAAACTGACTCTTTGTAAATGCAGAAATAATTCTTCCCGCATATCGCGAATCGCTCTCGCGGAAACCCAGTTGTATAGATAATCTCGAACAGTGCCGACGGCGGTGATTAAAATCGTTCCGCCCACTAATAAAATTCCGGTAATATAAAGTACTGTTTGGTTCTTTCCAATAATGGCTTCGTCGATTAGAAACTTAAAGGAGAAAGGAATCGTGGAATAAACTAAAATTTCCACCAATAAAAATCCGAGTACTACTCCTAATCTAAGTTTGTATTTTCTGAAGAATCGAGCTAATCCTCGTAAGATTAGCAAAGGAGAATCCTGCAACGGATCTCCCGAGACTAAATTGGGTCCGAGAGAAGAGGAATATGATCCTCTAGCCGCCTGACTTCCAGGCGGAGCTTTTGGTGCATTCGTTGGGTTGTTCGGGAACGTAGCGGGATTTTTACCCAAACGGAAGCCGTCTTTGAATTTCTGTTTATTTGTCATAAATTTGTCCCCTATTGCCCTGTTCGGATTAAGGGTGGTAGGAACTTGATTTCCTAACGTAGTCCTGGAATTTCCTATTATTCTGATAGTAGCCGGGACGGAAAGCGGAAGGTGAAAGATTTTCCCCACTCTTCTGTCTCATTATGGAAAAAAATTTAGGAGACAGAATCCGGAAAAACGGTCGTATATATTTTTAGACTTGATTGAAGTATAGAATGGTACATTAGTTTTTGGGTGTCTTTTTGTTCCCGAAATAGTATTTTGTGCTGAACGCGGAATTATGATCGAATTCAACTATAAAGAAGAATATGGGGTTTATCGGGTTACGCTAAAGACGTCAGAAACCGCCCCCGGTACTCTTCATAAAATGGTTAAGGCCATGTTTTTTATGGGATTTGAGATCCTTTCCGGCGATATTCGGACCGTAAAGGAAGGCGAATCCCTTATTAGCTACGATGAATTTCTTTTGCGCTCCGATGAGACGGATTCGCGAATTAAGGCTTCGAAGCTGGGTATTCTTATGTCTTCGGTTTTTTCCGACGAGAAAGTTTTGGAAGAAATGATCCAAACATCTAGCGAAATTGATATTCGAAACACATTCTATCTGAGTAAGGACTCTCAACTGGAATTCGAAGATCTTCCGGATGGTTCCGCAACGAAATTTTATTTGGAAGCGCCGGATAGAAAGGGTCTTCTCTATTTTGTGACCGGTGTTTTGAAGGATTTAGGAATCAATATTCTTTCCGGCGAGGTTCGGACCGACGGGGCGACTAATAAAGCTCTGGATACTTTCCTGTTAACCGACTCGCGTACAGAGACTGGCTTTGCAGGATCCTCCGTGGAAGAGCGCGTTCGAAGATATATCCTTCAAAGTAGTTTAAACCAAGTTTGATAGACGAAAGATCGTTCGTCTCAGATACTATAACTTAAGCGGGATTTTCGAGCGGGGATTTGTAACCGTCCTCCATATTGTGAATTTCGTTTTATTTTAATTTCTGAACGATACGCGCCTTTTGGAAGATCCTTATGCGTATTTAGACGAACGAAAACCGATACTATTAAATAGGAGTTTTCCGCCCGGAAGATGGACGCGTCCAAGGATTTACAGAAATTCGATTTTACCGAAGAGGTAATCCAGCATTTCCGCGAAAATAGGATTATCCCGGTAGACTTTTATAACAAGAACGGACAAATCCTGATCCATAAAAAAGATATGGCTTCGGGAGACGATATCAATCGCCTTCAAAAATTCGAAAAACAAGGCATCTATTTTTTAACGGCGGAAATCGGTAAGATACGTCCCGGCTCAGGAAGAAGAAATTCATCCTTGGACCCTACTTTCGAAAAGCTGATAGATCCCGAACTCACGATCAATTTAACAAAGGGTGCGTCGGATCTCCTACAAGAGATTAAAAAGTATCCGATATCCGGCGCGAACATTAAAGACGTCGGAAAATCCATCGATTCTATATTAGAAGATTTTAAATCTTCGCCCAATATGGAAACCGGTCTTATTAATATTCTCGAGGTCATGTCCAACGTGGGCGCGCCTGTCGACTCGGAGGTCCTTACTAAAAGAACCGTGTTGGCGATGGCGATGAAAGTTAGGACGGCAAAAGCTTTTACGAAGGCCGACATGGATATTAAGAAATCCGAACAAATGAATTTAATGATGGCGTCTTATCTGGCGGATATCGGTTATACGCAGATGAAAATTCCGACCCATGCAAATTTAAAAGCGGAGGAACTGGAATATATTAAGAATCATCCTATTATTAGTTACTTGATGATAGCGAATATTCCGGAATTGGAGGACACGGTAAAAACGATCGTTTTGAACCATCACCGCCCTCACAAAGGCGAAGGACTAAACAATAATTATCCGCAGGCAAAACTACTCGTACAAAAACTTCAAGGCTATCGTGAAAAATATAAAGATGACTATAGAAAGACGCTGCTCGTAAGCGATATTCAAAAACAAGTTAAGATTATCCTGACGAACGCACTTAGCTATGACGATATAGGAATGCTTTCGATTGCCGGGGAATTTGCCTCCTTAACGACTGCTCAGCCTTGGAGAAATCCGATGGACGCGGTTAAGGCTTTGAAGTTGATCTTAAACAATAGTTTCTTTGCGTACAATGAAAAAACTCTAAAAGATTTTTACGATCATGTCGGGCTTTCTCTCTGCGAAAATCAACCGTTTCTGAAAATCGGTGACTACGTGATAGTCGCATCCCAGGATTCAAATCGCAAAGTTTTCTTCGAAATTTGCGTGATTAGGGAGTCTTATAAGAATTCTATCCGTCCTATGCTAGAGCGAATAGGGACGATAAAACCGACCTTTGCAAATAACGGAAAGATCAGGATTTCAGGCTTCGAGAAAACGAGTTTGAATTTAGACAAACGCAGGGCAATTTTTAATCTAGAACGAAACGCAGATCCGAGGCGGATCATTTATCTGGTAGATCCGGAAATCGACGAAGAATTTTTCGATTTCTTGGATAAGAAAGCGCGTGATTTTCTATCCCCTAAGTCAACTGCAACCGATAGCGACGAAACCGTCAAAGCTCCGGTTTCTTAAAGTTCATTTCGCTTAACCGGAAATTTATTCTTGCTCTAAGCGATAGCATTCTTATTTCCTAGTGATATTAGCGAGTCTTGATATACTCGGGTCGCTTTTTCGGTTGCCGTCATCAGTATAGTCCTAAGGTAATAAGCGGAAGAAAAATGAACCAGTCCTCCAATTTTTCAAACTCAGGTGATCCCACAAGATTAGAGCGCTTCGAATTTAATGAAGACGTTATTCGTCGCTTTAAAGAAGAAAAAACGATTCCGGTCGATTTTTACAATAAGAACGGACAAATTCTTATTCACAGAAAGAATAATGCTTCCGAGGCGGATATCAATCGCCTTCAGAAATTCGAGGCCCAAGGGATTTATTTTCTCATATCTGAGAGAGATAAAGTAACCATAAAATTCGACCTTCCCGATTCCGTTCATGGTCGAAAAGTATCATTCATAAAATTAGTTAATCCTGAACTTACGGTAAAAATGGCTATGGACGCGTCGTCTTTACTGAAAGAGCTTCGAGACTATCCGTTGAACGGTAATCACGTAAAAAAAGTTACAAAAGCGATCAACGAAATTCTCGAAGATTTTGCGTCAAGCTCCGATATGGAAATGGGATTATTAAACGTAATCGAAGTTATGAAAGGCGCGGGAGTTGAGACTGATTCGGAAATTCTCACAAAGCGTACGGTCATTTCCATGGCGATGAAGCTGAGAGGATTAAAGGCCCTTTCAAACAAAGATTCGGAAATTTCAAAGAATCAACAAATCAACCTGATGATGGCATCATACATGGTTGATATCGGTAAATCTAGGATGAAGTTACCGATCCATAAAGATCTAAGTCAGGAAGAATTCGAATACGTGAAGAACCATCCGATCATTAGCTACCTGATGATCGCGAATTTAAGTACGATTCAGCCGCAGGTTAAGTCGGCCGTGCTAAATAGCCATAGGCCGTATAAAGGGGAGGGTTTGAATAATAATTATCCTCAGACTGCCTTTTTGCTTCAAAAACTTCTGGGGTACTATGAAAAATACAAGGATGATCCGACTAGAACGATATTGGTGGACGACCTACAAAGACAGATTCAGCATTTGCAATCGAATACCTATAGCGACGATGATCCGTCAATAATATCTATCTCCGGCGAATTCGCTTCTTTAAGTTCGAAGCAGGATTGGAGAGAAGCGTACGACTCGATCACATCGATGAAGATCATTCTGAATAATAGTTTCTTTTCTTATAATGAGAAAGTAGTGAAGGATTTTTTCGATTTTATGGCATTAAGTTTGTGCGAAAATCGAAGCGTTCTAAATCCAGGCGATTACGTTATCGTAGTTTCTTCGGATTCCCAGCGCAAAATCCATTTCGAGACCTGCGTTATCAAAGAAATTAATCGAAATCAAACTCGTCCTCTTTTGGAACGAATCGGATCGATTCGACCGATCCTAACCAACAAAGGAAAAATTCGCATAGCGGGATATGATCGGAAATCGTTTAGTCCTGATCGACGGAAAGCGATTTTTAATCTAGGAAACGCAGTGGATCCAAGGCGCGTGGTTTATATGATAGCTCCGGAATTAGATCCTCCATTATTTGATCTTATCGATAGGAACTACAGGCAAACCGCTCCGAAATCTGTCGCTTAAGGCCAACCTCTTTTATCCCCGTAACGTAGGAAACGGACTTTCTTCCACTGCGGGGTTCTTGTTTTCTGGTACTTGTATGCCTTCAAGCTGGGGTAAAGTATTTCGCATTAGCACATTCGGGGAATCGCACGGTGAGTCTGTCGGAGTCGTCATTGAAGGAGTTCCTGCCGGGATTCCAATTCGATTGGAGGAAATCCAAAAAGACCTGAATCGTCGGCGACCGGGTCAAAGCAATTTAACAACGCCTAGAGATGAATCGGATACCGTTCGCGTAGTGTCCGGAGTTTTCGAAGGAAAGACGATCGGAAGTCCGATCGCATTAATCGTTAATAACCAAAATACAATTTCCAAGGATTACGAAAATCTACGGGATACGTTTCGACCTTCCCATGCGGATTATACGTATCAGGCTAAATACGGTTTTCGTGCACACGTAGGCGGAGGCCGTTCTTCCGTTCGGGAAACTATCGCTCGAGTTGCGGCCGGGGCAATAGCTAGATTGATACTGGAAGACGATCTCGGCATCAAGACAGTCGCTTGGGTGGACACAATCGGAATCATCGAGTCTCAGCTTGCGGAAGACCAATATCCTAAAACGAGAGAGATCGTCGACGGTAACGAGGTTCGATGCCCTGATATTGCTGCAGCCGAAAAAATGAGATCTCTGATTCTGAAAATGAAAGAAGAAGGAGATAGCGTGGGCGGAATTATCCGCTGCGCATCCTATAATTTACCTCCAGGGTTAGGCGATCCTGTTTACGATAAATTGGATGGGGATATTGCTAAGGCTATTTTGTCCATTCCGGCTTGTAAAGGTTTTGAAGTCGGTTCCGGTTTTTCCGGAACTCAACTAACTGGGAGCAAGCATAACGACGAATTTTACGTCGAGGAAAGTACTGGACGAGTTCGCACTCGTACAAATAACTCGGGCGGATTGCAGGGCGGTATTTCCAATGGGGAAACTTTGGTGATTCGCGCAGCGTTTAAGCCGACTTCTACGATCTTTAAAAAGCAAAATACCGTGAACCTTGCCGGAAAGGAGACGGTCTTAGAGGCAAAAGGGAGACATGATCCCTGCGTTCTGCCTAGGGCCGTTCCCATCGTCGAAGCGGCAGTAAATTTGGTTCTAGTAGATGCCTATCTGTACCAAAGGGCAATGAATCCGCAATGGTTCAAAAAATGGGCAAAAATTCCTTCCTACTATAACGAATTGAAATTCTAACTCAAGTGAAGTAATCATCCGGAAAGAAACGGGTTGCCAATCGAGAATAGTACGATTCCATTGAGACATTGTGCCTGGCAGGGCCGGAGAAACGGAGGTCCGAGTGGTCAAGATAAAGATAGACGGGATCGAGTACGAGGTCGACGAAAAGAAGAATTTGATCTCGGCAGCGAAAGATGCCGGAGTTGATATTCCTTTTTTCTGCTTTCATCCGAAATTATCCGTAGTCGGTATGTGCCGGATGTGTCTCATCGAGATTGAGGGTATTCCTCGGCTTCAAGTCGCGTGCAACACGAAAGTCGTGGAAGGTCTTTCCATCGTGACCAACAGCGCGAGAGTGAAGGAAGCGAGAGAAGGGACGATGGAGTTCCTGCTCGCAAACCACCCTCTTGATTGCCCCGTTTGCGATAAAGCGGGAGAATGTCAGCTACAGGATAATTCTTTCAATGAAGGAAAGGGAAATTCAAGATTCACTCTTGAAAAACGTAATATTCCACAGGAAGAAATAGGAACGAACTTAATCATCAATCATAATCGTTGCATAGTATGCTATCGATGTGTTCGATTTGAAGAGGAATTGGTGGGCGAATCGAATCTCGGATTGTTCGAACGAGGCTACCACTCGATTATCGGTTTAGCTAAGGAAGAACCGATTTCTCATAATTACCAGGGAGCCCTCGCCGATATCTGCCCTGTCGGAGCTTTATTAAACAATAAGACGCTTTTTAAATCGAGAGTATGGTGGTATAAATCGGAAGAGTCGATCTGCCCCGGATGCAGCACCGGTTGCAAGACTTATACGAACGTACGCGATAATAAAATGTACCGTTATATGCCGCGAATCGATGAGGAAAAAGATCAATACTTCCTTTGTGATAAAGGACGGTTCGACGTCGATTGGCTGAATAATAATCGCCTCTTCGCTTATTATAAAGACGGAAATCCGAGCACTAGTATCGAAGTACTGGATGCGATCGCATTGAAAATCTCCGAAGCGCGCAAAGTCGCAATCCTTGGCGGCAGTCACGAATCCGATCAAAACCTTCGATCGATCAAAAAATCATTGGAAAAAACCGGGATACCGTTCTCGGCGGAAGCTCGCGTCTCGACTTCGCAATATAAGGATCCGGAGCAAATTGATTTTCAATATACGACGGATGCTCATCCTAATACGAAAGGAGCTGTTGATGCGAATTTTATCTCGGGATCCGACTTGGAATCGTTGATTTCTTCGATTTCAAAAGAAGAATACGATGTCGTCTTTGTGATTAAGGAAAATGTTTCGGAGATATTGGGCCGAATAAAACCAAAGACGTTGGTAGTTTTAGAAACGAATCTGACTGAAGGAATTTCGCATGCGAACTTCGGAATTCCGATCAAGACTTTTGCCGAGCAGACCGGTAGTTTTACGAATAAGAAGGGTTGGAATCAGACGTTTAATAAGTCGATGGAACCCCCTAAAGGATTACTTTCTTCGGGAGAATTCTTTTCCGAACTAGTCGATCGCGTCGTCGAATTGCGTACAGGGAAAAAGGAGGCTGCAATTGGGAACCGTTAACGTCGTAAACGTAGCAGCGAAGCATAAACTCGCTTGGTACCAAAAACTTTACTCATATTCGATCGGAAAAGGTTTATGGATCACTTTAAAACATTTTATCAAAGCCGCTTTTCTTAAAGGTGCGGTAACTCTCGAATTTCCGGAAAAAAGGAGAAAATATTCCACGCGCTTTCGCGGAATGCATAGCATGAAACGCGACGAGCAGGGCAGAGAGAGATGCACGAGTTGTTTCTGTTGCATGTGGATTTGTCCTGCGGATGCGATTCATATCGAAGCCGGGTTGGTAACGCCCGAGATTCAACACCTTCATCCTGAAGATAAATTTGCGAAGAAATTTGAAATTGATCTTCTTCGTTGTATTTTTTGCGGCTTATGCGAAGAGGCCTGTCCTAAAGGCGCCATCTATTTGGATGGACCGGCTGAAATGGCGGCGGACAATCGGGAAGATTTAATTCTTACGAAGGAACGAATGATGGAAAAGATTGGCGGTCCGATTCTCGGTGAGAGAAAATAAGAAATTATTCACCGCATATTTGAACAGGCTGATCCCGATTATCAACCCAGCCTTGACTGAGAGCTTTCTCTAAAAGAGGCGAATGTAATCTTTTCGAAGCGTAGTGCAGACAGGCTCTTACATCCTCTTCGAGGAGTTGAGGATATTCACCTAAGATTTCTTGCAGGCCGAATCCAAGAAACACCATATCCAATATTTCTAAAACGCGTATCGAAGTTCCTTTTATTACCGGTTTCCCGCCACAAACGGAAGGATGCGAGACGATTCTTTCTTGGTAAAAAAGAGTTTTATCCATTCAGAGTTAATAACAGATTTCTCTCAGGTAATTTGCGTAACATTTAAAATTCCTCTCTTTATTGATTAAAAGTGGCGTTTATTCATGCCGAAATCATTCGACTTAGCCCAAAAGGGATATAAAAAATAGATATGATAGAGTCCGGATTCTCTGAGTCCAAATTTTCTTCTCATGCATTTAAGAGTAGAGAAAGATCGAGTCAATTTATGCTTCCGCCCACTATGATTCTTGTAAAAGTTAGCCAAAATCTTGGATTTTGCCGTATTTATTAGAGAAAAATGGAAGGACTTTCTCAACAGGAATTTTCGAAATATTATGAATCTTCTAGGAATACCGTTTATCATTTTCTTCTGAAGCTTTCCGGTAATCCGGAAATTGCGGAAGACCTAACCCAAGAAACTTTTCTCAAAGCTTACGAGGTCATGGATAGGTTCGATCCTTCAAGAGGTAGTTTTTCCTCTTGGTCATGCACCATCGGCAAAAATCTCTATTTTAAACTCTTCAATCGTTCAAAGAAAGAGTCGAATAATATCTCTATCAATATTGATAATTTTCCGGAGCTTTCTGCCGGAAATGATAAAGATCCATCGGAAATTGAGAAAAAAAATTTGAATTCCTTTTTGAAAGAAGGAATTTCCCGTCTTCCCGAACCGGAAAAGAGTATAATATTATTAAAAGAATTAGAAAAAAAGACACTACGAGAGACCGCGGAAGCATTAAAAATTTCTGAAAGAACTGTCAGTCGAAGATTGTTAAGTGCATTCAGAATTTTGAGGACCTTTCTCGAGGAAAATGGGATCGAACCAATATGACACGAAAAATTACCGGAAAAAAAGATAGCTTCGAGGATTTACTCGCCTCCTATCTTACCGGTAATTTGGATGCAAAAGGTAAAAAAGAACTATTACAAATAATCCTTACTCAGCCGGAGAAAGGAGAAGAGTATAGAAAAATCGCACAATTAAAATCTCAATTAGGTTTACATGATATTGATTTAAGTGCGGAATTTTCGAAAATTTCTCCTCCTGAAAAACGTTCTTAACCTTTTCATTATATAACGGTTCAGTCCCAAGAAATTCCGTTAGGGGCGCATCCTACAGGATCTCCGGCAAAATAGTGCGGAAATATATATGCCATTTTTCCCGCAATCGGATTAGGATCGCGATAGCTTAGACCGTCAATTCGAATGGTAGAAGATTCATCCTTAAAAATTCGAAACGTAAGCGGTACTCTGAACTTATCTTTTCCGTAACGGAACTCGGTGTTCTTTCGGCACGAGATGAGGCAGGAATTATAAGGGTCTTCGTCACTTGAGTCGAAGTTTGCTCGATAGCTTTGATCTTTACAATTCGTAGAACATTCATCCGGATCTTCGGCCTGAAAGTCAAAATCGATTAGAATTTCCCGATTCACAATCTTATATGAACCTAAAGTTTTAGCGACAACCTCTCCTAGTCTTCGGCTCTGCATCGCGGCAGTTGAGGGAGGTGAGAGGAGCAGATGGAAACTGCTTACCTCCAGGGAAAGCTTTGAATTAACATTAGGAAATGTTTTTTCCCAATTTAAACAGGCTTCTTTCTCTCCGTCACCTTTGAGGTGTAAAGGAAGTCCCGAAAGAAATAGTAATAATATCAAAATCCCAATTATAGCGCGCATAAATCCGTGATTCGATTCTAGCTTTTAATTATATAGCGAATCGCTCGGTTCGGCGAGCGAAAAAGGAGCCAACGCCCTATTACTTTTTAGATCCTTCTATCCGTGCAATTTCCGTAGAAAATTCCGATAAAAGATCCGAATTGTATCGTTTGCTTCCCGAGCGATCTCTTACTTTTCCCCAAAGAAAAGCGGCAATGTTCAGTTTTTTCTTAAATACATGGGTTTTGCGATCTGCATGGAAGTCTTTCACGAATCGATTCCATCTTAGAACTGTGTCCTCCGGACGAGGGGCTGAAGGCGGATTTTCATAAATTCTCAGTAAGTCGGCAACAGTCAAATTTAGATTCCCGCTTTTTTCCGCATCACGTACGGCTTCGGCCATCGTTTTCGTGAAGGAGAATTTTTTACCGCCGTAATACGCTCGACAGAATTCACGAAAGACGGCATCGAATCTTATTCCATCCGAAAGTATTTTAGAATTGAGGGTAATTTTTTTAGGCGGGCTTTTCTGTCTTCGTTTTGAAGCCGAAATTTTGGGTTTCAGTTGCTTTCGAATTTGCTCGACATCGCCGGATCTAATATACGTTTTAAGTCTCTCTTCCAGATCTACTTTAGTTCCGTAGAGCGGAATGTCTAAGTCGGCGCATGTACGACGAAGCTCTTCCCGATACCAGTAATGTGCTTCGAATTCTTTTACTGATTTTATCTTCGCGAAAGGCGGTCGATTCATGATAATTTGATTCTTGCCCATGCGGGCTTAAGCTTATGAATTTTTTTCGCAGTCGGACAATCTTTGTCATGGGCGCCCGGAAGATAACCGGTGCTCATAAGGAATTCATTTACAATCTCTCCTCCAGTGAATTTGAATGTTTTCTTAAATAGTTTAGTCCATTCATCTCGCGATTTTAGATGGTGGGAGTCTAACCACGAGGAGAAACTACCGAATTCTTTTTGAATGGATCGAATTACGTTTGCATTATGTATTGCGGCCTCTATTTTAAGTTTATTGCGAATAATTCCCGAATTCGAAAGCAATCGATCGATGTCTTTTTGCTTGTATCTCGATACCTTCTCGACTGAAAATTTATGATATGCTTCGTAGAAATTTTCCTTCTTTTTTAAAATCGTAGTCCATGATAAACCGGCTTGATTTATTTCGAGGATTAGTCGACCAAAAAGTTCGTCGTCGCTTTTCAACGGAAAACCGTATTCAGTGTTATGATAGGCTTTGTGTTCGTTTGCCTCGTTTGGGCCTAATGAACGGATGTAAGAGCAGTAGCTTTTTGGTTTATCCATTTTAAAATTTAACTCCGCAGATTAATTGCATAATGTTCGGTCGGAGAAGGAATACTTTCGATATTTTCTTTGCATTCGTTTCTTTTCGTTTAATCCCGCGGTTAAGAAAATTATCTTCTATTCGAGATTACATTTCTCAAGACTAATTTCTTTCCAATTCCATGCGGAAAGACCGGCAACTTCCTTCTCGAATAAATCGAACGATTTAGACTTTGGATTCATTCTTTCGAAGTTCCAAATAAATTCTTCGACGATCCATCGTTTTTGCGAATTACAATCCGGGATTCCGTCGGTAGAAATAGATTCGTAAACCTTGCCTGACGCATCTCGAAAGGTTACGTTACTTAATATTGCGCAGGAACCGCTGGATGGGGAATTAAATTTAAAGATAAAGCGCGTTCGGTTTCGGGTAAGGCAGATCCGGACTAATCGGAGATCTCCTTGGGAACTATCGTCTAATTCGCAGCAAGAGACCTTGTCATGGGATTTGGTCGTTCGATTTCTTTCCGTTCTTTCTTTTTCCTCCTTTTGCGGCTTTGTCGGAATCAATGCCGTTGCAAAATGGACGGGAAGAAACGCTAGAAATACGAAATGGATAATGAATCGAGAACGCATGTTGAAATTTCTCAAACGAACTTCGAAAATTTCAAACCAATTTTCCGCACAAAATACTACTTCAATATCGGAAATTAGAATCGATAAGGAAGAGATATGTTGCTAAATTTAAAATCTTAATTTGAAATAGACGGGCAAGTTCATTTTGAATTGAATAATCGTATGATGAGAATTTCCAGATATTTGCGTTGGCAAACTGTTCCGATCGTTCTCCTATTAATACTTTTACTCGGATGTCCGGATGCCAGCGAATTGGACAAGAATACGAAAAGGGTTCGAGATAGAGAAGGAGTCCTATCCAAAAAAACTAAAAGCTCCGTTCGTAATGAATACATTCTGAGGCTGAGGAAAGGGACGGCTTCGGAAAGAATAAAAGGACTTTTACCCGGTTTTAAAATTATAAGTATCGAAAAAATCAGTGAGGATACGTTTCATATCGTATACGAATCGGATCCCGGAATAGAGTTATTGCAATCTGCCGGAAAAAAATCGGGGTTCGTCGAATCCGTCGAACCCAATCAAATTTATAAAACATTTTAGATCGAAATATTAAACGTATAATTTTTATCGAACTTGAAAGTCGAGAATGATATCTTAAAGGAACCGAGCGCTTTTTTAGGAGAATCATTCTCTCTTCAATTTAAAACCTTTTCGAATCCAAACAGCGGCATCCATTAAAGGTTCTCTTGCTGCGGGAATTTTCCCTGCCAGGTTAATGAAGCCATGAATGAGTTCGCCGTAAACTTTTGCCTCGACCGAAACATTCGCTTTTCTTAGTACGTCGACATATGCTAGATTCTCATCTTGGAGCGGATCAAACCCGGCAACTTGAATGTATGTGGGAGGAGTTCCTGAGAAGGAGGATAGTTTGAGAGGAGTTGCTAGAGAGTTTAAACAATCGCTTGTATTTGCAAAGGCATGTTTTTTGAAATATCTAAGAAGATCCCGAGTTAAGACGTAACCGCTTCCGAATTCTTCCACGCTTTTTCTCTCCTGCGCGAGATCTATCCAGGGATAAAATAAAATTTGAAAGGTGGGAGCGGCTATCCTATCTTTCTTTGCCCTTGTTGAGATCGAGATAGCTAAATTTCCACCGGCAGAATCTCCACCGACTGCAACTTTCTTCGGGTCCAAGCCGACGGCTTTTCCGCCGCTGCGAACCCATTTATATGCTGAATATGCGTCTTCCCATGAGGCTGGAAATACGTGTTCCGGTGCGAGTCTGTAATCGACGGCAAGAATAGCACAGCCGGTCAATCGACTGAGATATCGTAATACGCGATCATGGGACTCTAAACTTCCTATAACAAAACCGCCGCCATGATAATAAATAACGCAGGGTAGAAGTTCGGCACGACCACTAGGAGAATATAAACGGACCGGTATCCTCCCGAAAATGCCTGCGATCGTAAAATCTTCGACGCGAGCGATATCGGCCTTAGGAAGATCGAAGAGGTTTATAATATATTCAAATACCCTTCTTGCATGAACGGGTGAGAGAGTTTCTATCTTTGGTTTGATTTTGGCTAGTAATAACGCAGCTCTGATTTTCGGATCTAATACCCGCTCTCTCTTAATGTCATCTCCGAATGCTCGAAGCATTTCCGTCGGCAACGCCATCAAGGTCTTCGCCGCGATCATTTCAAACTTTTGCAAAAGCACCTTTTTTACTTCTTCCCGAGACTTTTCGACTAATTCCGTTACGGCTGTCCAATTTTGACAAACTCTTATATTGGGCTTTTGCTTCTATCGGAAGTCGATTTCCAGCTTTTGACGCACGGACTTTACCAGATTTCAATTCTTTTTGCATATAATATAGAAAATCTTCAAAATCAACCTGCATCGTATGTCTCGCGGAAGCTACATACCGTTTTCTCATTCCATCTTCGTATTTTTTAATTTGATTTTGCATTTCCGGAACCGTCGGAAGTTGATAGTTTCCTGTCAGGTATTCTGCGATCCATTTTCCTTGGAATTCAGCTAACGGCATAATTGCACCGAGAGGTTGGTACAAGCCGATAAAGAATAGATTATTCAACGACGGTTTGAAAGTTCGATGAAAAAGAGGTAAATGATTATCTTGAACATCTATGAAATTCCGCTCGAAGAAAGGAAATTTTACGTTGTAACCGGTGCAATAAATGACTGCATCTACCTCTTCTTCCGAGTTATCCGCAAATCTGATTCTATTTCCCTTAAACTCCTGGATTAAGGGTTTATACGTGATATCCCCTCTGCCTAGTCTAACCAGAATATCTTGCGAAATAGTCGGATGCGCTTCTCCCGGTTTGTGATCGGGTTTAGGGAGTCCAAAATCTTCCATTTTACCTACGCCTAGCTTTAGGATAAAGCCCAACACAGCCCTTTTAAGCCAGAAGGGAGTTCCGGGAGGTATTAGCTGCGTAGATTTATCCAGAGGCTTTCCAAATAGATAATTCGGAATGACCCAAGCTCCTCTTCTAGAACATAGAAAAACTTTCTCACTCACTCCTGGACGACTCAATTCGACGGAAATATCCATAGCGCTATTTCCCATCCCTAGAATGACGACTCTCTTGCCGACTAATTGAATCGGATGCTCAGGATCTACATAATCATGGGAATGTATGATCTTCCCGTTAAACTTTCCGGGAAAGTTAGGTTCAGGCCAGCGCGGCGACCAATGATGTCCGTTCGCTACGATTATCGCGTCATAATAATTTTTTGGCCCTTTTTCGGTCGTGACTAAGTAGGTTCCGTCTTCTTGCGGTTCGACTTTTATAACGCCGTTTTTGAACGACATGTTTTTTCTGAGACCGAAATGATTTACATAGTCCAAGAAATATTTTTGTATCGGCTCATGGTTCGGATAGTCCGGATACCACGGCGGCATCGGATAGTCGCGATATTCCATGCGATCGCGATGCGTATTAATATGTAACGATTTATATATGTTGCTAATCCCATTATCGTTATTGAAACGCCAATTACCGCCAATATCGCTTCCTTTCTCGTAGCAGTGATAAGGAATTCCTTTATCTTGTAAAGATTTACATACGGTAATTCCGCTAGAACCGGCGCCAATTACACAAACCTTAGGTAAATCAGCCATGATGCTCTCCTTTTTACAGAATGATCGTTGTTAAATGCGATTTAAGTGAAGCTCCATTTCATCCTCAGTCAAGTAGGAAAATGAACCGAGTTAATAATTCAATTTGTTTAGTCTATATGGGATGAGAGGAACAGAGAGAACAAATGTTCATTTTAAATTTGATTATTTCGTTACAGCTCGCCGTTTCTGTACAAATGCCACATTGCACTTAAGTCAAAAGACTACTGTAATCGGTAGTATAATATAAAAGGCGATGAACAAGTTAAGATTTACCGAAAACGAATTGGTTTATTATGAAATATTTATGGATTTACGGGTTAGGTATCAACGGAGTCGAAAGTTAAAAATTTTTGAATGATTTATTTTAGTCAGACGCGCAGGTGCACGCGCGCCTGTTTAAACTAGGGTGTATTGCTTCCTATGGTAGAGTGTTAAATTATCAAACCTGGAAAATATTGGCGATAAAGTAGGAATGTTTCCTTTCTGCGAATTCATTTCTAAAATGTTGAAAGCAGTTCAAAATCCTAAATAGCGCGAATCGATTATATTCCGAACGAGAACGCGAAAGAGACAGGCAGAGAAGAAACCTTTCGACTGCTCCTGCTCCAAGGACCGAAGTAAAGGTTCGGTCCTTGTAATTTCAGATCCTAATAGTGTAACCTATATTATAAAAGAATATAAAATGCACTATGTGTTGTTGCTGATAATGTTCGATCAAACCTCTTCTTACGAATTCGTTAGGAGAGATTGAGGAGAGGTAATTAACGACAAATTCGTTTTTATACCCGTAAACCTTGGATGGGTCTATCGTTTTGCCGTCATTCTGATTCGTATCGGGATAAACTCCATTGCTAGGAGTATAACTCGAATTGTCGACCAAGGCAGGTGTGGCTCTATACATAGCGTTTGCTGCAAAGAAGAACTTTCCATAATCGAACTGTAATCTAGGGCTAATATCGCTGATTCCTTTCTTACGATCTATATTATCGTTCACATCCGCGTACCCTACGACTAAGCTTGGAGTTACTCGGAAAGTTTCTCCTTTGAAGAATTCATGGCTGAGAGAGAGACGATAGTTATGTGTTCCCTGAAAAATTCCGCCATAATCGTTTAACATCTTATTATTGGCAGAAAATTGAGGATTGAGCCATTCCAGAAACGGAGGGCGCCATCCTATAACCCAATATCCTCTCATCACATAGATCGGATCATTAGCGTTTATGAATAAAAATCCGGCCGAAAACGCGCCCAATTTCGTTTCATGTTCGTACATTGCTCTAGTGAAAAGGTAGTCGAATAGGCCGTTCTTTTCTTTTCGCGTTTTCACCTGATTCGGATCGTATTGCAAAGTTCCTGTGGCGAGCGATTGATTTATCAAATAGCTTTGATCCGGCCCGCCTGGCGTAGATTGTACAAAGTTATCAGCGTCGGTATTGGATCGATCGACTAACGGATTCATCATGGTCATACCTAGTTTGAACTGTTTAGGTAGGCCTAATAAATCGATGCTAGTTGTTAGAAAGTAAGCCTGATAGAATTCCTTATATTTGGTGCCGTTTCTTCTTGCTTGCCTTTCGCCGAATAGATCCGACCCTTGAAACGCTCCGTCGTTAGAAACTGATTGTGAAAATAGAAAGGAGTGTTCCGGGAGAGCTTCGGCAGGCGATGGCTTCTTTACCGCTCCAGTCGGAACACTTTCATCCGTCGTAAACTCGGCAGGGCCTTCTTTCGAATCGGGAGAAATCTGTTTGATTCTATCTTTTCGAATTCGATAAATTACACCGTCTTTATCGATGATTTCGATTTCCGTTTCAGTCTCTTTTTCGATCGTAACTCTTTCGAAAGTACGACCGCTAGTTGTCAGGACCGTTACGGCCTCCAAGTCGATTAATAACGGAATAAATAGGAATAGAGCCGTTGTTAAGTACCGATGTTTTGTGCTCATATGACAAGGCTTTGAGAATAGCTCGTAAATTCAATTCAGATAATTAAGTTAGTTAACTATTAATGATTAAAATGTATCTCCTTTTTTTGCGTATAATTTAATAAAAAAAATAACTTTTTATTAAAACTGTAGTCAAAGCCCGTTACTAAGAAAATTATTCCGCATTATTATGAACCATCCAAATCTCGCCTCATCCTCGTTATTTAGAACTTCCTGTTTTTATGCAGGTCATTGGAACTCTTGGCCAAAAACGATTCCGGTATTCGATCCCGCAACGGAAACCGAAATAGGGACTGTTCCGGATCTTCCGCGGGAGGAAGTTAAGAGAGCTATAGAATTTGCGGAACTTGAACAAAAGAAATGGTCAAAGACCACCGGCAAAGAGCGGGCAAAACTCCTCCGTGCCTGGGCCGATTTAATGATTCTTCATAAAGAAGACCTGGCCAAAATCATGACCTGGGAACAAGGGAAGCCGTTGTCCGAATCGAGAGGAGAAATTGATTATGCGGCTTCATTCTTGGAATGGTTTGGCGAAGAAGCCAAGAGAACTTATGGAGATATAATCCCTACGCATCGTCAGGAACTTCGTCTTCTCGCTTGGAAAGAGCCGATCGGTGTCTCGGGGATTTTGACGCCTTGGAATTTTCCAAGCGCAATGATTACCAGAAAAGCGGGCCCGGCCCTTGCGGCGGGGTGTGTCGTCATCGCAAAGCCGTCGGAGCTTACTCCTTTTTCTACACTAGCGCTTGCTGCTCTTGCTCAAGAGGCAGGTTTTCCTCCGGGTGCAATTCAAGTCGTAACGGGTCAGCCCGAGCCTATTGCTGACGAATTTTTGGAAAACCCGATCGTCCGCAAGATTAGTTTTACGGGCTCTACAAGAGTCGGAAAAATTCTGTTAGAAAAGGCTGCACGAAGTATAAAGAGAGTTTCGCTAGAGCTCGGCGGAAATGCTCCTTTCATCGTTTTTGCTGATGCTAATTTGAAGGAGGCCGTCAAAGGAGCTATTCTCTCGAAATTTCGGAACACGGGTCAGACCTGCGTTTGTACAAATCGAATTTTAGTAGAAGCGTCCATCGCTTCGGAATTTTCGAAACTTCTCGCGGAAGAAGCGACCAAATTAAAGGTAGGGAACGGATTCGAGGAGGATGTAAAACAAGGCCCTCTTATTAACTCGGCGGCGCTCATGAAAATGCGCAAGCATGTTGAGGACGCTTTGGCGCGCGGAGGCAAATTGTTATTAGGCGGAAACCCTCACAAGCTGGGCGGTAATTTTCATGAACCTACGGTGATATCAAATGTTTCCGAATCATCCCTTTGTTTTCAGGAGGAAACTTTCGGACCTCTCGCACCCATATTGCATTTTAAAACGGAAGAAGAGGTGTTAAGAATCGTTAATTCTAGTAAAGTCGGATTAGCGTCCTACTTGTACACAACGGATCCCGCCAGAATTTGGCGACTCAGCGAGTCGATAGAGGCTGGAATGGTTTCGATAAACGAGGGTTTACTTTCGACTGAGCAAGTGCCGTTCGGCGGCATAAAAGAGTCCGGCCTGGGAAGAGAAGGTTCTAAATACGGAATCGAAGAATACCAGGAGATAAAATATATCTGTTGGGGCGGGCAAAGCTAAGATGTCTCGGTCCACTTCCGAGTCAGAGCGATTTTGTTAATTTTTCCCTCAAATATCCGTCCATTATTTGGTAATCTTTCGCCACAGTTTCTATTTCGTAGCATTCGCTACGAAAATTAACGGCTTCTTTTGGAGGACTCCGACGAAGGCACCGAATAAAAAACTATTTTCCTTGACGATCGTTGTTTTAATCAAATTCTTCCTAGGCTAGCCTTCTTTATGGACCAGATTTATCTAAATTTTTATTTTTTCGGTTCTTTGCTTGCTTCCTTATTTGCATTATATGTCTCTCTCTTTTTTCTCACAATTAAAGATCGAAGCAAGGCTGCGTTTCACTTAGGTATTTCCTCCTTAGCTACGTTTGTCTTTCATCTCGGATATGTTATAGGCTTCGTATCTTATGAAGAATGGTCTATCTTTCATCGATGGATCGTCATTCCGACGCCGATGATCGGCTATACGCAGCTCCTAATTTTCTTCTTCTATTTCCCGCAGCCAAAAAGGGTGAAACTCGGGCTTTCAGTATATGCCCTGCTTTATTTGGGAGTAATTCTGACGACGGGGTTCTATATAATAGCTTCTCTTCAGTCGGTTCGAACTTTCGTAATGGGAAGTCATTACTGGGACTTTGAAACCCATCTCTTCTATAAGCTTTTTTCGCTTCTCGTTTTAATTTATAATATAGCGTTCTTAGTTGCCGGAATTTGGAGAGCTATCGGCGAGAAGGGGAAGGAACGTCGCTCCGTCATTTATATTATGCTTTCTTACTGCGTTATTACTATACTCCCGGGTATTGCAAACGCGCTTAGTCGGGACGGTTCGATTTCTAGAGCCGTTTATCAGCAAGTCGCCGATTTAGGATTGGTGACGGGACTGTTTTTGATACTGGTCGTTTACGTAAATACGACTAAGGAAAGAACGACGATTTTGAGTCGTATCGTAGGTATAACGATGGCGACTTTCCTACTGGTCTTTCAGTTGGTAGGATACGCTATATTAAACGGCTATGAATCCTCTTTCGATCAAATAAAAACAAGAGAGACTAAACTTGTCGTAATGGATAACGAGAAGCCTAAAGGTTTCGCGTACGAAATTTCATACGACCCTTCCGATGACTCGTTCGAAACGGAGCAGGGAGCAAAGGATTCTAGATTTGTAGCGGAAGATAAACTCGAAGTACGATTCTTTTATTTTGGCAACCTCCTGACGAATTTAGGAACTCTTCCTGCCGGACAACGTTGGGAAAAATCGAAATCAATTTTGAAAGATGCGCCGAAGGAATTCTATGGATACCAGGAAGCGATTCGGCAATTCTTATCGAGTAAAAAAGATGAGAAAGTTTCGGACGCGGAAATGACTTCCTTCTTTCATTTATTACGAAAGAAACTTGCCGTAATACGAAGTAAATTCTCCCATCTCCCGAAGAAAAATGACCAAGCGGCAATTAGTAAGCTTTTTCAAGCGGAAGAGATCGGCCTTACGGACATGCTTGGAAAAGTAAAGTCAAGAGTGAATGACGATATTGAAAAAGGAAAATCTGAAGCAGATATTTCCGCTCTAACTCTATCTTCGTTGGCGGTAATTCGCGACGCCGGAGAGCGTATCTATCGCGGAACAAAATTCCATAATGTCGGCGAACAAAAACCCGTATTCTACGTGGCATATTATTTCGTTCATCCGAAAAACGGAAAAATTTACGAGGTAGGATTCGAATATAAGACGCTTAGAGCATTCTTGCACGAGCCGTCTCTGATTCTTGTAGCGTCTTTAATCGCAGTAATCCTGATTGTGTCGATCGGGTTCAGATTCTTTTTCCAATACGCCCTAATCGTTCCGATGGACGAGGTTGTCGTCGGTTTGACCGAGGTGAATTCGGGAAATCTCGATTATCGTCTTACCCCGAGAGTTGAGGATGAAATCGGCTTCATTGCCCGTTCTTTTAATAGAATGGCTAGATCTATTCAGGCGGCCAGAAAGCGACTTGAACAGTATGCGAATGAACTAGAGGAAAAAGTAAAGGAACGAACGAAAGAGCTCGAGCAGACTTTAGGTGAAGTGCGTGAGTTAAAGCAACAGCAAGACGGCGACTATTTCTTAACTTCCCTTTTGATTAAACCGTTAGGTTCGAATAAAGCGATTCAGGAAAACGTGAAAGTCGACTTTCTAATGGAACAAAAAAAGAAATTCACTTTCCGCCGTTATAAGGATGAAATCGGAGGCGATTTAAATATCTCCAATCATATCGAACTTCATGATCGGTCGTATACGGTTTTTCTGAATGCGGACGCGATGGGAAAATCCATGCAAGGAGCAGGCGGCGCCCTGGTTTTAGGCGCAGTCTTCGAGTCGATCATAGAGAGAACTAGGATTGTGGAATCTATGCGAGCGCAGTCTCCGGAGAGATGGTTAAAGAACGCTTTCACGGAATTGCATAAAGTCTTTGAAAGTTTCGACGGATCGATGCTGGTCTCATCGGTGATCGGTTTGATCGACGACGAAAACGGAGTCCTTTATTTCATTAATGCCGAACATCCCTGGACCGTACTTTATCGAGACGGAATCGCTAGTTTTATCGAAGACGAATTAATGTTTCGTAAATTAGGTACGACCGGAATGGAAGGACGAATCTTTATAAAAACCTTCCAACTGGAACCTGGGGACGTCATAATCGCCGGGTCGGACGGGCGAGACGATATTTTGATCGGGACCGATGCAGAGGGCGGAAGAATTATCAATGACGATGAGCGCCTTTTCCTTAGACTCGTTGAAGAAGCGAAGGGTGATCTAAAGGAAATTTATAACGGAATTTTACGAAAAGGGCATCTCACGGACGATTTATCCTTGATTCGATTATCTTTTAAGGAAGCTGACCCGGAACAGCGACGTATAGAAGAGGAACAGAAAGAGAAAGTTAGGGAGCTTCTAAAGAAAGCTAAAGACACTTCCCAAAATAAGGAAATCGACGAAGCCATAGCGTTTTTAGAGCAGGCCGAGTCCTTAAATAGCAGGATACCCGAAGTAAAAAAGAATTTTATTCGTTTGTTTTTAAAAATGAAAAATTATTCGAAAGCGGCTCGTTATGCGGAAGATTATCTTAATATAAAACCGGTAGATAAGGAAATCTTATACGTTGCATCCTTTGCTGCGAGAAAAGCCGGACAGCTCAGGAAAGCATTGGATTTCGGAGAACGACTACTGTTACGGGAACCTGATCATCTTAAAAACTTAATGAATTTGGCCCAAGTTTATATCGCCTTGAAAAATTATGATCGTGCAATGGTTATGACTCATTCCGCGTTGCGGTTGGACCCCGATAACGAAGCAATTTTAAAAACTAGAGACGTACTTAGAAAATACATAGATCGTAAACCGAAGACCGGCGAGAGCCTCGATAGTAGAGAATCTTAATTCTACAAAAGAATCGGATGAATTAGAACCTCGGCTTTGATCGAATTTCCGATAAAACAACTTTTATGAGATAGTTGATGAAGTAGTCTTAATTCCTCGTCAGTCGGAAGGTTCTCTTGCGAAAATTTGGTTTTCGGATGAATATCGATTTTTGTGACTGACTGCTTTCCCTCCGAATTTTTATCCAATGTAGAAACTGCCAGATCCTCGTATTCTAAAACTACGTATTTGCGCTTTGCAGCAACGGCAAGAAACGTAAGCATATGGCAGCTAGAAAGGGCTGCGGCTATCATTTCTTCAGGATTCGTAAACTCGGCTTTTCCATATGTAGACGGGGTCGAAGACCCCTGAATTTCTTGACCTCCGTCAAAGCGAATGGAATGAGTACGGTCGTAAACTTCGTATTTAAATTCCTCCTGTCCTTTTTTCCAGGTTAGTCGGATGCGGTGCTCTGACATTCTTAACTCCAAATGTTTTTTCTAAAAGACGCCGAAATAGTACTGTCTTTCTTTAAATTGCGGCAGATTTTCCATTAATGGATGAATAAAAAGTGTCGATTTCTTCTAAAAATGCAATTCTAAATTCATATTATCAGATCGTAAAAGAATTATGAAGAGAAAAGAAGATAACGTTATGTCGACTCAAACTGGGGCTGATAAGATTGCCGCGACTGGCCCGATCACGATTAACCGAATCCGTTTTGGATTAATTTTTCTTTATTTTGCTTCGATCGCAATCGGATATAAGCTGAGCACGGTTTTTCAAAATTCGATGTATATCGGCGGAACTTCCGTCATGATATTGTATACGGCCTATTCTTTTTATAAAAACCGATTCGGTGGAGTTTCCCCTTTTCTAGGAAGACTATTCATCCTTTTTGACGTGATAGTACTGACATTAGTCATGATAGGCGCAACCTGGGAGGATCCGTTAAAAGCTTCGGTCGTCATCAGACAAATCGTGCTCTTCACAATATATGTAATTTACATAATATACTCGGGGTTATTACTTTCCACTTCCTTTGTCATCTGGACGGGTTTATTGGCCGCGATATCCCAAGTTATAGTTATTTTTAATGCGAAACTTACCGGGGTGGTTTTTACGGAAGATCCGAAAATCGTAAACTTACCGGGTTATGCTCCGGTTTCCGAACAATTCACGAAAATCGCCTTCCTATTGGTAGTCGTATTTATCGTTAGAACTTTAATTTCAATCTTTACGAAATTAAAGACCGCCGAAGAGGAAAAGGCGGCGGCTATCGAAGAATCCAAGGTCGATCTAGAAGAAGGAAAACTTAAAATGACCCAATCTGCTCTTTCCTTAAGGGAGAATTCGAAAAAACTTAGGGATTTCTCGGAGGAACTTTCGGAAGTCGTTACGAATCATGCCGCTTCGTTTGAGGAAATTAGCTCTACGATGGAGGAGTTCCTGGCCCAGACGGAACATTCTGCAGGAACGGTTAAAGATCAATTTTACCGGATAGAGGGGCTATTGGGTGAAAGTAGAAATCTTCATACTTTGATCGATAGAATTTCGGGTCATTCTATAGATTTAAACAAGAATATGGAAATCGTATTGGAGGCCGGAAAGACCGTAAGTAAGTTCGTGGAAGCTTTGCGTATTTCCCTAGATTCGTTGGGAAGTTCATTCCGATCGGTGGGGGAAGTGAATCAGATCATGTCCGATGTGGCCGATAGAACAAATCTACTTTCTTTGAACGCATCCATTGAAGCTGCAAGAGCCGGTGTTGCCGGCAGAGGATTTGCCGTAGTTGCAACGGAAGTATCCAAGCTTGCCGAAAGTAGTTCCGAAAATGCCGATAGAATTTCGAAAATTATTAGTGAAAGCACAAGCCATGTCCAAGAGGGGCAAAGATCGGTTATCACTGCAACGAGCAAAGTCGAAGAGCAAGAGTCTCTATTTCGAAATTTTTTGGAACGATTTGCGCAATTGAACGATTTGCTGAGCGAGCAAAAAACGGTGAATAGCCGCTTCCTTGATAGTTTAAGCGCGCTTAGAAACCTTTCGTCGGAAATTGAGACTGCTTCGAAGGAGCAAGCCTCAGGCTCCGGTGCGATTATGAAGTCGGTTTCAACGCTTCAGTCTTCGATGGATTCATTGCTGACCAAGAGCGAACTTCTTGCTGAAACGATACGAACTTTGGAAAAAGAAGCGGAAACGTTAGCCTCTCAAAATTAATTTACGTTTGAGGAATTTTTTCTCTTTTTCCGAATGAATAGTTTGTTCTGAGACAGATCGATACTACGAATGGGCGCTCCTTGATTTTAATCGGCGATGAACTTAGGCTTCTTTCCGGAAAACTCTTGATTTTTACGTTTAGCGAGTTAGAAACGTTGCTCCATGTTATACTTTGATTCCTGGGCAATTTCCACTCTCATTTGCTGCATATTCACCTTCACCATCTTTGCATTTCTCGCTACTCTCAAGAATAAGGCCAAATATACTGCCGCATTTTCGGTATTATTTCTATGGGTCTTTTTGATCAATTTTGGATTTTTGATTTCGGCTCTTTTTCCTTATCCTGAAGCGGCCTACCATCGACTCTTAACCGGACCCGGCGCAGCATTCGGAACCTTATTCTTGTGTGTCTTCTCATATCTTTATCCTCGAAATGATAGGCCAAAAGAGGCTAAGATTGTCCTGAGCGTAATGATTATTCTGGCGTTGTCCGTCGTCGCTTACTCGTATTATCAAATTTTAACGAGTAGGCCGATCTTCGATTTCCAAGGACAGATCTATACCTATCCGGCTAGCGTAGGCAGTTTGCTCGCTCTCATAATGATCGCCTTTTTATTGATCATGATCGTCATTCAAGTTCGAAAGATCATAACAAGTAAAGCGGAGGAAAAGAAAGCATTAACTCAGATGTCAGTCGCCATGGTGTTAACGTATTTAGTTCCGATCATCTCGAACTTTCTATTAAGAGGAGGATATATTAAATTTCACATATTCCAGCAATTGTATGTCGGATTCATGATACTAGGATATTTTTCTCTGACGATCGTCTTTATAAACAATACCGTAGATAAAACCTCTTTTATGACCAAGATTGTCGGGATAACGGTGGTAACAAGCCTGGTATTCGCACAAGGATTTTCAACGGTCCTGAATTTACGGAATGAATCGTTATTCGATCAGATCAGCCTAAAGGAAGCGCTCTCCTTCGTTTCCACCGGAAGAGCAGAAGGAACCGCGATCGCATATGTGATTTCGATTTCGGAAGGCTCTAAGAAACCCAAGGTTCTATTAGCAAAGGACGGCTATGAGCCGAACCCTAACGCGGCAGCAACGGAAATTGCGAAAATCAAGGCAACGGACGGTTTTCTAAAGAGAATTCCGACCGTAAATGTTCCTAAAACGTCGGAAGGACAGGAACGATATGTTTCGAAACCGGATGATCTATTCTATTCCTATTATATTCAAGACTCGCAACAAGGAAGAATTTTCCAAGTCGTGTTTCCGTACATGCATTATAGAAGCTTTCTAGACGAGACAAATCGGTGGACTGCGATTCTAACATTAGTTTTGGTAATCGTAATTCTTACGCTGTTTCCGATTTTCTTTAATCGAAGTTTGGTAAGACCCTTGAACACTCTCATAAAAGGAGTAGGCGAAGTAAATTTAGGTAATCTTTACGTGAAAATTCCGGTGCTCGTCCAGGACGAAATCGGTTATTTAAGCGATGCCTTTAATAATATGGTTCAAAGCATTCTGGAAGGAAGAACGAAGCTGGAGGAATACGCCGATACATTGGAGGAAAAGGTAGAATTGCGAACGAAAGAAGTCACCGAAAAGATGGAGGAGATTCAATCTTTAAAGGTCCAGCAGGATGGAGATTACTATCTTACTTCACTCTTGAGTCGGCCCTTAATGACGAATTGGAATAAGTCGCAGATCGTAAGTACGAATTTTTACATTGAACAAAAAAAGAAATTCACCTTTAGAAATAAGGAATCCGAGTTGGGTGGAGATATTTGCATTAGCGGCAATTTATTATTCGGAAACGATAAGGATCGTTGGATCGTTTTTATTAACGGCGATGCAATGGGCAAATCCATGCAAGGAGCCGGTGGAGCCATCGTTCTCGGTACCGCGATGAATAATATCATGGCTCGGTCCGCAAGCAAAGGAAGAATTTTGAATACTAGTCCCGAGGAATGGATTACGGACACATATCGCGAACTTGACGATATATTTCGTACTTTCGACGGTGTGATGATGGCATCGGTGATTCTCGGCGTAATTAATGAAAGGACGGGTAAGATGCTCTATTTCAATGCGGAGCATCCGTGGACCGTCTTATATCGGGACGGTAAAGCTTCTTTCTTAGAAAAGGAGTTGACCCTTCGAAAATTGGGTTCTCCTTCCGAGATGAGCTTTAGAATTTTAGAATGTACTCTCTCTGCCGGAGACGTATTATACGTCGGATCGGATGGGCGAGATGACATCAATGTTTCTCACGACGGCAACTCATGGACGATGAACGAGGACGAAACCGTATTTTTGCGATTGGTCGAGACGGCAAAGGGCGACCTGGATGCCGTAGTGAATCAGATTCATAAATTAGGAGCCTTATCCGACGATTTATCTTTGATTCGGATCGGTTACCAAGAGTCGACGGCTTCAGTCGAATCTGAATCGAGGCAATTATACCCGGAATTAGCGATTCGGAAATTTTCGGAAGCAAAAGCTTTGGTTTTACAACATGAGATTTCGACCGCGATAATTCTCTTAGAGGAGGCGATTAAATTAATGCCTTCTTTTAAAGAGGCAGTTCGATTACTCGGCCAAATTTATTATGATAAAAAGGAATATGAAGCGGCTGCTAAATGGTTTAAAATTTATCTCGAGTCCGAATCGGACTCACCGAATATTTGGTTTTTGCTTTCTATTTGCTATAAGCATCTCAAGGAATATCTTCTCGCAGCCGGAGCGGCAGAAAAAGTTCGGTTATCCCAACCGCATCGATTGGCTAATTTGGTTAACTTGAGTGATAGCTACCGGTTGCTGGGTAAGTGGGAGGAAGCACGGACCATATTGGAAACGGCGCTTCTAATAGATAAGGAAAGTCCAGGCGTGCAGAAATTGAATGAGTTGCTTAAATCCAGAGGCTACTGAGGAATTTTAGGTTGTGGAATGGGCCTTTTTGCAATGTGCTGTCAAAAGGACCCTCTAGGGACGCAGGTTCGACTCGTTGTCCTCAGGGCGGAAGCCCATTATGCTCCGGCATGGCGCGATCGCGCGAAGAAGTTCGGAGAATTTCGTCTCATTCGATACAAAACGGGCTTTTTCTAGAGGATCTTAAGGTAGATTCGAGGTACCATAGAATGGCCAATTTATACTACGATCAGGACACTGATATTTCCGTTCTTAAAGGAAAGACAATCGCCGTAATAGGTTACGGAAGTCAAGGGCACGCTCAAGCCCAGAACATGAAAGATTCGGGCCTGAAAGTGATCATCGGACTAAAAGAAGGGTCCAAGTCTAAGAAAGACGCGCAAGAAGCGGGTTTTGAAGTTTATTCAGTTGCTGAAGCCGCAAAAAAAGCGGACATCATTCAAATCCTGGCTCCCGATGAAATTCAAGCCGATATTTATAAAGCCGACATCGAACCTAATCTAAAGAAAGGAGATGCTCTCGTCTTCTCTCACGGATTTAATATTCATTACGAATTTATACAGCCTCCCAAAGATGTAGACGTTTACATGGTTGCTCCAAAAGGCCCGGGACATTTGGTGCGCAGAGTTTATGTCGAAGGCGGCGGCGTTCCTTGCCTAATTGCGGTTAATCAAGATGCGACCGGAGATGCGAAGAAACGCGCATTAGCGCACGCTGCAGGCGTAGGCGGAGGGCGTGCGGGAATTTTGGAAACTTCCTTCAGAGAAGAAACGGAAACCGATTTGTTCGGTGAACAGGTGGTTCTTTGCGGCGGTTTGTCCAATCTGATCATGGCCGGTTTTGAAACTCTAACCGAAGCCGGATACGATCCCGAAATTGCATACTTCGAATGCTTGCATGAAGTTAAGTTGATAACCGACTTGATTTACGAAGGCGGTTTAGCCCGTATGCGCTACTCCATTTCGGGAACCGCCGAATACGGAGATTATGTTTCCGGACCGAGAATTATCGATGCAAGCGTCAAAGCTCGCATGAAAGACGTATTGAACGATATTCAAAAAGATAAAGGCGCTAAATTCGCAAAAGCCTGGATTGCCGAAACTAAAGCTGGATATCCCGAATTCAATAAGATGCGAGAAAAGAACGCAGGTCACCCTATCGAGGCTGTTGGAAAGAAATTACGCAGCATGATGAAGTGGCTCGGAAAATAATTTTTCCCGAATGAACTTAGATGAAAGGCCGGATTTTCCCCGGCCTTTTTTATTTAGGACTGATCCTTTTCCTTTCTCGTATAAATCCAAGCTCCCCAAATAAATAAAAATTGAAACGGTAGGCGAACGACCGTGACCCCTAACTTAGGATTATCCGACTTCCATGCGTCCAAAAACATCTGAATATTTGCGGGATATACCGCTATCAGTAAAAGGATGATTCCCCATGCAGCCGATTTGCGAGTGAGTTTAGGGATTAAGAGTAATCCTAAAAGAATTTCGACGATACCGCTGATAACGATTACTTCCGAATGAAACGGGATATAAGGAGGCATCATTTTTAGATAAAAGGCCGGGTTTATAAAATGAAACGAACCGGCCATAATATAAAAGAATGCCATGATATAGAGAAGAGTCGTTTTCATATTTTAATTCTCGGATTTAGACGGCCGTATTATTTAGAGGTTATATTGAATTTCAAGGGAACGGATTGAATTTGACCCAAGGAAGCGAAAAAATACCTCAAAATAATCTCTTTTATCCGTAATTTTGATAGTATAAAAGGGGGCTATCTAAGGCAAAAAAATAATGACAAACCATTAGTTTTTGCTACTTTGAGACCCACTCAAGCCAGGAGGCTCGGATTGAAATCCTTAATTTCAGTAATTGGAATCTCTCTTTTTCTGTTTTCTACGGATGTATTTGCACAGAGAAGGTTCGGTCTCATTTTCGGCTCTAATTATAAAGGAAATAAGGCGGGCATACCCGAATTAAACCTTTGTGAAGCCGACGCAAAATACCTACATGACGAAATCAAGCGCGTAGGAAAGTTCGATGATATTAGAATTGTCCTAGGAAAAGACGTAACTAAGGATAATATTCAAAAAGAAATCAAAGCGCTAGCTTCCCGCGCAAAATCTAGCGATACTGTATTTCTGTATTTCTCCGGCCATGGAGCGTTTCAGAGGGATGCGAACGCAAAGAACGGAATGCGAAACTATATCATATGTTACGATCGCCCTCATCTAAGCGACGACGAACTGAATGATTATCTCAGCGATGTTAAATCGCCGAAAACGGTTTTCGTTTTTGACTGTTGCTTCTCCGGCGGAATCGCCAAAAAAGGGAGAGCTACTCGAGGCGCTTCACCAGTTCCGATTCCGCAGGGAAGCGATGGAACAGTTCGTCAGGATCCTCAGGATTTTTATTTCCAGGATAAAGCGATCATCTCGTCCGCCGACGATAACCAAACAGCTATCGAAGTCGGCGGGAACATCAACCACGGGATCTTCACTTACACTTTCGGGAAAGCCCTTTCGACTGCCGATCTAAACCAAGATAATGTAGTCACTGCACTAGAGGCTTTTTTCGTTTCGAGAGACGATACTGTTGCGATGGCTAAGAAATTCGATCATGATCAGGTTCCTCAAGTCTCGGGGAATGCGTCCGGTATTTTCCTCGCAGGTGAAAAGAAGCCGGAACCGCCTCCGGCCGTCGAGCCTACGAAGCCGCCGGTAACACCGACTCCGACTCCCGACATTGATCCTCCTAAAGTCGATCCGGTAGTGCCGGTCGTCACTCCGCAAGAGCCTCCGGTTGTTCCGACGAATTTAAAAGGAGATCTCGTAATTAAAACTACGATCATACAAGACAGAGCCTATGGACTTTCCGATCTTCCGCCGGACGTGCGATTATCGACCGGTAAAAAAAGACAGGGGAACCGCGCCGTTAAAGTTTTGATCGATGATAAGGAATACGAAACCAAAATCAGTACTGAGTCATCCGCGTATTGGGGTGCCGTTAAGAAGATGGGTAAATTGGTTTCCGGATCGATTTACACTCTCACTTTGAAAGATCTTCCTGCGGGAGTTCACAAAGTGACTATTCAAGCGGATGATTACCCTGAAGTGCAGAAGACTCAGGCTGTGATTCCAAATAAGAAGAACGAATTGGAAGTAATCGCTTCGATGACGGGGTTTGGGGCGATTCGAGGTAAGGTATTCTACCAGACCTTGGATAATCCGGTTTTGAACCAACCGATTTATATGCCGACGATTTCGAGCGTTTCGGGAATTCAGAAACTCAATACCGACCAAAACGGAAACTTTTGGTTCACGAATCTCAAGCCGGGCGAATATGAAATTAAGGCTTCCTTTGCGGAGGATCTGAATTTAAACAATTCGAATTTAGTCGTTAAAGAAGGCGAGGTAACTGCAGTCGATGTTATTCTAAACGTCAAGCTGCCTTCGACTAAAACCAAATATTGATTTCGGAGACTTTCACTCTATAAATATTGAAACGGCTTCCGAAAGGAAGGCTTTTCAATTATTGGGCAGGCGTTTAATCTTTCTGGAATCGCTGCCACTGCTTGGAATTTATTCTTCGCTTTCGAATTTCGACTAGCTTTTTTAGCTGCTTTGTATCCAATAAGCTACCGGCTTTTAAGCCGTACGCTGGCAAGGCCGTATCGTTGGTTAGATTGGCGAAAGTCTTACCTATTTTGGTAAAGGAACTCCGGAGATCCGGATCCATTTCCGAATACATCATAAATCGCCTCCGTGCGACGAGGATGAAGAAAGAAGGTCCGTTTTTCCATCCTTGGAAAGGAAGCCTTCTCCCAAACTATACTTCGGGGCATTCGCAAAATACTTGAGGTTTTTTTTTCTTGTACGATAAGAAAGTACTAGGTAAAAACGGTTAAAATGCTGATTCGTCTGGAAAATCGAACGGGCCGGAGGTCGGGTAGGTACGTCGTTTACGAGTACGGCACGGATCTATTCGGCTATGTCTACGTGGATAAATTCCGCGGTAAAGACAGGGGCCGAATCGTCTCTAGATGGGTCATGAACGATCTCGGCTCATTGGTTAGGCTACTGGACCACGAATTATATCGTCGAGAATCGGAAAACTACGAGAACGTTTCCGCAGCAATATGAACATTTCCTCTCGGAGGTTTTCCGTCGAACGGAGAATTTCCCGCATCTCTCTCCTTCTCCTGCGTGAAGAAAAAAAATTACGCCTTCTATCTTCGTTAAGACTCCTCGCGTTCGGCGCTTTTCTTACCTGGATTTTCGCCGCTTATATGATTCGGGTTTCTTCGGAAATTTACTATGTTCCATCCCTGTTTTTTCTTTGGGCCTTTTATCGCCTTTTAGCCGCGTATCAGGCGCGAAGGGACAAGTCAAAGCGTCTGGAAGTTTGGCGAGGGTTTCTAGACGATCAGAAAGCGAGATTGTCTCTGAACGCGGATGGTTATCCGAAATTGAAACGGGAGATATACCGGGAAATTTCAATGGAACGGGATCTACCTTCCTGGACCAAAGATTTGGACTTTCTCGGTGAGAAAGGTATTTTTGCCCGGGTCGATACGACTTCCACCATGGCCGGTTACTCCAAATTTCTGGGATACTTTTTAAATCCGGATCTAACGTCGACCGTTCGTGAGAGACAGGCTAGCGTTTCCGCTCTTTCCGAACGGCCCGAAGTATTGCAGAAGATTTTGCGCCAATTCGGATTGTACGAAGCCTCTATCCCGACGGCCGCAGAAGTTAAAGAAGAAGTTCTTCCATCCTACATTCCTTCGATACTACGCTACGATAAAAAAAGACAAGTTCCGGAGGGAGTTTTACCTCCGTCAGGTATATTCAAAGACGAACCGAAAGTATTTTGGAAAAAGGGATTTGAATCTCAAGGAGGCTTGGTTCGTACTATCTTCTCCTTTTGGATCGCATTCGTATGGTTTGCCGTTCTTATCGGGCTTTTTTTCGGGAAAACCTGGGGCTTCGGTTTTTTCCTATTAAACTTGGGTCTCTTCGGAATTTATAGAAATTCCTCCTTAGAGCTGATCTCTCCTTTGGCTCAACAAGCGGAAACATTACCCGAATTAGGGAAGTTATTAAGATACGTTTTACGATCAAAAGTAATGGGGGCTTCCGGACAAAGATTTCTAACGGATTGGACCGATACGGAATTTGTTCGATGCTGGAAAGAACTTCAAAAAATCGCAGACAGAGCTTCATACTCGCAAGCGCCTTTACCGCATAGCGTCCTAAATTTTCTTTTTCTATTCGATCTATGGTTTTGGAAACGCTACGATAAATGGTGGGAAGATTGGGGAAAAAAAATTCTCCCCGCATTCGAAGAACTTTGTGAATTGGATTCCTTACTGCCTCTCGCTAACTTGCAATGGATCGAGCCTACCTTTACTTATCCCGTCATATTAAGAGAATCAGATGGAAGAAAAATAGAAGCGCAGGATTTAGTGCATCCGTTGATTCACGCTGAAAAGAGAATTCCGAATAATTTGGAAGCTGTTGCACCGGGAGATTTATTGCTTTTAACCGGCTCCAATATGTCGGGAAAAACGACCTATTTACGTTCCGTTGGCATATGCGGAATTTTATCCATGGCTGGTGCGCCTGTTCCTGCATCCTTCTTTGCCACTCCGATTTTAAAAGTTCACTCCAGTATCCGCAATGAGGACTCGGTAGATGAAGGGATTTCTTTCTTTTATGCGGAAGTGAGAAGATTGGCAAAAATTTTAACCGAAGTTTCGGATTCAAAATCGGAACATTTGGTTCTATTGGATGAAATCTTAAAAGGAACCAATTCTCGAGAAAGAACTCTAGCCTGTAAAGGGATTCTCAAGCGTCTAAAAAGCTCCGGAGTATTCGGTATCGTGACGACGCATGACCTAGAGTTAGCCAGCTTGAACGGACTTGTATTGCGTCATTTCCGCGAGGAAATTAAAGACGGTAAAATGAGTTTCGATTATCGAATTCGTCCTGGAATCGTTCAATCTAGCAATGCTTTGGAAGTCTTAAAATTAGAAGGATTAGATTTAGATTTCAATTAATGCTTTTTGGAATTTAGTCTACCGACTGCAGCCTAAAAATACCATTATCACGATAGTCACGATTGACCGTCGAATTTCTCTGAAATCGTTTTTGGGTTGCTCCAGCCAATTAGGCTTGATCTCATACTAAATAGTCGATGAAACGTTTGCCTTCGAATCTTAAATTAATAGGTGGTTACGCTCTTTTTTTCGCCATAATTCTGATCTGTTACAAAGCCGCATTTTTGTGGGTTTATTCTTATCGTTTACACGGTGTGGAATTCAAGGATGTTCTCATTGCGTTATTTGTCGGCCTGCGATTCGATCTTTCGGTAATCGGAATTCTCCTAGGAGCATTTGCGGTATTGTCCGCAATTCCCTATTTGAATCGTTACAAGTACTACGTCTTTTTTTGGGGATACACTCCGATTCTCATCAGCGTCTGGATGATTTCGCATTTAATCGCGGACATCATTTATTTTGAAAATGCCAATAAACATATCGGTTACGAAGGATTCGTTTTTATCGGAAAAGATCTGGGAGTGATTCTTAAATCCGCCTTCGAAGATAACCCGACTTTTATCGCCTCTGCCTTGGTTTTATTTTCAATTTTCCTACCGCTATCGACTTATTACTTTTTGAAATATAATCCTTACAGATATGAAGCGGGGAATTGGAAGAAAGAATCGATCCAATTCGGAATTTTATTAGTTATTTCGATAGTAGCAATTCGAGGAGGTATTCAAGAAACTCCTCTGAGAGCTAGTAACGCTATTATTTCCAGTCACGCTTTCGTTAATAATATCGCGTTAAACGGTATTTTTACTTCCATCATGGACTTAAAAAGCCAATCAATCCCGAATTATCTAGCCTTAGATATGGACCAGGCAGTTGCTGTCGTTCAGGCCGAGATTAGTTATCCGGGGACGCAATTTGTCAGTAAAAAATTTCCACTTTTAAGAAAGCAAAACCAGACGAATTTCGGGGCGCCGCCCAATATCGTATTGATTCTTTTAGAGAATTGGACCGGAAAATTCATCAATCCTATCTCCGACGGCAAAATCGCCGGAAAGGAACTTACCCCTAATTTCAATCGACTTTTAAGAGAAGGGAGATTTTACACTCGTTTCTTTGCTTCGGGTGGTAGAACTACAAACGGAATGCTGTCGGTATTAACCGGCATATCCGACAGGCCGGGACTTACGGTAGTAAGAACTCACCAAGTTTTGGGTAATTTTTCCGGAATCGGAAATATCTTTAAGAAACTCGGCTACGATACGTTCTTTGTTACCGGAGGTGATTTAAGCTTTGATAATAAAGCAACGTTAATACCTCATTGGGGATTCGATACTGTCATCGGTGAGAAAGAAATATCCCGAATGAATCGTTTTCAATTGGGGGCGTGGGGATATGATGACGCCGATGTACTGCAAGTTCTGCATGAAAAAATTTCCGCATCGAAAAAACCTTTTCTAGGGGTTTCTCTCACTCTTTCAACCCACTATCCGTATCGACCTCCCGCCGGAAGATTTCGAATTTTCGATTCTTCAGTTCAAGATTTCGAATATCTAAACGTTTATCATTATGCCGATTGGGCAATTCAGGATTTTATTTCCCGTGCGAGAAAATCCGGATACTTTAAGAACACGATTTTCATTTTCGTAGCGGATCATACGCATCATAGATATTTGGATTATTACGAAGATCGTAATATTCCTTTTTTAATATACGCTCCCGACAGAATTCGACCTGGTATCGATGATAAATATGCTTCGCAATTGGATGTTATACCGACTATATTGGGTTTAGTCGGAAAAGAAGCGTATTTTTCCGCTATGGGAAGAGATTTGCTTTCTACCAAGCATTCCGCCTCCGCATACTTCGCTTACGGTAATCTGTTCGGTTGGATAGAGAGTGATCTTTTTTATACGCATTTTGTGGATGGAAATAGAAATCTAAAATATACGGTGAATTCACCTCGCGTTTTTTCCTCGATTTGCGAAACCAAACCTGAAATCTGCGACTCTCATTTTTTGAAAGGAAGAGCATTCTTAAATTTGGGACACGAACTGTTAAATCAAAATTTGATTTTCCCATCCGAGGAGCAACTCAAGAAGCGGACGTTTTAAAAAAGGGCTATTTACCTTTGGGCTTTTTCGAAGAATCCTCGTCGGATCCGCCGAATAGACCGTTAACCCCGTCCCACAAGTCGCGAACGTATTCTCCGATTACGGAACCGGCGACGCCTCCGCCATAAGGACCGCCTAACGGTAGAAGATAAGGTCCTAATAAGATGGAACCTGCATAGACCGAACCCAACCAAATTGGATCGATATAAGGAATTCCTTTTCCAAAAATTCCTTTATAGAGAATGGGTATTTTCGCGGCCTGTCCGACTACCTTACCGCCTAAGCGAAGGTACAGGATCATATCGATTCGTTTATCAAATCCCAAATTTCCGTTTCCATCGACTTCCATTCCGCTTCCTTCGATAGATAGGTTAGGAAAGAAAAGTTTGTTATTCCTGACTCTTAAATCGGACTTCAAATCGGAAAACTGGAATTTTCTTCCATCGACTCCTTTAAAACTGATGATTTTTCCGAGCGTATTAAGCACAGGAATCATGAAATTCGCGTATCCGATTAACTCTCCGTTTCTAATTTCCAAATTTCCCGAGCCGGTCATATTTGCGAAAAGTTCGGTAAGAGTGTCTTTAGATCGATCGCGAATGGAGGTTTCGAGAAAAAATCTACTATAAAGTTCTCCGCTGATAATTTTTTCGGAAAGATAGGGTAATAAGATTCTGTCTGATTGGAGTCGAAACGCTTCGCCTTCAACTTCGATCTTAGGGATAAACGGAAATATTTTGGCCTTACCGACAATTTCACCGTTATATATAAATGCGTGAAAGCTAGGTATGGCTATCATAGGATAAACGTATTTGGCTTCTCCCTTAACGGATAAAAACCTATGTTTGAATGCAAAGAGATTATTCAAATCTGCGTTAAAATAAAAAATTCCGGGCGGGGATTTTGGATCGAATAAATCGTCGCGAACTTGAAATAATTTGCAAAGCTTTATAAGATTATGATAATCCGCGTAATCGCTATGTAAATCGAATTGGCCGACCGTTCGATTTTTCCAATTTACGCTACCTGTTCCGGTAACTTTTGCCACTCCTTCCCATAATCCATCCACGAAAGATAAGGAAATTTTGCGTCCGAATGGATCTAGATCGAAATCTACATCGGCCTTAATTTTTCCGAAAGGGGCGCCTCCTTTGTACGCCAGATCCTTCACTAATGATCGAACTTTAAAACGGATGGAAGAGTTCTCGTCTTTAGAAGCTTCGATTCTTCCTGTGATCGTTGTTTTTGAAAAATCCGCCGAAGGAAAAATAAAGAACAAATCTCTGAGTAGAGACAGGGAAAGTTCTTCTAAATTTAATACGACCTGGAATTGAAGTTTATCCCAGTCGGTCGCCGATTTCTGGAGTGCGGCCGTTATTTGTAAATCGATAGGTTGTTCATCGATCTTTCCTTTGAATAGAAACTGTAACTCGTTTCCGTAAAAGGAAACGGAGCTTCTCGATTTATAAAAGTAAACTTTGTATTCTCGATTATGCGAATCTTCTTTGTATTCCAGGGTAAAATTATTTATTTCTACGTTCTTTAACCCGATTCCGACAAAATTCTTTGCGGATAGGCCTAAGTTTGTCGTCAGATTTTCGGGGATAAGTTTTACGCTAGATCGTTGATCCTGATTTTGATCCCCCTCTTTCAAATATTCTAGTAAGTCGAAAGAACCGTCTTTTCGTCTTTCTAAAAAAAGGGAACCGCCTTCGACCGAAATATCCCTTAATTCTATCACACCACGGAGTAAACCGAACCAGGAAATATCCAAATCGATTCGATTACTGACGGCTAAAAGTACATTGTTCTTTTTTATGGAAACTTGATTTAGCTCTATACCTGGAAACGGAAAAACTATTAAATCTGAACCTGCGACTTGGATATCTAATCCGGTGGCCTGACTGATTTGATTTAATAAAAATTCCTTATAAAACTCTTTTCTCTGTAAAAAGGGAAAGTAAACTAGAACTAAAAATAAAATTACTACAAGCGAGAAGCCGAAAAGAATCCTTATTCGTTTCTTTTCAAGATAATCGGAAACGACATCCCAGGAGCGCATCTCATTTCTCCAACGGAAAATGACATAGGGCTTTATGATCCTGTGCAATCGTTTTCCATTCCGGAGTTTGTTCGCCGCAAACCGGTTGAGCAATAGGGCACCGAGTATGAAAATGGCAACCTTTCGGTTTATTAAGGATACTTGGGACTTCGCCTTTTAGAGGAATTTTCTTCGCTTTCCTATTTTCGATATCGAAGATTGATCCGAACAACGCTCTCGTATATGGATGCGAGGGGACGTCGAAAACCTTGTTCGTCGGCCCGGTTTCGACAATGCGGCCCAAATACATTACCGCAATTCGATCCGATATTGCCCGAACGATTCCAAGATCGTGCGAGATAAATAAGTAGGATAATCCAAAATCCTTTTTTAGCTCCTGAAGAAGCAACAGCACCTGTGCTTGCGTCGAAACATCCAGCGCAGAAACCGCTTCGTCTAGAACGATAAATTCAGGCCTTAAAACGAGCGCCCGTGCGATGGCAATTCTCTGTCTCTGCCCGCCCGAAAATTCATGCGGATATCTGTACAAAATATCCGTGGGCAGCCCAACATTCTCTAGAATCGTTCGAGCCGCTTCTTCGACTGATTGGTCGCTTCTTTTTTCATGCAGAAGCAATCCTTCAGTTAATATTTCCTTAATGTTCATTCTCGGGTTGAGAGAGGAATAGGGATCTTGGAATACGATTTGAATCTTTTTTCGAAAGGGCAAGAATTCCTTTTCCGACAAAGTAAGAATGTCTTTGTCTCTATAGGAAATTGTCCCCTCATCCGGTTTTAATAACCTGAGTATCGCTCGACCGAGAGTTGATTTTCCGCAGCCCGACTCCCCCACTAATCCGAGAGTTTCTCCGTCCAAGAGAAAGAGGCTAACATTTTCGACCGCTAGTAATTTAGCCTTCTTTCTTCCGAAAAAAGTCTCTTTCCCGAAACCTACCGTTAAATCGTGTATTTCTAATAAAGGATTCATATCTTTGCTCCTTTATCGGAAACGAGAAAACAAGAAGATAGATGTTCGGGACGGTTCGTTGAATAAAGTTCAGGTTTTGATTCGCGGCATCGTTGAAAGGCCGAGCGGCAGCGGTTTTGGTAAAGACAGCCTGGAGGATAGGAACCTGGCGAAGGAACTCGTCCTTCGATCGTTTTAAAAGCGCCTGTAGTTACAAATCGAGATGGTAACGAATTTAATAAATCCTGAGTATACGGATGCGCAGGAAATTCAATGACCGAATCGGTTTCGCCGATTTCGGATACGTTACCTGCATACAATACGCAAATCTTGTCCGCGATATGACTTACCAATCCAAAGTCGTGAGATATGAATAGCACGGAAAGGCCGAACTCTCCCTTCAATTTCAGCAATAATTCAACAAGCTGTGCCTGAACCGTGACATCGAGTGCGGATGTAGGTTCGTCTGCGATAAGTAGTTTAGGATCGCACATCAAAGCCATCGCTATACTTACTCTTTGTAAGATTCCACCGCTAAGCTGATGTGGATACGATTCCATTCTCATTTTGATGTCCGTGATTCCGACAGAAGAAAGTAAATATTCGGCTTTTTGCTCCGCTTCTTTTTTGGAACCTATCGAATGAATTATATAACCCTCGGTCATTTGATCTTTTATCTTCTGCAAGGGATCCAAAGAAGAGAAGGGTTCTTGAAACACGTACGCTATGTCCTTACCCCGAATTTTCTCGAGTTTCTTAGACGGAAGTGTCAATAGATCCCGGCCTTCAAACAGGATCTCTCCTCCGGCTACTCGAAATAGATCTACAGGTAGAAGTTTCGTCAGCGCTAAAGAGCAGATCGATTTTCCGCAGCCGGATTCTCCTACGAGTGCGAGAACTTTTCCTTTTTCCAGTTGAAAGGAAAGATTCTGCAATAAAGGAACATAGCCGATTGGCGTTCTAAGATCTAAACTTAAGTTAGAAACGGATAGAATGATATCGTTCGAGTTCATTCGTATTTCGTCCTTTCCTTGGCATCGAAGGAATCTCTAAGACCTTCACCGACAAAGGAAGTAAGCAAAATCGTTAACGCGAGTGCAAGTGACGGAAAGGTAATTAGCCACCAGGCACGTAGGTTTTCTCTACCTTGTCCTATCATTTCTCCCCAGGAAGGGTTCGGTGCGGGAATTCCGTATCCGAGGAAGTCTAATGCGCTTAAGATGCCTACCGCTCCGATCAGAGTGAAGGGTAAAAATGTGACAAGGGGGGTAATCGCGTTCGGAAGAATATGGTTTTTCATAATTTTCCACGAACTTGCTCCTAAGGCACGTGCCGCATCGACGTATGTCTGCGTTTTAAGTTTGTAAAATTCACCGCGCATATAGGCGCTAATTCCGATCCAACTCAACGCAGCGTAGGTGATCAACAGTACTAGAAACCCTCGTCCGAAAAACGATCCCATGATTAAGATTAGATAAAGGAATGGAATCGCGGATAAGATTTCTATGATTCTTTGGAGAATAATATCGGTTCTCTTTCCGAAATATCCTTGGATTCCGCCGATTATGGTTCCTAAAAGAAGTTCCATTACTACCAGCACTAGCCCGAAGCTCATTGAATTTCTATAGGCGTAGAATATTCTCGTAAAGACGTCTCGACCTCGATCATCTGTTCCTAACCAATGCTTTCTTCCTGGCGAAGAAGGGGGCGAGTCGTCGATTTCTAAATTTTCGAGATTATCTTCGTTATAGCCGTATGGAACTGGCGGAAACAAAATCCAGTTCTTGTTTTGTTCGAAAGTTTCGCTCTTTGCCAGCTTCTTATAATTAGGAGCGGTTAAATTACTTCCTCCGAATGTCTGATCCGTATAAAATTCAAAAATTGGAAAATAAATTTTTCCCGAATATGATACGATCCAGGGTTGATTATTAGCTAACAAGGGAGCAAATAAAGAAAGTCCATAGGATACTAAGAGAATCCAAAAAGATATCCACGCGCGCGGATTGGCTTTGAATTTCTGAAATCGTCTTTGTAAAAGGGAGCTCATGCTTCGAAATTGATCCTTGGATCGATCCAAATATAACAGATGTCGGAAAGAATATTGCCGAATAACGCGAGTAAACTTTGGATTAGTAACAACCCCATCATCAAATCAGTGTCTCTTTCCGTAACTGCCTGAAAACTCAGGAGCCCCATTCCATCTATGTTAAATACTAGCTCTATAATCAAGGATCCGGCCAAGACTAAACTGATATTCGATCCGAAACCGGTAGCGATCGGAATCAAACTGTTTCGAAAGGCGTGCCTAAATACCGCATCTTTAAAGGACATTCCTTTAGCGATCGCCGTCCGTACATATTCTTTCGAGATTTGATCCAGTAGCGAGTTTTTCATTAATAAGGTTAGAACTGCGAATGATCCTGAAACATAACAAAGAACCGGAAGAAACATATGTTCCAATCGATCTTGAATTCGTTCAAAAAATCCCAAAGATTCGTATTCGTCCGAAACTTCATGACCTAACGGAAACCAGGAAAAAACCTCGCCCGAGGCGAACACGTAAAGTAAAAGCATGGCTAGCGCAAAAACCGGAATCGAATATGCTAATAAAATTAAGATGCTTGTTCCAGCATCAAATGCTTCTCCGCTACGAAGCGCTTTCGCGATTCCTAAAGGGATACAAATCATGTAGGATAGAAAGAAACCTGAAAGGCCGAAGGTAAGAGACACGGGAATTTTCTCGGAAATAAGTTCCGAAACGGGCCTCGAGTGTAGCCGTGACTCTCCGAGGTTGAGGCTGATAATATCTTTTAACCAGAAAAAATAGGCTATCGGAATCGGTTTGTCCAAGTGAAGACGCCTTTTTAGGATGTCGACTTCTTCCTGACTAATCTGGTTTGCTTGCGCTCCCTGCAGGCTGGCGTAGCCTCTAATTTTAGCGATTTCCGTTTCAAGAGGTCCACCGGGTGCGAGGTGAGAAAGAATAAAGACGAGAAAGGTTATCCCTAATAAAGTTGGGAGAATTAAAAAAAGTCTTTTTAGAAAATAATTTCCCATACTGGTCATCTAGATGAGTTAACAATCTTATCTTCAAGCATCGAACTATTTTTCTAAAATAGTCCCTTGGAATAAAGATTTTTTCGACCGGTTTTCGTTACTTTCGTTACTTCCGCTGTCCACCTTTCAATTCGAGGTAGCCCTTGCCTGATACCGGCTTCCCATCCTTAAAACCTTTTACGCTGATTCCGCCTTCCCAATAAATCAGGCCGGACGTTTCTCTCGCATCGAATTCTTGGTCTTCAAATTTGGGGTTTATTTCCAGAGCGAGTTGATCGGATTCGAGGGTCCATTCTAAAGCGTATGGAATTCCTGTTTTAGGACTTTTCCAGGTTTTGTTTTTGGGTTGGAATCGAAGATCGCCTTCTTTTTCGAGCGAACGAATTTTCCCATCCCGATTTCTGACAGTTCCGAAGGTTTCGGAAGTTTCGCCGGACTTACCGCGAAAATTAAACGCCATGATATCGGACCCGTCATCGAGTTGTATGCAGATCCAATCCCATGCATTTTCCCTGGACGTAAGATTACTCGTGTTGACTGCTCCTTCAGGGCTACTCCATTCGTGATCCATCCAACTGCTTCCGGACTTCACGACGTATTCTTTGCCGTCCAAATACAGAGTCCCCTTGGTATCCAGGCGAGGAATGCTATAATAGTACGAATAAAATTCCGGGTGGACTCGGCTCTTAATCGATTTTCCTTTATTTCCATGAAGAAGAATTCCTTCAGGCTTTCCCTTCAATTCTAGTTCGATTCCGAATCCTGATTCTTGACGAGGGAAAGCAGTGATTCGAAATTCGGCCGGCCCGAGGATTTCCATTCGATAATCACCGCTCCAAATGGAACGCTTATCCTGTCCGGCTAAATTCCCCAGTTCCCGTTCTAAACTTTGCGCGGTTTTATGAATTTTTTCGTTTATATCGGAAATCGCAAAATGGACAGGAAATACGGAAACCTTTGGTCCGAAAAATGCGCGAAAGAAGCTAAGCTCATACCCCAATTCTTTTCCGGTTTCCGTACTTAGAATACCGACAAAATAACACCATTCAACGCGAAAGCCGTTGTGAAAAAAATGATCTTGAGGGAATTTGAACTGTTTTCCGCCATCGGTTCTTTCTTGCAGAGTTTTATTCGGAGCGAAGGCGATCGTGTTTTCCGCATTCGAAGAAAGGGCGAAGAATAAGATTGTTATTAGTAATGCGAATCGTATTCGAATGATAATCCCGTTACGTCTCTTCCAGGAAAGCGTTTGAATACCGCACTTTTTATTTCCGTTAAACATCTCTATTGTCCACTTCCGCATTTTTAGTTTCGGAATTAACGGAAACTTGCAATACGGGTAAAATCCACGCTATCGTAAAAATACTTTTAACGGCCCGCTTTTGATCTTTTAATTAAAAAGTAATAAAATTTTCGTTCGAATTCAAGCGTATATTTGGCCGGACTAAGCGTTCAAATTCTACTTGTTCGGGCGGTTCCGACCTACTCAATTGGTCTATGTCTAAGAACGTACCGAGAAGCGAGCGAAAAAAGGTTAGAAAATTCCTTCAATATGCTTTTGCCAGATTGCTCGTCGGATCCCTTTCTTTTTTTCCGTATAAGCTCCGCGGCAAGCTTTTATTCTCGGTAGTTCTGTTGTTGGGAAAAGCTACCGGTTCCGCGAAAAATCGAATCGAACGACATATTCGAATGGCGTTTCCCGCAAAGACAGACTTGGAAGTGCGGACATTGATTACCCATAACTTGCGAAATCTTGCAAATATGGCCAATGAATTTTGCGAAGAACCCCGCATGAACAGTGAGTTTCTAAAGGAATGGGTAACGCTTTTACCTGACCCGGAAACTCATGCCCGTCTTTTTGCTAAAGGAGGCATCCTGGTTTTGGGACATCTTGGAAATTGGGAAACGATGGGAGTCTCCGCCTGCTATTCCGCTCCTAAAAACGACCTTTACGTTTTTGCTAAACGACAAAGTAACCCTTGGTCGAACGCTTGGATTGAACGCAATCGTGCTACTCAAGGAATCAAACTCGTGTACACGGATGAAAGTCCGCGAAAAGCATTAAGCCTTCTTAAACAAGGAAAATTAGTCGCATTTATTTCCGACCAAGATGCGGGAAAGAACGGAACTTTCTTTCCATTTTTAGGAAAGTTCGCTTCTACTTTTCTTGGACCTGCGACGTTCGCAAGAATGACCGATGCTCCGATTCTATTTTGCAGTAGTTGGTACGACGACGCAGGTAAATTATACTTTTATGTTGAAGAATTTCAACGACCGCAATCCGATCCAAGGAAAGATCCTGAAAAATGGGAAAGAGAGTTCACTTATAAGTGGGTTAAACGTCTTGAAGCGGAAGTTAACGAACACCCGGCCGATTATTTTTGGTTGCACAGGCGCTGGCATACGAAACCTGAAAACGAGAGAGAGCTAAAACTTTTTTGGGATGCCTTTCAACTTCCATTCCAGAGCTAAACCGAATCGGCTACTTTGTGTTATTCGAAGGAAACGGTTTCATTGCGAGAATTCCCTGAGTCGATTCGGTTGGAATTCGTAGGGCGAATCCCGATCGATTCATAGAGGTCGCGGCAGAGTCCGCATTCTTGCATTTCCTTTCTGTATTTCTCTTTTTCCGTTTCGGTAAGCTTCGGCCAAAGGTCTTGTAGTTCGTTCGGGTCCTTGGATAAATCATATAATTTCTCCTTCGGCGGAATCGTATTTAGATTCATTAGATAATGCAGATTGCCTTTTAAATAACTGATCCCGACTTTATAAAGCGATATCTCGTTATTATTCGTTACGATGATTTTTCTTTCAGCATCCAGATCTCTAAAAAGCGATTTTCCTTCCAGCTTTGAAAGATAACTTTTTACGTCCGGTTTTTCCTTCAAGTCTAGAACATCCAGCAAGGTGGGAATGATATCCGTATTCGCGACAATACGGGTAGTGTTTCGTTCTAAAGCGTCAGTTCGGATACCGTTCCTAATAAGGGTCGGAGGGAGCGAAATTATCATAGGAATTGCAATCGTTTCGATATGATTGCTATCGATGTGGCCCAGGTATTCGTGTTCGAATAACGATTCTCCATGATCGGATGTGAATATAACTAAAGTGTTTTCCGTTAGGCCCTCCGCATTCATAAATTCGTAAACTTCTTTCAGCAAATTATCCATATGGTGAACGGAGTTATCGTACTGATCGGGAACGGTATTGACAGGAAATACTTTTTCTTCTTCGGGAACTATATAAGGGAAATGATTCGTATTGAAATGAAGGACTCCTGCAAATTTCTCATTTTTATTTTTTAAGAATTTAACGTACTGTTTAAATTCGCGAACGGTTTTGCGGTCATCGATCCCAATATCGTTAAATACTCCCGATCCGCTAGCTTCTTTGTCCCAAATTTTATCGATGCTTGAGTTCCGGAAAAAGCCTTTGAAATTATTCCACTGCAGATCGTGACTAGTGATGTAGAACGTGGAATAGTTAGCGACCTTTGCATACTCCCAAAAAAGGGGAAAATTATGAGTCATCGGTACGGGCTGAGCAGGAGATACTCCCGAGAGTATGCTTGGGAAAGAAAGTAAGGTCGAACTTGAGTTCGAGAAAGCTTGTTTGAAAACGAACGTCGCATTTTTCACGTTTCGAGCTAGGAACGGAGTAGTGTCTTTTTTATAACCGTAAAGACTCATATTATTTTTACGTAAACTCTCTGCGACGATTAGGAGAACATTGAACTTAGGTTTTAAACTTATTTTCGAGAGCTTAGGCTTATTTCTAGACTGAAGACCGGCGGAACCCAAGCTATCCCCGGTCAATCGATTATAAACGTTTCTCCATACGAATGCGATCGTATTCGTATCGGAAACGTACACTTGATCGTTGAAGCGGGTATTGTTATGGAGAAATCCCGTAAGAATTAAAAAGCATAAAACCGAGGCCAAACGCAAAACTTTTCTGAACTTGTATTTGGGTGATTGAACTTTCGTTGAAAGATAAAGAAGCGATCCGATCAGAACGAATAGAAGACATGATAGAACGACTAATCTACCGGTTAAACCTCCCCAAAAAATCGTCCAACTATTCAAAGGCTCCTGGAACAGGAACGAAAAGACGAAAAAATTAGGCATGATTCCGGTATATGCATAATACCCGTAAGAGCCGGCCATACATGCGGTATAGAAAAATGCTGTCAGTAAAAGTAAGATCCAATAAAAACCTTTCTTCCCGTTAAAATAAAGAGAACGAAGTCCGATGATAAGAGCTGAATAGAGTAAGAGGGAGTATATAAATGAAAGTAGATAGAAGGACCATTGCAGAATCCTAAAGCCCGGAAACACTTCGTCTCGGATAATTAGATCCGATACTAGCAAGATTACCGGAATCGCGATTAAAACCGCTTTCTTTCCCGCGATCGACAGAGTATTATTTATTTTGAATCCCATCGTAGAACCAAGGTTTTTCCAGTGAATGTAAGTCGTCAATTACATAGATTGGAATTAACGGTCACTCGGAATCGTACTCGTCCGTCTAAGAAAAGGAGAACTTGATTTATGTTCGGGATCCGTCCTCTCGCTTGGCTTCTATTACTCTTAACGTTGAATTGCTGTCGTCCGTCAAAATCGGATTACCCAGCGCTGAAGAATGCCCAGGAATTTTCGAAGTATTGGGATTCCGGTTTGGCCGAGATAACGACCTTCGATCTAGTCCAAGCTCGTTACGGAAATCTCAATCATGGAATTGCAACGATGATTTACGTACATGAAGGTTTTTCCGATTCCAAACAAGTAAAACTCGATTTTCCGGAGCATTCACCTAATGATGTTGTTCCCGTTTTAAAACTTAATTTTACCAAGGATTTTTTGACCGGAATTTATCCGTACAAGCTAATGCTATCCGTATTTACTCCACGGACCGAATTACCTCGTAGTCTTAAGGAGGTTGTGAGCATTCAAGAATGGTGTGGAACGACTTATCTTCAATTGAATTTGGATAACAAAGATTATGATTTAATCTCGTTTTCTTACTTTGAAAAGGAGGGTGATCGGAAAAGCAAAATCCAAGAATCGATTCTCGAGGATGAAATCTGGAATCGGATTCGGCTTGCTCCGGAAAAACTTCCGACCGGGAAAGTCAGAATCTTACCTAGCTTATTCTATATTCGGTTCGTTCATCGGGATCCGGTCCCGGCGGTCGCAAACGCAGAGATAAAGAAAATATCCGAAACGATTTATAGATACGAACTTGAATATCCGGAGTTAAAGCGTACTTTGAAAATCGATTTTGAAACCGCTTTTCCCCATAAAATTTTGGGATGGGAAGAAACATATCCGGACGGTGATTTTCGATCCGAACCTAGGATGCTGACTACTATCGCAAAGTTTCGGCGTTCCTCCAGGATAGCTTACTGGGAAAGACATTTTCCTGCCGATCGAAGTCTTCGAAATGATTTAGGCCTTCCTTTAGACTAAAAAGAATCTTCGTCTTTTAATCCGGAATTTGGAATTTAGATAGGAGATCTATATTAGAGACATAATGAACTCATACTAGTAAAAAATGTATGAATCATTTCGATTCTCACTGTATAACTAATACTATAAAGAAAGTGAGAATGCTTAGTAAGAGTCTTGATCCTTTTTGCAGAATCTCTTAAAAATTCTCTATTCGTATCGATCAAATTGAGGAAGTTGGACTAAGAGTTTCGACTATACTTTACAAAAAATCCAATATATAAAACTTTGGTACAGTATATTAGCAAAAAGGTGCTAAAATCACTCGAAAATGAAGGTGCCAGTAACATGAACCCTTTAGAGCTGGAGAACAAGTTAAAAGGCCTGGGATTGGAAGAATCCCTGGTTCTGATAGACAAAGAATTTCCCGGCACTGCCGTTTTTTCAACTAGTTTCGGTCTCGAAGACCAGGCTATTACACATGCTATCTTTTCCCAAAATCTCGGAATTCGTATTTTTACATTAGATACCGGCAGACTTTTTAGCGAGACCTACGAATTACACAAACGAACGAACGGAATGTACGGAAGAAAAATCCAGACCTTTTTTCCGGATACGGATGCGGTAGAAAAACTCGTGAATGAAAAAGGGCCGGATTCGTTCTACGATTCGGTAGAAAATCGCAAAGAATGTTGCCATATTCGTAAAGTCGTTCCTTTGAATCGTGCATTAGAAGGTGCTAAATTATGGATTACCGGAATTCGAAGCGAGCAATCGGGATCTCGAGGCGATTTGCCGAAAGTCGAATTGGACTCCTCTCGTGATATCCTCAAATTCCATCCTATCTTGGATTGGAACTGGGAAGATACTAAATCATACGTAGATACTAACCGAATTCCATACAACCCGCTTCATGATAAGGGCTTTCCCAGCATCGGTTGTGCTCCTTGCACGAGAGCGATACTTCCGGGAGAAGATTTTCGTGCCGGTCGTTGGTGGTGGGAAAACGAATCCGCTAAAGAATGCGGGTTGCACTGGGTCGACGGAAAACTCGTACGTAAAAAAGGATCGCAAGTATGACTACACGTACTCGCTTATCGCATCTACAGCAATTAGAAGCGGAATCGATTTATATACTTCGGGAAGTTGCCGCGCAATTCGAGAGACCGGCGCTATTATTTTCAGGCGGAAAGGATTCTATCACGCTGGTGCATCTCGCCTTAAAAGCCTTTCGACCCGGGAAGTTTCCGTTTCCATTGGTGCATATAGACACAGGGCATAATTTTCAGGAAGCATTAGATTTTCGCGATAGACTCGCCGAAAAAACCGGAGAGAAACTGATCGTTCGTTATGTTCAGGATTCCATCGATCAGGGAAAGGCGGTGGAAGAAAAAGGAAAATTTCCGAGTCGTAACGGTATTCAGACCGTAACATTGCTCGATGCGATCGCCGAATTTAAATTCGACGCATGCATCGGCGGCGCCAGACGAGACGAGGAAAAGGCGAGAGCGAAAGAACGAGTTTTTTCGGTAAGGGACGAGTTCGGCGGTTGGGATCCGAAATTGCAACGCCCGGAACTTTGGAATATCTATAACGGTAAAATACACGTAGGCGAGAACGTCCGCGTTTTCCCTATCAGCAATTGGACGGAACTCGATGTTTGGGAGTATATCAAAACCGAGAACATAGAACTTCCTTCCCTGTATTTCTCGCATAAGCGAGAAATCGTATGGAGAGAAAATTTGATTTTCCCGGTTTCCAAATTCATCAATTTAGATTCGAACGATAAGGTCGAAGAACGGACCGTTCGATTTAGGACAGTCGGAGACATGACCTGCACCGCTGCCGTGGAATCGGAGGCAAATTCCCTAGAGGATATCATCCGCGAAATACAAACTTCTCGTACGACGGAGCGCGGTTCCCGTTTGGATGATAGAAGATCCGAAGCGGCTATGGAAGAGCGTAAACGTGGAGGTTACTTCTGATGGATTTATTACGTTTCATTACGGCAGGAAGCGTGGACGACGGAAAGTCTACGCTGATTGGAAGGCTCCTTTACGATAGCAAATCCGTTTTCCAGGATCAGTTGGAAGCGATCGAGAGGGCCGGTCAGGTGAATGGTCAGGTAAACCTTGCGCTTTTAACGGACGGTTTAAAGGCGGAAAGAGAGCAGGGGATAACGATAGACGTCGCTTACAAATATTTTTCCACACCTAAGAGGAAATTCATCATCGCAGATGCTCCCGGGCATGTACAGTATACCCGAAATATGGTCACCGGAGCTTCGAATGTCGACTTAGCTATCATACTTGTGGATGCTAGAAAGGGCGTGATCGAGCAAACCTATCGACATTCGTATATAGTTTCGCTGCTGCGAATTCCGTATCTTGTGGTTTGCATTAATAAAATGGATTTAGTCGGTTTCTCGCAGGAGAGATTCGAAGAAATCAAAATTGAATACCAAAAGTTTGCGACAGAGTTAGGCATTAAAGAAATCGAATTTATTCCGATTTCCGCCCTTAACGGAGATAACGTCGTGGAACCGTCTCTCGATATGCCTTGGTGGAAAGGAAAAACCTTGCTCGGTTATCTGGAAGAAATGGATATCGATTCGGATGAGAGTAAGCACGAAGCGAGGTTTCCGGTTCAATACGTAATTCGTCCACAAACGGAACAATATCACGACTATAGAGGTTATGCGGGCCAGATCAGGAGCGGACTTTTTAAGAAAGGCGACGAGGTCGTAGTTCTACCTAACGGTTTGCGATCTAGAATTAAATCGATCGATACTTACGAAGGAAGCGTCGAGGAAGCGTTTGCTCCGATGTCCGTTACGATTCTGCTGGAAGACGAAATAGATATAGGGCGAGGAGATATGATCGTATTGACCGATTCTCTTCCTTTAATTTCCCAGGATTTGGATGCGGATGTTTGTTGGATGGATACGAAAGCTCTTCTTCCCGGAAATAAATATCTGCTTAGGCAAACGACAGGCTCCGTAAAGGCAGCAGTCAAAGAAATCTCTTTTAGGATCGAAACCCAAACTCATGAGAAGCTTGACGCATCACAATTGGGTTTGAACGAAATTGGAAGAATTCGAATCCGAACTGCGAAACAGATAGCCTTTGACGAATATTCCGAAAATAGGGGAACCGGAAGCTTTATTCTTGTGGATGAGGGCACCAATAATACGGTAGGCGCCGGGATGATTGTGGGAATTCCTTCATAATTCATTAGGAAATTATAATGGATAAAAAAGGAAAAGTATATTTAGTCGGTGCGGGCCCCGGAAACCCCGACCTTTTAACCGTTCGCGCCCTGCGGATTTTGCGGAACGCGGAAGTCATTTTATACGACGCCTTGCTGGACCCTTCCTTTTTGGAGCTATTTCCTATAGATGCTATTACGCATTACGTTGGTAAACGCGCCGGACAGCATTCCGCTACTCAAGTTGAAATTCAAGATTTACTCATTCGATATTCGCTTTCGGGTAAAAACGTAGTTCGCTTAAAGGGCGGAGATCCTTTTCTATTCGGAAGAGGCGGCGAAGAATTAGAGGCAATTCGAGCAAAGCGAATTCCATACGAAATCGTTCCGGGCGTGAGCTCATTGACAGGAGGATCTTCCGGTGCGGGATTTCCGTTAACCCATAGAGGTCTTTCGAGGCAAGTTTTGATCATGGACGGCCATACGGTTCTGAATGAAGAAACGGACTGGGACTGGTTCGCAAAATTCAAAGGAACGATCGCATTATTTATGGGGACGTCTTCCATCCAGAAAATTGCCGGCAAACTGATCGAGCACGGAGCCGATTCCGAATTGCCGGTCGCATTAGTGGAAAATGCCAGCCTGCCGGATCAAAGAACTACGGTAAGAACATTAGGCATTGCTGCTAAAGACGGAATTCCCAAAGCTGGAACTGGTCCGGGAATCATTTATATCGGAGCAGTAGTAGGATTACTTCCTAGCGGAATCGATTTTGAGAGGGCGGAGATCCGATTTCCGTATGACGCGCCGGGATGAACGGTTTACTTCCGGTATTCTTAAAGCTTGAAGGTAAGAATGTGCTTCTCGTCGGCGCCGGTAAAGTAGCCTTAGAGAAGCTCGGCTCCTTATTGGGAACCGGTTGTAGGCTAACCGTTCTTGCCAGAGAAATTCATCCCGATGTGAGCAATCTTTTGGCGGATAGATCCGATATTTCTTTGATTCAAAAGTCGGTAGAGCTTTCCGATCTGGCCGGGTTTCAACTTATTTATTCCGCGACGAATGATAGAGAGATCAATCAACGATTAGTTTTGGAAGCTAAGCGATTGGGAATTTGGATCAACTGTGCGGACGATCCCGAAAGCTGCGATTTTTATTCGGCTGCTTTTTTTGATCGGGGACCGTTGCGAGTTGCCGTATCGACTCAGGGAGAATTTGCCGGCTTATCCGGTACTGTCCGGACGATTTTGGAAGAATTATTACCGGTCGATCACGAGAAAGATTTAGTCGATTTGTTTGAAATACGAAAAATCACAAAACAGCGTTTAGGCGATCCTGAAACTAGGAAAATCGCCTTACGAGAACTGCTTCAGGAATTTCGGGAGAAATACCTGAAGGCAAAAATAAAGAATTAATAAAAGCTAATATATAAAGGACGAATCCCTACGATGTCAGAAGGAAAAGAACTCAACGAAGTCGAGCACATTAAATTAGCGTCTCACGGACTGAGGGGAAAAATTAGAGAAGCAGTCGAGACCCGAGCCGAAGAATTCGAGGACGACGATCGCCAATTAATTAAATTCCATGGGATGTATCAACAGAAGGATAGAGATCGCAGAAAAGACGATAACGGCGACTTCATCGAAAATCCGACCTCGTTTATGATCAGGGGTAGGATACCGGGAGGAAGGTTGACCGCTCAGCAATATTTGGTCTGGGACGAGCTAGGTGATAAATTCGCGGGGGGAGCTCTTCGCTTAACAACACGCCAATCCATTCAGATGCATACGATTCGCTTAACCGATCTTCGACCGATTATGCAAGCTGTCGATAAGGTGAATTTATCCACGATGGGGGCCTGCGGCGACGTAGTTAGAAATGTTACGCAAGCTCTAAATCCTTGGGGAAGAAAAGACCTGGGTCAACTCGACGAGTTCGCTCAATTGCTATCCGACCATTTTAAATATAAAAGCAAAGCGTACGCCGAAGTTTGGCTGGGCGAAACGCAAATCAACAAGGACGAAGAAGAAGATCGAATTTACGGAAAGACTTATCTTCCGCGAAAATTCAAAATTGCGATCACCCTTGCCGGCAACAATTCCGTCGATATCTATACGAACGATATGGGCTTTGCTGCGACTCTGAATGCGGATAAAAAAATCGACGGGTATTTCATTTTTGCAGGCGGCGGGTTAGGAATGACCCATAATAAACCCGAGACTTTTCCGAGAGCCGCCGATTTGCTCGGATGGATTCCCGCAAAAGATTTAATTCCCGTGGCGGAAGGAATCGTAACTTCTCATCGAGACTTCGGAGATCGGACGAATCGTAAGCATGCGCGTCTTAAATACGTTTTGGCCGAAAAGGGAGTGGATTGGTTTCGATCCGAAGTCGAAAAAAGGTCCGGTTTGAAATTCGATACGAACAAGACGCTTCCGAAATGGGAAACCCCCAATTACTTAGGTTGGACTTTAAGGGAAGACGGAACTTATTCTTTGGGATTTCATACTTTGTCAGGACGAATCAAAGATTTTCCGGACAAACCTCTAAAGACCGCTTTAAAGGATATCATTTCCACTTTCGAATTGGACGTTCAAGTGACTGCCGATCAGGATTTGGTTTTAATGGGAATCAAGAAGGAAGATCGGGAAAAAATAGAAAATAAATTAAAAAATTATAAAGTAGATCCCGCTTCTCCTAAACCTCTATACGATCGTGCGTTGGCTTGTCCTGCACTTCCAACTTGCGGCCTGGCTTTGACGGAGTCGGAAAGAACCTTTCCTCAATTATTGGAGGGAATTCAAAAAGTTTTAGACAAATTGGATTTAAATGATCGGGCTCCGATCGTAAGAATGACGGGCTGTCCGAACGGTTGTGCAAGACCGTATTCCGCGGAAGTCGGAATCGTAGGACAGCAGGCAGGCGGGAAATATTCGCTATTCTTCGGCGGTAATCCGGAAGGCACCAAAGTCGGAGATTACGTGGCCAAGAAAGTTGCGTTCTCGGATATTCCCGTTCAGCTTGAAAAAGCGTTTGAATTATGGAAGAAAGAAGGAAGGGCCGGAGAGAGATTCGGAAGTTTTGCCGAACGTTACGGTATAGACAACTTTAGAAGTTTACTAGGTTCTATGTAAGGGGGCGCATCCCCTTCGGGGTCGGGCTGCTCCGGGCTCGCGGAGTCCCGCTCGGTCCTTTGGACACGCGGTCTTACGGACCGCGTCCCTACGTATCCCTTGCGCGGGTCTTTTAGAAATTAAAAAAAAGATTCTAAAGTCTCGAATTTCCATTTCCATATTTTATCGGAAGCGTTTCCGGCAAGTAAAAGTCCTCTACCGAATTCGATTGCGGCCGTGGTTGATCCGACTCGACTTGAAGATGAATCGGTAAGTGCGAATGTTACATCGCCCGTTTCGTTCATTCCTAGAATATAGGTTAAAGTTCCTTCCTTTGGTTTGAAAAAAACGGGGAGCGCTGCAACATATTTTTTTAAAATAGGTTCCTGTTGAATTTTATCGATTAATTTATGCCGCGGCGCGGAAAGAGCGATCCAGAACGTATCTTTTTTATCCGAATGAATTAGGGCAGGGCTACCGGGAAGGTGCGTAATAAAAAAATGTTCTTTTCCGGCTTTGTTCCCACGTAACCAGAATCTCGACACCCGATGTCTATACTTTTCCGCATACACCAAAAATTCCTCTCTTGAGGAGAGAGCGATTCCGGTAGGTGCGTATACTTCATCTAAAACGACTGCAATAGATTGGTTTTTGGGTGTATAAGCCAGAATCCTTCCGTTAGGTCTCGATTCTAGTTCTTCCAAGTACGAAGCATCGTACGAAAACTTCCTACTAACTTCGGTAAAATAAACCGTCCCGTCGGATGCGATATCCAATCCATAAAGATTTTCTAATGGATTTCCCTGTTCGTCCTGCCGCGCAAGGATATTTTCCTTTCCCTGCGCGTCGTAAAAAGCGAGCCCTACTCCGGAGAGACAGGTCACTAAGTTTCCTTTCCCGTCGAACGCTAAACCCAGGGGTCGCCCGGAAGTTCTCGCGAATATCTCCACTTTTCCGTCAGTCTTAATTCTATAGATGTTTCCGTCGGAAGATCCGGTGTATATCCGACCTTTCGAATCCAGAGCGATTGCAAACGGTTCCGAAATCTTTCCTTCGTGGACGGCTTCGGAAAAAAAGAGAGCGTTATCCTCCCCTTGCGGAATCGGAGAATCTACGGAATAAAATTCGGGATCGGTTTTATTCCAACCGACAAGAATAGATACGAACAGCAAGGAAGCAACCGAAAGGATAGGGAATATAATTCTAAGGAAAGGGTTAAGATATATATTTCTGAGCATTAAACATGACCCCTAAAAACGGGTCGTTGTTTTTGACTATTTCGTAATACTTCGAAATGTAAATGAAAACCGGTGGCTCTGCCGGTTTTTCCTACTTCGCCAATTAATTGTCCTTTTCTCACCTTGCTTCCTTCCGGAATTAAAATCTTATCCAAATGTCCGTATCTAGTTTCATATCCGAGAAGATGTTTCAGAACTACGAGATTTCCGTATCCGCCTTTAGAATCGGCAAAGGAAACGGTTCCGTCTGCCGAGGCATAAACCGGAGTCCCTTTTTCGGCAGCCAGATCGATTCCGCCGTGAAAAGTGTCTTTTTTAGTGAAAGGATCCTTTCTTTTTCCGAATCGCGAACTGACCCGTCCTTCGTCAGCAAGAGGATTCGAAAAGGCCATTCCGTAGAAAAAACTTTTCTCATCCTTAGGTAGCCCTCTTCCGGGAACGAACCAGGCGTTTCTTCGGTCATCATAATATAGGAATTTGAGCGGAATTCTATGACGGGAGGCGATCTTCTTCCTTGCGCTTTCACTGGATGAATTTTCATCCGATTCGTAAAAACCTCGCATATTCGGTATCAGAAGTTCCATACCAGGATAGATATCTTGAGGGGAAGAGAGTTGGTTCACGGAAGATAATGTGTCCAAGTCCATTCCGGTCCTGGCCATGATCTTAAAAAAGTTATCCTTTTCCCTCACTTTATATACTAGGAAACGAAGCGGAGCCAAGTTTTTTTGATCCAAATTCGATACCGAGACTCTGAGGTTATATTTTACTTCATCTCTGATTTGAAGTAGGTGTTTATCGGAATAATCAAGGCTGTTAAGGGGAAGTCGTTCAAAAACCGCACTTACTTCCTTTATTCCCGAGATATAAACGAGAAGAAGGACTAGAAATAATACGAATCTAACTGGGTTTCCGGCGGGAGTCACTACTCTATAAGAATCGGTCCGTTTAAAAAAACAATGACGCAAAAAATCGGAGGAAAATGATGGGAGGGGTCCCGACCATGGAAGAAAAAAGTAAGCAATCGAGTAACCGAGGATCTTTTGGCGAGATCATTAAGATACTCCTGCTTCAAGTCCTGGTTTTACTGATTGCCAACTTATTATATCAGCAAGTTGCTAAGGTTCAAATTGAACTCTCATTATCGGCTCGGCCTGCGATTTCAGAAAAGAATGCAACCAAGTGGAAGGAACCCCAGAACATAAACTCTCCCGAGAATAAAAAGATCGCCTGGAATGAACCGGCCTCGGCGGAAAAAGCCCTTAGAGATTACACCGACTTCGTGGTTACGAAACGCCCTTGGTTGCTTGTCATCGATCGAATTGCATGGGCGGTATGCTTTTTATTTCCTGCGTTTATGATTCTTCGACGACTGGGCAAAGCTGATTGCACTGATTTTAGCGAATCGTTCGATGGTGGCGCCTTCGGGATCGGAATTTCCGTCGGTTTTGCGACATTTTGTTTCGTGAACGTTGCCGGGGGTTTAATTTTCTTTTTTATAGGAAAACCGCAATCAAATCCGCTGGAAGTCGCTTTGACTCAGAATTTGCAGGGAAATTGGTTCTTACTATTCTGGGCTTCCCTCGGGGTCAGTTTGGGTGCGGGCTTGGTGGAAGAGACATTTTTTAGAGGGTTCCTATTAAAGCAATTCGTAGGAAAAGGACACGAAATATTCGGCTTAATATTTACTTCGTTAATATTCGGTCTGATTCATTATAATCCGCGTGGATCTTGGGTGGGGCCTATTTTGCTTATCTTCGTAGGATTTTACTTCGGGCTATCTTACTTAAAAACGGGAAATATTTGGGTTCCCATAACCGCGCATGTCGCTTACAACAGTTCAATGCTAATTGCGGCGTTTTTCCTCGGAGACCGGGTTGTCGGATGATTCAAAGGCAAAAAGCGAAAATCAAACTGGCGATATTTGTTTTAGCGGCGTTATTGATATGGTCGGGGAATTCTTTGTATGCGGGAGAAGCATTTGAATTGGATGGAGATCCGACTGAAAACGATCTTCGAATCATCGCTGCCTTAAATAAACTCACATACGACAGAATCATTTCGAATAAGAGCACTAAGGGATTTGCATATCGTTACACCTCCCGCTGGTATTCGCCGATTACGATCGACGTATTTGTCTTGGGTTTTTCTAAAAGGGAAAAGCTGAGTTTGATTCGGATCGAATCGCCGAAGAAGGGTAGTGAACGAGCTTTTAAGAATTACTTGTTGGAAGAATTAACTAGAAAACAAGTCATGGACGGTCAAATTTCCCAGGGTCACGAAAGCGCCACTGAAACATCGGGACGAAAGAGTTATTTAATCTCCGGCACATTAGCTTTGTTGGAGCCGGCAACTTCGGTTTATTATAACTCCTCCAAATCGCCGGTTTATTCCTCTTCGGATACTCTAAAAGGAATGTTCGGTTATATAGCGGCCGACTTGCTGCTTGCAGGCTTGGGATACTATTATGCCTCGACTACGATACATTCTCATTCGGCAATCCAATCCTTAATGGGTAAGCCGACCCCGTCCGGAAACGTTTTAGAATCGCCGGGGGCAGGGGTATTTCTAGGTTTACTGCTAGTACCAAGATTATATAGAATGGTCGGATCTTGGCAAGATACGTACTCCCATAACAGAATACTTGAATTAAACATATCCAAAAGTTTTTAGAAATTCGGATTTTGGAGTTGAATAAGCTGTGTTTCGTTTGGATTCTATAACGAACTTTCTGCCTCGTTGGCGAACCGTTTTCAAAATCGGCGGGCGTCGTTCACTTTATTTTTACTGTCTGTTGACCGGTATCGTTTCCGGCTTAGGGGCCTATGCGTTTTCTAGAGCTTTAGCCTGGAGCGAATTTTTTCTCCTCCATACTGTCGCGGGAATCGGCGATACCCATCCTAATGGAGAATACTACGTTAATCTTCAACCGGATCCGGCTTTTAACTTAGGCCGCTGGTCTCTATTATTTCTTCCCACCTTAGGAGGCTTAGTTACCGGTTTACTTGTTCATTGGTTTTCTCGTGAGTCTGGCGGGACTGGAACGGATTCAATGATCGATTCCTTTCACAATAGGGAAGGAAAGATGGAGGCTAAGGTTCCGCTCGTAAAATCTATCGCCACGATTTTTACTCTTTCGACCGGTGGTAGCGGTGGAAAGGAAGGTCCTATTTCGCAAATAGGAGCCGGTTTTGGTTCCGTCGTGGCGACATGGATCCGTGCCGGAGCGAGAGCTCGTAGAACTCTCCTTTTAGCGGGAACTGCAGGCGGGTTAGGAGCTATCTTTCACGCTCCACTCGGCGGCGCTTTGACCTCCGTAGAAATGATTTATCGGGAGGATATCGAAAGCGATTCGTTGATACCATGCATCATATCTTCCGTAACAGCTTATCTTACTTACTCCGGATTGAACGGTTTTGGTTCAGTATACAGGGTCCCCGAAATCGGTTTTGAGGAATATCCCGAGCTGATTTTCTATTCTCTGTTAGGTATTTTATGTTTTTGGAATGGATCATTATTTATTCGGATTTTTAGAAAAATCCAGGATTGGTCCGAGCGGTGGCCTGTCCCTGATTGGCTAAAGCCGGCGATCGGGGGAATTCCTATCGGGATCATAGGTTTTTTTCTCCCGGAAGTAATCGGGACCGGTTCCGGTTTTCTGCAAGATGCTTTAGATGCGAAACCAATCTTCGAGCCGTATTTACCAGGTCTTTTAAATAGTCTTGGAATTAGTAAGGTACCGGACTCGATCGGACTTCAAGAGGATGGGATTTTATCTATCCTTAATGTACAAAACGATTTTGCCGTAAGAAGAAATCTTCTTTTAGCGTTGTTTTTCTTCGGTTTTGCATTTTTGAAAATGCTTTCCACTTCGTTTACGGTCGGAACGGGAGGTTCCGCCGGAATGTTCGGACCTGCACTTTTTATCGGAGGAATGCTTGGCGGGGCTGTCGGCACGATAGCGAAAATTATTCTGATCACGCCGGTCTCCGTTTCTTCATTTATCCTGGTCGGTATGGGTGCATTTTATGCCGGGATAGCAAGCGCACCGATTGCAGGTATGGTAATGATTTGCGAGATTATAGGAAGCTATTCTCTTCTTCCTCCGTTAATGGTTGTCTCAATTATATCGTTCGTACTTTCGCACAAACTGAGTCTTTATAAAAGTCAGAAGGAAAATAGGTTTCAGTCGCCTGCTCATTACTGGGATATGAACCGAGATATCCTGGATAGTATTTCGATCGGTCAAGTCTCCTCGAAGCTTCGCAACATAGCGATTACCCATTCTTCTAAATTACTCTCCGAGCTGGAGCAAGAATCCATTGGTATTCAAGCGAGTGATTATGTGGTTCTGGACGATCAGGAAAAGTATCTGGGAATGTTATCGTTACGCAAAATTAGGCACTCGCCGGAGAGCCGGGAATTTGCGAAAGATCTGATAACCGTCGGAGACGCTACCGATTCGAGTGTTCCGGCAGGATCCGTTGATCAGAGTCTTGCGAGTTCTTTAAAACTTCTAATTGAATTCGATTTGGATAAAATCGCGGTAGTTCGAGATGGAAAATGCCTCGGTTATTTGCGATACGCTGAACTTATGAAGGTCTATTTTGAGACCACCGTTCCTAGAAGAAACCAGTCCCTTAAGAAATAGTTTTTTTAAAATACCTACTCGATCGTATTCTGAGCTTTTTACACCTTTTGGTCTATAGATGTAGCGTTCATTCTTTTACAATAATCACTGTTTATCTTTCAAAATCTTTTCTTTTTGTAGTTTTTAACTGTATTTTGCCTATAGGTAGTTTTTTCAATTTTACTGGACATTTTTGGCCGCGAAGATAAGATACGGAATAATTTTTAAAAAATAACTGATGTGTAATAAAGAAATCAGCAAGTTCTATTTGTTTTTAATAGATTGGGGGCTGGTTCAATCAGGACGGGAACATGCGAAACATTCATTTGAAAAGAAAGATTCCCTATCTTTCGGGGGCATCTCTTACGCTAATCTATTGTCTATTCGGAGGTGGGAGCTCAGAAATACAGGCAGGAAGTTATGGCGATATATTCGGCGCGCATCCGACTGCGACTGGTATGGCAGGGGCAGTTACGGCGACCGTAAATAACTCGTCGGCCGTCTTTTACAACGTAGCCGGTTTAGGCCGCTTAAACGAAGCGGATCTTTTTGTCGGGAAATTGGAGCAAGCTGATAAGGAAAAGGAAGCCGCTGCCGCAGCTGCCAATACTGAACCAGGTAAAGATGGAAAGCCCCCCACTGACGGTCCTCTACTTTCTATGGAACCGTCCAAAGATGATCCGTCCCTTACCGGTCCTTGGTATAAACGTGGTTGGTACAATTTAAAAGACGGGCTATTCGCGTATCGTCCGCTTGCTAGGCCACCGAGAAATCTGCATGAAGTCACGTTCTTGGGAACCTATGCAAATCCGACAATCAGGACAAACGCACCCGTAACCGATGCGATTAAGAATCCCGATGACAGCTTTGTAGGATTGGGTTTCACTATGAACCTCAACGAGATTTTCGATATCGGTCGTACGATTCGTTTCGGTTTGAATGCGATTCTTCCAGCAAATGGAAAGCTTATGGTAGTGAACGACCAAAATCCGACCGTACCGACTTACTTGCAGTCCGGAGTCACCAATCAACGACCTACTATTATGGGAGGGGTCGGTGTGGAGCTTTGGAAAGATCGTCTCTTTGCAGGGGTTGGATTTACTGCGTTAGCCGGCGGTTCGGGTGCGATTCTATTAAAGGATGTTCCGATTTCACCTGACCCGGTCCAGGCAAATTCGCAAGTGGTTTTATCATTAAAACCTTTGATCAATCCTACCTATGGTCTTCAATTTACGTACGGAAAGTTCAGCCTTGGAGCTTCTTACAAAAGAGAAACCTATCTTTCGACGGATCCGATTCCCGCCAGAGCTCAAACTACGCTTTTAGGAATTCAGCTGGATTTTGATCTGGCCCTTCTTTCGGATTACAATCCTCGAGTATGGTCTTATGGAGTGGGGTTCCGACCGTTTAAGAAAGTTCAATTGAATTTGGATGTTAATCGGGAACTCTGGAGTCTCCTTCATAACTCCAGGATTAAGGCAAGATATTCCGATCCCTTAAATTTTCATGATACGACTGACGTGCGTTTTGGAACGGAAATTACTATTACTCCGACTATGAAAGCAAGAGCCGGAATCGGTCGTCGTCCTACGCCGGTCCCTCATTATGCGGGATCAAATAACTGGATGGATAACGATAGAATGATTTACTCTCTCGGGTTTTCATATGTACTCAGCGGACGTAATTTCGGGTTTTTGAAAGATAGATTAAAGAATCCGGTTATATTCGACATAGGTTTAATGTACCAAAGATTGAGATGGGTAGAAGTGGACAAGTATCAACCTACGACCATAAATCCAAACTACAGTTATGGCGGGGGAATTTTCTCGGTTTCCGCTTCTGTGAGTCTCTTCTTTTGATATTAAAATAAACACGATTCGCTTCATCGTTAAAAATAACATTCGTTATCAAACTATTGAAAGGGGATATTTTAAATATCCCCTTTCTTTTTCTTGACCGACCGAGCGCTACAGTGAAAGTCGAAAGCGGGTTAGAGAGATGGAAAAGAATATTATCGAGTTAATCACTCCCGCGTTTTTTGTTTTGGCGTTTGCAGAAGTTATTTGGGTTCTAGTAACGAGGAAACCTTTTTATCGTTACAAGGATTCGGTTAATAATCTAGCTGCAGGAGTCTACATGCAGATCTTTACCGTTTTCATTACGCTCGGTTTGATCGCAGTCTACGCTTGGACTTACCAAAATTTTCGATTCTTCACTTTTACGGAAAATTCATGGATCGCCTGGGTCGCCTGTTATGTATTAGCTGATTTCTTTTATTACTGGTATCATCGGTTCGCCCATGAAATTAATATTTTTTGGGGTTCACACGTCGCTCATCATCAAAGTGAAGATTATAATTTAACCGTAGCTCTACGACAAGGGATTCTGCAAAATACCTTTTCACTCCCTTTTTATCTTCCACTGGCAGTTCTAGGATTTCCTCCGCTGATGTTTATGTTAGTCATTCAGATCAACTTTGCTTATCAGTTTTGGATTCATACCCGACTCATTCCTAAGCTAGGCTGGTTTGAATGGATTTGGAATACGCCGTCTCATCATAGAGTTCATCACGGTAGAGATCCTAAGTATATAGATAAAAATTACGCAGGGACGTTCATTATTTGGGATCGCCTTTTTGGAAGCTTTAAAGAGGAGGAAGAAGAACCGATTTTCGGAATCGTAAAACCGATGACTACCTGGAATCCGATTTGGGCCCAATTTCATTACTTTCAAGAGTTGTTCGATCTTTCTTGGCGAACTAAATTATGGAAAGATAAGTTTTTAGTTTGGTTCAAAGCGCCAGGCTGGAAACCCGCCGATTTAGGAGAGAGCGTAGTTCCTCCTGAAATCGATCGATCAACTTACAAGAAATTCGATACGCAAATCCCGATCACGTTGACGATATACACGGTCCTCCAGTTTTTATTTGCGATGGGCGCTTCGATGGTGTACATAGAATTTAAGAAGGAACTCCCGCTACCGGAAATGGTCGTTCTCGGTTTCTATGTTCTCTGGACATTATGGACTATCGGAGCTATTTTCGAATTGAAAACGTCCGGAGTTGTTTTGGAATTGGTTCGCTTAGCTTCCATTGCGGTTCTGACTTACGTTTACCCGTTTGATTTTACGCATATTCAAAAATTAACCGCTTTCTTACCGATGGAAATCATCATTGCTCTCCCGTTCATAATGAAGATTACGGCCCTCGTATCTTTCGCAGTGTTGGGAGCCTTTCTACTATCGCAGAAAAGATTTTTCAGCATAAAAGGTTATTCGGCAAAGACGGCATAGAGAGTTCTACCCGGGATTTGGGTACGAAAAGATTTTGAATATTCTCCTATTACTTGATTTCGGGTTCGATATCTTGCAGGAAAATAAATTGACGAAAGGTTTATCGGGGTATCTCCTAATGGCCTATGTTCTCTTCGCATCGACTTCTTAGCAAATATTCCTTTATCGGTTTTTTGATTCTTGGCGGCTTATTTTGGCCTCGAGATGGAAAATCACAAGATTCCGAAAATTCACCGATCGCAGTAACTGAAGGGAATTCGTCGGTTAAGACTGCCGCAGCTACGGCTAGTTCTCGTATAGAGTCGGTGCTTCTATATTCCGATTTCGCATACGCAAAGAGGGTAGCGGAAATTAAACTTCCGGCCGGGGCGTCCGAAGTGAGTTTGGGGGAAGTTCCTTCTAACATTTTAGACAAAAGCGTCTCCGTTTCGTTTTCCGATCCGAATAAAAAATTCAAGATTCGAGGAGTTCGCGTACTTGAGAAGGTATCCAAGAGATTCAAATCCCAAGAGAGCGAAGAACTGGAAAAAAGAAAAGATGCATTGTTGCTTTCGTTGGGCACGAGATCCAAAGAAGTGCAGGAGTTGTTGGATTGGGAAACGAGTTTACGATCCATTAGCCCGGCATTTCGTGAAGAAGCGGGAGTAGTCGAGAAAGTCGATTCGGATTCCTTTTTGGGGTTTCGTAAAACTCATTCGGATCTCGCCGAAGAAAACACGAAACTCAGATTAGCGAAATTGGAAGAACTAGATCGTCTTCGAGAGGAATTTTATATCGTAACCGCTAAGTTGGAGCATCTCGCCCAAGGGGACGTTCTCCGTCGGAAAGAAATAAGACTAGAAGCGGAAATAGAGACTGCAGCTACCTATCGTATAGAATATAAATATCTGATTCGCGGCGCTATCTGGTATCCGCGTTATACTTTGGATCTTAAGCCGAACGGAACGGAAGCCGAGTTAGGTTGGTATGCTTTAGTTCGGAACGAAACTGGAGAGGATTGGAACGGCGTTCGATTAGAATTTTCCACTGCAAATCCGAATCAGGACGTCGATTTACCGGACTATCGTGAATTGAGAATCTCTTCTAAAGTAGTAGTGAATCGGGAAAAAGACTCCTATCCCGGGAACGATCGAAATATTTACAACGAACAACAAGCAAAGAGTTCTCCCTCCGCAGGAGCTCCAGCTATGCCTGCGAAGGAAGCTAAGAAACGGAGTTCGAAAGCTCCGGCTTCGAAAGCGAAGCAGGAGGAATTTTATGAGGATAATGATAGCCCGTTAGAAAAATCAAGGGCGATAATAGAAAGCAATTTTAAGGATCGTTCCAATTCGCTACAGGTCGAGGAAAATATGGACCATCTTCGCGGAGATTTAGCTAACCAAAAAAGTCTTTTTGAAAGCGGATCTTATGAGGATTCGATGCGATACGGAAAAGAGGCTTTGCGCAGATTTTCGGGTCTGCGTGAAAGTTCTCGAAAAGAATTAAGGGATATAGAATCTCAGGTGCAAACTTTGCTCAATCGTTCTTCCCAATTGAATTCGGATCGTAAATACGTTTTTAATTTAGTTGCTCCCGGTCTTTCTTCGGAAGGATTCGATTTTCGTTATATAGCTCAATCATTCGAAAGAATTCCCTCCGATAAGACTTTGAACCGCGTCTTTCTAAGAAAAAGAATCGTTCCGGTTTTGCCGACTTACGAATCATCCCCAATAACCAGCGAAGAAGCGTATTTAACGGTCGTTTCCACCAATCTTGAAAGAGAGCCGCTCCTATCGGGACCGCTAGAAATTTATTCAGGAGAAAATCTTCTAGGAACCACTTCCGTTTCCACTTTGAAACCCGGAGAAAAAATTCGAATCGAACTAGGTCCCGACCGGGACGTGAAAATCGTAAGACGAGAGGAGAAATTCGAGGATAAATCCGGACTGCTTTCCAAACGTAAAACGATTCGACATAAAGTTTCGATTTCAATAAAGAATAATAAGAAAAGAAAGATTTTGCTCAGGTTGATCGATAGAGTTCCTTATACCGTCGATGATAGTGTCGATATCAAGTGGGCATTCGGCTCGGAAAAACCGGAGAAAACCGACGACGGGATTCTTACGTACGAAATGGATATAACGTCCGGCGCCGTTAAGAAAATCGAATTCGAATACACCGTATCGTATCCGGCTAATAATATACTTCGAGATTCGCAAGGTAGCGGATCCTACTAATATCGCATTGGTGAAAAAATATGAATTATAATACTTCCCTAAAAATCGTTGTCTCTTCACTGACAGTTTTGATCGCGTCTTTCGACGCTTTTGCCGTCAGCGCCGACCTTCTTATTCAAGAAGTGACTGTGCATCAGGGAACGGCACAAATATTAAGAGTCGGTAAAGTACAATTAACGCCGGGTACAAATCGGGTTCAAATTCAAAATTTGCCGGTTTCATTATTGGAAGAAAGTCTAATGGCCGGGACGGATTCGAATCTGGTGGAAGTGACCGGCACTCGGACTTGGAAAGAGGAAGGCACCGCGGCATCGAATCCTGAAGTTGCATTTCTTCAGCGAAAGATCGTGACTTTGCAAAAGGAATTAGAAGCGGTCATTGCGAAGGAAAACGATTTGAAATCGGAAAAAGGGCTTTTGACGGAATTACGTAATAAAGTCTCCGACACTGTTAGTCGAAACCTTCTATACGGTAGAGTGGAATCCGACGGAAAAAATTGGGGGACCTATTTGCGGAAAAACAGGGACGAATCCTTCGTCTTATTTTCCTCTTGGGAAAAAATCGAAAAAAGCAAAATTAAAATTCAGAGCGATCTGGATGAGGTAAAGGCGCAACTTTCCATTCTACTTTCGCAAGCCGAAAAGAGTACTAGAAACACTTGGATTCAAGTAGTCAATACGTCCAAAGAATCTAAGACTATCGATTTAAGATTAAGTTACTTGGTTCCCAATGCAAATTGGAAACCGACTTATATTTTAACTGCAAACGATTCCTCGGAAAAAGGCCAATTCGAATATTTGGCCGAAGTGAGGCAGGAGACGGGAGAAGATTGGAAAGGGGTTCGACTCCTGCTGTCTACTACCAGACCGGATCTATCACAGAGGAGAAATCGTCTATATCCTCAGCGTCTTTTCGATCAAGAAGTAGCCGACAAGAAAGAAATATTGAGTGCACAAAACCAAGCCAGCACACCGGCGCAAATGGCTCAGGATCAATCTGTAGACGAGGATTCGCGCGAAGCTTCTCCCGCTTCGGAACGAGGAGGAGGTTTTTTGTTCCGCTTACCGAAGACTGTTAGTTTGCCCTCGCAACGCGAATCTAGAAAATTGGAAATGAGTTCGTTTAATATTCTAGCAAAAGTGAAAACTATCGCCGCCCCGAGATATAAACCGTTTCCGCTATTGGAGGCCACATTTCAAAATGCTAGCGAATTCCCGATCCTTCCGGGTGAAGTTTCTTTATTTAGGAATTCAGGGCTTATCGGGACTACTAAAATTTCGTACACGAGCCCGAACGAAAACGTTTCGGTCTCTTTAGGAACGGAAGGAAGTCTTCGACTTTCGTATCGAAAGGAATCTAATAATACCAAAGAGGGATTGATCTCAACTCAGAAAGTAATCGAAAAACGCGTCTATTTGACCTTGGAAAATTTCGGCAAAGAATCCAAGTCGGTTTTTGTTCGGGATCAAATTCCTATTTCAGAACTTGCAAGCGTAAAAGTAGAAATAGATTCCAATAGAACTACACCGGGGGCTAAGGAGTTTAGGCCCAACTCAGGAATTTATGAATGGATTTTGGAAATTCCTCCTTCCGGAAAAAGAGAAATTCAATTGGAATATAGAGTGAGCTATCCGAGTGATCAGGATCTAAATTTACCTTAATGGTTTAAGCTGGTTTCTCCGCTTCTTCCAACCGCTTTGGGAATTTCCGACATATCCCAAAGCTCTAATTCGGCCGATGCAATTTCTTGTTTTGTTGCGTCGAATTCAAACTGACCGGTCCCGTCTTTGGATTGAAAACACTGGCCTTCTATTTTAATGATAGATTCTAGATTTGATGCTCGATTTTCATTCGAGCGATTTGCGTTCGAGGAAGGACTTGCTTGAGTCTTCAGATTAAGTACGACGCAATGATTAGAAGAATCCGGATTATGAAAATCGAATAAGACTTTATATCGCGTCCTTCCATTTTCATTTTCTATTTTACTTTGACCTAAAATTCTTATCTTACCGGCGCCCAAATTCTGCTTGGGTTCTATTTCCTGTTTCTTTATCGGAAATATGCCTTTCTTTAAAAGGTCCTCCATCGCCGAATAAAAATCTGCGTCTCCGTCCACGTTATAGTATGTTCCGCGTCCTAGGCGCGCCAAGGATTGCATAATACTTCTTTCTTCAGGTTTTAAGCCGAGTCCAAGAACGTTGAGATGAAAATTGATACCTTTCTGTTGCAGAATTCGTAATTCCTTTTCAGGATCTCCGAAACAACTTTCTATTCCGTCCGTAATGAGAATCAATTCTGTGGATTGCTGTCGACGGGAAATATATTCACCGGCAACGCGGATAGACTCGGCGAGAGGTGTCGCTCCGGAAGGCGTTAGTCCGTAAAGTTTATTACGAAATTGAGCTTTGTTTCCGCTTTCCAAAGGTTGGTATAATCTTGAAGATTTGCATCCAGGCAGGCGATTACCGTACGCGATTAAACCTACTTCTGCGGATTCGGGTAAAGTATCCACATAGTGTTTCACATGCTTTTTAGCTAAATGGATTTTTTGATAAATACCCAGATATTCGTTCATGGACCCGCTTGCATCCAAAACGAATAATTTCGCTTCCGATTTTGAATCGGGAATAGACAGTTCGGGTCCGGTGTCCCGATCGGAATCCTTGGAAAAAATTCCGTGGGAGAGAAGGTAAAGAAGAACGGCAGCCATTCCGAACTTTTGTCGCCTTTCTGTTTTCATATTATCTAGAGTGAACATTAACGAATCGACTGCTTATTCTCTTTATCGGACCAACCGTCAAAAGCCTGAGTTCTTACGGCACAAATGTTAAAAAAACGATTTAGAAGGCTTTCCGATTCCATGAAATAAATTGCGGATAAGAATCCTGTTCTCCGAAACGGACGCGAACTAGAGAGAGAGAACCGTAATCTAAAACCAATCGGAAAGCATTTTCTAAAGGAAATCCCAGAACTTGAGAAGCTATGCAACGGATAACTCCACCATGACTTATCCAAACTTCCCTATACTCGCTCGGATCGCCTTCCTCCTTTCTAAGCGTTTCCCAAGTCTTACCTTCAGTCAACGCTTCGTTCCATGCATGAGTTACTCGGTCTCTGAGTTCGACGTACGATTCTCCCCCGGGAGGAGAGCGATGAACATAGTTTTCCATCCAATGATCCGTCTCACTTCGAGGAATTTCCTCCCAAAGTCGTCCTTCCCATGAACCGAAATGTAATTCACGGATTCGAGAGTCGACTTTCCAAGCCGGAGCATTACCGGCCTCCTCCCAACGTTTACTTAAAAACTCGGCCAGACTAAAACATCGAAATAGAGGACTTGTACGTATCGAATTTGCGTAAGCAGGAAGGATCTTCGATAATTTAGACGCTTCCTCCTCGAAAGTCGTCGGAAGTCCCAAGTCCGTCCAACCGTAGCATGTACCCGGCTCCACTTCCGGAGTCGTATGACGAATTAATAATATTTCCATGATGCAATGATTCCCAATAGAAAGAGGATTTCCGTTATTTGTTGTACCGCTCCTAAACAATCTCCCGTATACCCGCCTAACCATTTTTTATAGAACCCGCGCAAATAAAAAACGCCTAAAGCTTGCAACAAAAGGGGTAACAAAAGAATTACCGCGATACGATTCGAAAATTCTCCGGGGTAATGTAAAAAAAATATGATCGGGCCTAAGACCCAGATTCCGGATAAAAGCACATCCGATAATTTCATCGACTTAACGATCGGTTTCGCTTTTGAAAGCAGATCCTCTCTTGCATAAGGTATGAGTTTTGCCATTATGTTTGCGGAAAATCTGCTGGAGGAATGAGAGATCCATATTGCGCAAAGAAGTATTAGAAAAGAAGATTCTGCTAACGCAATATAACATGCCACTTTCAGAAGGATCAGCAATAGAATGCCGACGGTTCCGAAAGTTCCGATTCTACTGTCTTTCATTATCTCTAATATTCTTTCCTTGTTCCAGCCGCCGCCAAAGCCGTCGCACATGTCAGCAAAACCGTCCTCGTGAAAGGCTCCCGTAGACAAAACGGACGCGGAAACGGCTAACACGACGGAGACGTTTATTGGAAAGAAGAAGGAACTTCCGTAAAAAACAAGTAAAGTGATTGCCGAGACAATCCATCCGACGAAGGGAAAATAGCGGGTCGAAGACGCTAATAATTCGTCGGAATGTTCCACCCAAGAGGGAACAATGATCCTAGTATTAAAGCGAACGGATGATAAAAAGATAATAAGTTCTCGCCGAAGGAATCGAAACATATAAGCCCTCGACCGAAACTAAAGATCGATAGAAAGTCCGCACGAAGATTTTCGAATTTCGTTCCGAGAAATATTCGATCTTACGGACTAATACTTTTTGCGATAACTCCGTCGATATCCGGGCTCCCGTTTCCTACCGGGATAGGTAAACTCGGCATGGAGACTATTGCAGAGGTCAATTTAATGTAAGTGAAGCCGTTCGTTTGCAGATTCGTAACCAAAGGGGCTGTGCAACCGCTTCCGGACGCTCCAAAATTTGCGTCTGCCAAATCGAATCCGTCGCCGCCCCCGCCGCCATGAACTACGTCGGTATTGTAGATGCTTGCCACCGTCATCGGATTCGATTCTTGATTATAAACGAACGGCGTGATTCCTCCGAATCGGGACCAAACGGAAGGATCTTCCGAAAAAGCATTCGGATTGCCGTTCGTGTAAGCTGGATTCCAGCCGCACCAATTCGATTGATCGTTTCCGACTTCGACCACTATGGGCTCTAAAAAAACCTGATTAAACGGATTCGTATTGTTTTGTGCTCCGATGAAAAACGGGTTTTCATATACGATAAAATCGATTCCCGCTACCGGTAAAACCTTCTTACCGGACCAGCCTAGAATAAGCGTAGCGCCCGGTCCGGTCGTGTCCAGAGTATATACGTCGAGGGAACCGTTGAATTTATCGATTCCTCGAATTCCATTTGCCGCGCAATAAGAGTCTCGAAAACCGTTGCCGGTATTGGCGGGCGCTAGAAGTACCTGATTCGCGACAAACACGCTATTCGATTCTGCCGGGCTATAATTGCGACAAGCGCTATAACTACCCGGTCCATTTTGCAATAGTTGAATAAGAGCGACCATCGACGCGGAATCCCCGCTTGAACTTCCTTTACTTTCGCAGGAGATGAGCAGGCCGATAAGACTTAAATTAAGAAAATAAACGAAGAATGGGTTTTTCATATTTAACCTCCTCATTCCTACAAAAATAAGAATGGATTTAAAGCGAGTCTACTTAATTGGTTTGCAGCCTGCTCCAGATAGCGCCAAAGCAACCGCCGTTCAAATTCGTACGATCTAATTGGGTGGTCTTTAAACTGTTAAAGTCGGCAATTGCATCCTGCAAGGTGTTCTTGTATGAATTTAAATCGGGACAAACATAGTAGTAGCCGTTGGAGAATGTCCAAACATAGTAAAGATATTGGTTGGCTCCGAACGCAGCATCGGCCGTTAATTGTCCGAAAACTACGGAGCGGCTATTATCCACAAGTTTTACGTTCATGATTGACGCGGCATATCCGTTATACGTGACGACGACCTTAGAAGAGTTGATAACGTAGGTTCCCTCTTTAATCGTACCTGCATCCAGCGGATATGGATTTGTTTGTCCGGCATAGTTAGGAGTCCCATTATAGAAAAACCAACTTCCTGAAGAAGCGGGGGTGATATTTGCAACGTACAATAGGGAAGTCAAAGTCGTATTGCTATCGTTGTTCTTTTTCTCATCAAAGAAACAACCCGACATCGTTATCAGTATAATTGCTGCTTTTATTGTAGTACTCGTAATTTTCATTTATATTTCCTCATCAAAATTTGTCGGCGGGGAGGAAGAGCGATTTGCAGAACAGGTTGCCTTGCAATCATTCTAAGAACGGAAAAACAATTCGATAATTTTGAAGCGAACTCTTTTGCTTTCTTTGCCGCTCGGAAGCCCCGGTCTATCTGCTTTCGGGGGCCCTTTCGCGGCAGCACGGGCGTGCTAAGGCGAGATTTACGGATACTACCCAACCTCGAGGTGCGGTATCGCGGGGAAGATCTGGCTCATTCCGTTTATAAAAACGGACATCACAGTTGCGGGTCAGCACGGGATTTTAACCCGACTTCCTCCCTAAAAGCGTAATACCAGAGGATGATTCGCGACTTGCCTTTGCAAGGAAAAAAAAACCGACTTATGTTCCCGATCTTGCTCAAAGATCCGTAAGCTATAACGTTAGGAATAGTTCTTAAGAAATGAAAATGAATCATTATCGATCGTTTTCATCGCAATCGTTCGCATCGAAATAAATTGACTAAAGTAAAATCAATACCGTATAAGCAATAAAATCGATAAGAACCGATCTAACTAGCCGAAACTAAATATAGCGGTCCTTTCTTAATTCCGCGTTCAAAAAACTAGAGGCCAATCGATATGAAGTTTTCTCGATCTTCCTTTCTAAAAGCCGGCGCTTTGACAGCAGCGACGCTGTTGAGTATGGGTAAGAATGTATTAAGGGCCCAATCCGCATCGCCTACCAATAATAAAAAAGTTCTCGTACTGGGAGGAGGCCTCGCCGGTCTATACTCGGCGTATTTGTTAGGAAAGACCGGATATAAAGTCACCTTAATTGAAGCAACGGATCGAGTTGCAGGAAGAGTTCGATCGATTGTGGATTTGTCCGGTAACGTAGTGGATCTTGGAGCGGAGTGGGTTTCGACTGAAGATAAGACCGTAAAAAGTTTGGTTCGGGAATTGGGTCTTAAATTTTCACCTGCAATTTTACAGCCCGATTTATTCCAAGGAACATATAAGAAATTCGGCAATTGGGAAATTTCCGTCAAATCGCGAGAGATTCTAAATAAATTAATCGGGTTGAATTCTAAAATGAATGCGGCTCAGCAACAGGGGTTGGATCGAATCAGCTTCTATAACTATTTATTATATCAAGGAATGACTCCGGAAGACTTAACTTTGACAGGATATAAGCTCTCATTGCATTATGGAGATTCGATCCGTGTATTATCCGCTCAGAAAGTCCTTTCGGACCTGGCGCAATTTCCTGTACTCAACGCTCGGGTGGAAGGCGGTATGGAGAATATCGCTAAAACGTTAGTGTTAAACATAGAAAATACTGAATTTGTTTTTTCCGATCCCGTTCTTCAGGTAGACCAAGACGAGTCGGGAGTTTCGGTTACCGCAAGTTCGGGCAGAAAATTCACCGGGAATACATGTGTATGCACTCTTCCCGCAAATCAAGTCTCAGCGGTAAAATGGAATCCGGAACTCGATAAGGAAAAATTATTGTCGGCGCTCCGCATTCGATACTCTCAGATATATAAACTATTTTTAATATTAAGGGAATCCCCGTGGGAATCTTCTCCGTTTTCGGTACATTCGGATAGCGCCGCTCAATTCTTGTACGACGCCGGAACCAAACCGAATTCTCCGGATAAAGTATTGGGTGTGGTGGCTAATGGGGATCGATATTCTGTTTTCGAATCCGCTTCTCAAGACCAGAAAATCGATTATGTTCGATTGACTTTGGGACGTTTGGGGCTAAAGAAGGATTTACAGATTCAACGTTTCTATTTTTCCGAACTCGGAAAAGAATACGTGCCTTCAGGGATCGCTACGTTTCCTCCGGGAAGTTTCGGTTCGGAAATTAGTTTGCGGAAACCTTTCGATCGAATTTTTTTTGCCGGGGAGCATACCGGAGAGATTACAGGAACGGTTGAAGCCGCGTTATCTTCCGCTATAAAAGCGGTAAATTTAGTGTAGTAAAACGGGTCTAAAGCCTTGTTTATCGTTCACCCTCAACAATTGGCTCGGAAGATCCGATTACATGAATAATCGAAAATTCCCCGCTTAAGCTCGCGGGGAATTTCAGAACTTAATCTTAGTCTTCGATGACGCTCATCGCATATTCGGAAATCGCATCCCGACGTTGTTCGGCAAAATCCTTATGGAACCAAAGATTTTGAATTTTGGAAGCTTCTTTTTTATTGCCGATCACGATTTTGGTCATGCATTCTTCCACGGCAAATTTCATTGCTTCTTTACCGGTTTCTCCAAGACCCTTATTCCGTTTTTTCCGAACGATTTGACCTCCGGATTTTTGAACCCGTTTAATTAAATCGTCGTAATCTTTATCGTCGATACAGAAAACGGTTTCAGCCTTTTTCGAATCGCCCATCTTCACATCAACTTCATATAGAGGGGCGCTAGAGATGTGAATTAATCCCAGCTCGAAAAGTTCCGGCCAATATTCATAAAAGAAAGACAGCATTAAGGAACGAATTGCATATCCGTCGAAATCCGCATCGGTTATGATGCTTATTTTTTCGTAATTGAGTTGGTCTATGGATTTTACTTTTTCATTCAAGGGCAGTCCGAGGATCGCCACGATATTCTTTAATTCTTCGTTCGCTATCGCTTTTGCCAAGGAAACACCTTTGCAGTTCATCGGTTTTCCGCGAAGGGGAAATAAACCGTGTAGCTTGGGGTTCCTAGCCGGTCGTAACCCGGCTATTGCCGAATCTCCTTCCGCGACAAAAAGAACTCTTCCTGGATCTCCCGGTTTTCCGGTCGGAGGCATAAGCTTAGGAATATTCATCTTACTCGCTTTCTTTAAACCGCGTTGAGCGTCTTCAAAAGCTTTTAACTGAGTCCTCTTTTCCATCTGGAGTTTGACTTCTTCGAGTAACGCCGTTTTTTTAATGAATTTATCCAGATGCTTATCCACTGCGTTCCGAATATCTTCGTTCAAATCGTTGATTAGATAAGACTTATCCTGGGATTTGAAGCGCGGGTTTAGAAGCCGCATGTTCACATACATATGAAAACAATTTCGAACGTCGTTGCGAGTACAGCTGGTTTTTAACTTTTTCTCCAAGGAAACGATCTGACTCTTTTTTCGGATTTCGTCGCAAATTCGATTTTCAAGATATTCGATCGCCGATCCTCCTTGAGGAGCAAAAATGGAATTTACCCAAGTGAGATTTTTATTTTGACCGATTACAAGATATGCTTCTAGATGAAGTTGCGACCCGGCGGCGGGAGCCTGGTAATCCATCTTATAGTATGTTAGAGCGGAATGTGAAAAAATTTCATCGAGTCCCTTTTTGAACTTAAATTTGTCCTTCTTACCTTTATGTACAAACTGAACTTCCAGACCGGGGTTGGTCATAGCGATGTCCTGTAAATACTGTTTCATCAGATCCACATTAAAGGATATGTCGAGGCTATTGAAGTATTTAGGATTTAATTCGAATTCTACGGAAGTACCATGCTCTTCTTTCGTGGCTTTTTCGACCGATTCGATCATATTCGTTTTTTTGCATATTGGGACCAGTTTGTCGATCTGATCTTTCGTAAGCAAAGGACAATCGTCGAATTTACCGTGTTCGTCGAAATATAAAAATGCGCGTTCGGTATCCTCTTTAGAAAGTTTGTAGGAACGAATTTGCTTCTTTGCGTCTTCGTGTAATGTAAATAATTTCTTAAAAGAAACACCGCCGTTTACGGTCTTTACTTTGAAATAAGAGGAGACCATTCGAACGAGGGAGATCCCCACGCCGTTTTGTCCGGCAACATGGTCTTGTTTAACGTGATCGTCGAAATTTTCTCCGTACATTAAGTGAAGAAAAACGCCCTCGGCGTTTTTGGCGGGAATTCCGCGCCCGTTATCCATTACGTTGACTGTTTTTTTATCGGATGACAACTGTATGATCAACTTGGACATTTTGTCCTTTTCGGGTATGGATTTATCTTTTTGGTTTTTACGATATTCATCGACCGCGTTCATGCAGGCTTCGTCCAGACATTTCAGCTTGGCGGGAACGTCTTCCAACTCTTCATGAACGACTTCGTATTGACCGTCGTTACCTTTGCGAAAAAAATGCTGTTCGAAAGTCGAGACCGAGTTCTGGCCAAGCCACATTCCGGTCCTCATTCTAACGTGCTCTACGTTAGAGAGTTTCTTAAAGTTTCTTTCCTGGTTTGCTGCAGGTTTCTTTTCGGTTTTGGTTTTGGCGCTACTCATTCCTTATCCCATTTGTCCTTGAGTTCGGTTAATTCGCCGATCATGAATTCGGTCAGTTTCTTGTCCTCTTTTACCAAACTTTGGTATCGAGAAAGGGCGGTTTTGGCTTCAACAATCGCTTCTTCGCATTTGCGAACTTCGTCGATAGTCATTCGATAGACGGGAATAGACGCCAACCACTCGTAATATTTGAATTTAGCTTTTTGAAGTTTATCTTCAAAATCTTTTTTCGATTTTATACCGATGACTTTTTCATTCCATTTTTCTTTAATGAAGCGGATCAATTCCGAATTTCTTTCGATCTTTTCTTCTTCTAAACCCGCGAGTCGTTTAAACCTGCGGATAAGATGAGTCTTTCGGAAATCGCAGAAGCGTTTTATAATTTCTTCAGGGCCGAAATTTTTCAATCGACCGTCGAACGTAATTACGTTATTCGCGAGAGTTTGAGTATCTTCTTTGGAAAAAACTTCGAATATCTGTTTATGAGTAGGTTTTTCCCCTTTCTTATAAATCAACTCTACTCTAAATTTTTGGCTGGAATAATCTACGTAATCTTTTAGCCAGGTATCTTTCTTCTCCAGAATATCATCCAGCAAGTTGATTACTTTTTCCCTATTCCAATTCATAGGAGAATCAGTTAGATAAAGAGTATCTCCTTCCCAAGTGAAGTTGAAGGTTGTGGATATCGTAGTGTTTCCGGCCTCGGTCTTGGCCATCTTAACTTCGCCTTTATAATCCTTATACCAAGGCTTTAAAGGAATCGGTTTCTTCGTCTTGAGATAGTTGATCTGAGAATTGATGACGTGCGAAAGTTTATGACCCGGAATGAAACAGCGGAATCCCGTTGCGATTCCTTGAATATTATTCAAAAGAACGACAGGCACTTTCCCGACAAAATGGATGGGCTCATCTTCCGTTTCATCGTAGTTTTTTACGTAATCGATGTCGGGTAGGCTTTCAAAAAAACCTAAATCTTTTACGAAATCGGAAAGCTTGACTTCGGTATATCGAGGAGACGCAATTGCGCTCGGATCCAGTACGTCTCCGAAAGTTCCCTCTCCTGCTACTAACGGATAATTATTGGCAAAGGTAAAATCCTGAGCCATTTGAGAAAGCGCATCCTGAATGGAACGGTCGCCGTGCGGATGATATCCCATTGCTAGACCGGCGACTTTTACCGTTTTTGTAAAACGATTTCGCGCGTCCGAGTTCCACATAGCCCAAAGAATTCGTCTTTGAACCGGTTTCAGTCCGTCGATTTCATGGGGGATAGCCCTAGAATCGCAAACATAACGAGAATATTTCCTCTGGTCGTCGTTAACTTGATCCTCAAAGGGTATTTTCGGAAAGTTATCTTTGCTGGATTTATTGGAATCTTTCATAGGACTTTTATGCCAAGGGATTTTAGGACAGTTTTACTGTCAACCTTTTAGTAAATGCGGGGAAATCAAAGTTCCAAATTAGACTCAAAACGGCTTGATTTTGGACTTTCTTCCTTTCTCGTGCAGAAACAGTAGGAGGGAAAGAAAATTTCCCAGTTTTTCCTTGAAGAAACGACGGAAAGCAGGACTTTTTCATGAAATCCCCTTTTTCCGGCTGGAATATCTTTGAATTTTAGAATCTTTCCCATCCGAATCGTTTTTGGTTCCGCATTCCTTCTTCTAAATTTGGTCTTCGGTTCTTGCTCTCTGTTGCCAGAATGGATTAGAGGAGATCATCCGCTTGTGGAAGATTCTCGAACCACTAGGGTCTACTGGAATTTATCACAGGTTCCGAAAACTTCGGAAGCATACCAAAGTCAACCGAGCAACCTACGTTACATCGTGGTCAATACCGAACCTTCCAAAGAAAGAGTTTGGAAAGGGGAAGTCGATCTTTGGGAGACGAAAGAAGAATTTCAAAATTCTTTACCTAAAGGAATCGTATTCCCGAAATTTAGTTTCAAAGCGGCAATTCTTTCGGGTGTTTCTAAATTAGAAGAAGGTGAATTGACCAATCCAAAGAAAATTTCCTTCGTACCGAAGATCGACGAAGTTTGGGATTGGGAAGGAGATTCGTTCCCGCAATCCGCGCTAAGTATTCTTTCGAAACGATTTCCGGTTGAAGATTGGTTTATGGTTTTCGATCTTCGCTCGGACGAGGCTTGGCTTTCCAAAGAATCAAGAAATTTGGGCAACGGTTCGGAGATTGTCTGGCAGAATCTTCGCACTCGCGGATCTCTGCTTACCACGGATCTGATACATCCGTCCGGTAAATCGTTTCCATACGCGGATTACGATTACCGTCAAGTCGGGTTTATTACGCTTCCGGTAAGCGCCGGCGCGTTACCGATTTGGATTTTCAAAAGGGAAAAGGGCGCGATCTGGGCCTGGGGACTACTACCGGAAGATTTGGTATCTTCTCAGATCCTATTAAAACAGAGAAACTCGAAAGGATCTCCTTTTGCTAGTTTTCTTTTTTACGATGCTTCTTCCAATATTCCGTTTACCACTCGGGCCGATTTGAGGAACTATCCAATCATCATCCTCTCAGATCAAAACAATGTCAGACAATAGAGAAGTTCGTACACGTTTCGCCCCGTCTCCAACAGGTTTTCTCCACGTCGGAGGAGCCAGGACCGCGCTTTTTAATTTTCTATATGCCAAGTCTCAAGGCGGCAAATTCTTACTTAGAATCGAGGATACAGACCAGAATCGTTCAACGGAAGAATCGTTTAAGACGATTTTGGAATCGTTAAAATGGCTCGGGATTGAATGGGACGAAGGTCCTGGTGTAGACGGACCTTATGGGCCATACGTTCAATCCGAACGTCTTTCCATCTATAAAGAATATACCGAAAAGTTGATCTCGGAAGGAAAAGCCTACCGATGTTTCTGTACTCAGGAAGAATTGGAAGCGAAGAAGAAGCAAGCCGAAGCGATGGGAATTCCGTACGTTTACGACGGCTTACACGCGAATATGAGCGAGCAGGAAGTTCAGGAAAAGTTAAAGGCAGGAACTCCCTATTCGGTTAGATTCAAGACGCCTTCTAAAACTCTGATCTTCGAAGATATCATTCAAGGGAAGGTCAAATTCGAGACGAAATTAATCGGCGATTTCATCATCGTTAAGTCGGATGGATTTCCCTCTTATAATTATGCGGTCGTCGTTGACGACGGACTCATGAAAATCTCGCACGTGATTCGCGGAGTCGGACATCTTTCCAATACGCCGAGACAAATTTTAATTTATGAAGCCTTAGGATTTCCGGTACCGGAGTTCGCACACGCCTCCGAGATCGTGGGAATGGACGGGAAAAAACTTTCCAAACGGGCCGGCGCTACTTCCATTCTCGCTTTTCGGGATTTAGGATATCTGCCGGAGACTTTTTCCAATTACATGGCTTTGCTTGGTTGGACCTCCCCCGACGGGCAAGAATATCTTCCGGGAGATATTACGAAACGGATCTTCGACGTTCATCGTTGTTCCAAATCCCCTTCTACCTTTGACGTATTCAAAAAACCGAAAGGAGGAGAAGAGGAAGTCGTGACGAATTTCTCCAATTTGGAACAGATCGCGGAAGCGATGAATCCCAAATCCAAATTAAATTGGTTATCAAACAAATACATACGCGAATTGCCTATCGCTCAAATTACGGAGGCTCTCGTACCGTTTTTAGAAGGTAGAGAGGATATTCCGAAAGAGCATCGGAATCCGAAAAACCCTGAGTTAGGCTCAATCGTGGATAGTGTCCGAGTCTACTTGGATAATTTACGCCAAGCGCCCGATTATATCGCCGAATTCTATCTTTCCGACTTAAAAATAAAAGGGGATGAGGCGTTCGAAATTCTAAAACAGGAAAGCGCTCCTGTAGTGATACGGAAATTCTACCAGCTACTCCAGATAGATCTACCGCAGACCGATGAAGAGTATAAGGCGTTAATGGCGCGAACAGGCGAAGAGACAGGACAGAAAGGCAAAACCCTTTTTATGCCGATTCGAGTGGCGACAACGGGCAAAGCTCATGGACTTGAGTTACCGATCTTATTTCCTCTCTTAGGGAAGGAAAAGCTACTCAAACGAATAGAGAAAACTTCCGGTGAAGCAGGAATTTCCCTAAGTTAAAGGTTTTTTGTTGCAAAACACCCCTTTTGACCTGTATCTCTAATATAGGGACATCCGATTCAAATGAGGGACACAGTCGACTCACTCCTGGTAAGGCAACATTCCGGTTCCTACGTAATGTTCCTTCCTCCGGATTTGTCGAGCATCCGCGACTTCCGGACAGCCCTTCGTCAATCCTTGGAAGAAAATAAATTTTTATCCAAGGATATCCAACAGATAGAATTAGCGGCCGACGAAGCCTTAACCAACTCTATTTCGGCTAACGTAAATTGCGGTTGTAACGAGACGATCATCTGCCGGTGGGTATTACGAGATTCCAAATTTACTCTTTGGATCGTCGATTACGGATCAGGCCTAAAAAAAGATAAACTGGAATCGGTTTCCCATGAGGCGAAGGCTTCTACATTAAAGGAATTCCTCGGTAAAGTGCAGGCTTACCAAGAGAATAAATGCGAGATCTTACCGTTTAGAGGGAAACCCGTACAACACAGAAACCTCGGTAAGGGATTGCAAATCATGCAATCATTGATGGATTCCGTTAGGGTTCTCTATCATTGCAAAGAAGGACGGATTTCAGCCGATCCTGCGGAATCCAATATTCGAGGTTCCATCATCGAGCTGGCCTTCGATGCAAAAAAACATTCAGCGTGAGTACGTTAAACGAATTTGCCGATTTCATACTAAGATCCGGGAAGTTGGAAGATAAACTTTATTCTCCCGATGCGTTTCCTATCGACCTTCCGTCCGAAAATTTTATTCCACCGGACCGTCCTGTTCGCTCGAATAAAATAGAATTCTCCGACCGCAAATCCAAGATTCCTAGACTTGAACATTTGAATATCGAAGAGAATAGAATTCTCTCTCTTCATCATTTTGCTAACCACGAATTGATGGCGATCGAATTGTTCGCTTGGGCTATTTTAAAGTTTCAAGATGCTCCGTCGTCCGTTCGCAAGAGTTTTTATAAAACGCTGTTGGAAGAGCAAACGCATCTACGATTGTATTTGAAAACAATCCGTTCCTGGGGAATGGATTTCGGCGATAGGCCTTTGAATTACATTTTTTGGAAACAAACTCCGAGCATGCAGACGTTGGAGAAATTTTACGCCGTGATGGCGCTTTCGTTCGAAAGTGCGAATTTGGATTTTTCCCTTATTTATAAAAAAGCTTTCGAGAAGTTCGAAGACTTCGAAAAGGCATCGATCATGGACCAGGTCCATCAGGATGAAATTCGCCACGTCAGGAGAGGCGTAAAAGTCGTTTTTTCCGACGGCATTAAAGGGATCGAGCAATGGGAAAAATATCGAAAATTGATCTCACACCCTTTCACTCCTCGTCGTGCAAAAGGAACCTTTTACTTTCCGGAGCTTCGATTAAAAGCAGGGTTATCTCCTGAATTTGCGGAAGAGCTCGGAAAATACGAGGACGAGTACGAAGGAACTACGAATGCCAGAATACTTCGGGATGTACTCGGTATCGGAACCTCGAATTAAGCCTGGAAATCGATAGACGTAGTTTTTTCCTCGCAAGATACTGTTTCGTAACCGGCATGAATTCCTCCTGTTTCTTTCTTTCATTCAATCGAATTCTTATTTTTTTCATCGTATTCGTCTTTCTTAGCTCGTGTAATTCCAAAACACCTTCCGACTCTAAAATCATTTCGCAGGCGCTTTCAGGGAGCGAGGAGAAGCATCCTGAAGTGCTGTTAAAAAAAGTCGGAAATTTGGACGAAGATCCGGAGCTTGAATCTTTTGCTATCGTTCGAAATGGGACCGAAGAAATTCTTGCTATTTTTAAAAAAGATAAAGGTGAATGGCGTCTTACTTTCAAATTACCGTTCAGCTTGCTGAATATTGGCCCGATGCATTATGAATCCAAAGGGGCATCATGGAAGCCTGGAGAAGACGAAAAAGCGAAAGAACCGGGTTATATAATTAAACGAATCTTAATGGAAGAACTTCCGGGAGACGAATTTAATTCTCTCTTTTTGGAAGTCTTGAGCGAAGAACCTCCGATCGGTCTTTTTTCGGTTCCGTTTGTCATCAGAAAGGGAGCCAAAGTGTTGGATGGCTTAGCTTCTTTGAAAGATCATGAGTTTTTAGTTAAATCAAAAAGAGCCGATTTCACTTATAATAAAGAGGAAAAGAATATCACGGTTTTTCCCGGCAACAGAACATACGCTCAAAACTTCAATTTTAACGGTTGGGAAATGGTACCCGACATCGCTAATGTCGCTTCTCCAGGATTATTAAGTGTAGAAGCCCCGGCTCAATGGAAAAAAGGAGAGCCGGGAGAGGTAGTCGTTTGGTTTAAGAATCGCGGTTCCTATGCCGGAACTACTTATATTAGTCTCTCTTTTCCGCAAGGCGGAAAACTCGAATCCGATTCCGGTAAAGAAGGTGTTAGAACTTACTCGATCGGCAATAGTATATATTCTGCGGAAAACAAATACATAAATGCAAAGGTTCCCCTTTTAGAAATTACTAAAGCAGGGTGGGGGCGAAATCACAGATACGGAGTTCGTTTTAAATATACTCCGGATTTCGAAGGAATTCCTTACATACTATTTCGTTCCACGTCGAAAGCTTATCGTGAGACCGTTCAAATTCCGACACAAGCAAGTTCCGTTAAGACCGAGCTTGATCAACAGGGTTATCGTAGTTATCCTCTTTCTTTGATTCCAAGAGGAAAATCGAAGTAAGGAATTCCTAACAGGAAGAAGCGTTACTAGTGGGAAATTTCGAAGAAAATAAACAGAGATACGCCAAGACCGAAGTCGTAAGATCTCAAGTGGAAAGATTTCGCAAGTTTTACGCGGATTATTTTCATTTGGAAGAAACGATTCCGATGGTGGAATATTTCTTTGAAACGATTTATAATTTAGAAGGAAAAGAAGCCTGGATGCATCTCGCTTTAGACACGTATCAAAAGGTCAAAGGCATGATGAAAGAAACCACTCGCTCCAATTTGGAAACTCTTATCGAACTGAATAATTTAACCGATCAGTTGGATGGAGAAATGGCTAAATTACTTTTGGTTAGAGGGTGGGACGGTAAAAAATTGAATCGGGAAGAATACGACGATCTGTATAGGGCGTTCGGACATAAGGAAGAACGAATCAAACAGCTTGAGATCGTTCTTCACAATCTGAGAACGTTTTACGAGTTGGCGCATCGCCCTATCGCCGCGTATTTAATCCGCCCCGCTAGATTTATGGCGTCACTTCTCGGTGTTTCTCCTCTTTTCGATTCGGTCGAGCAAGCTTACAATGCTGTACTTCCGGTTTCACCGGAGATATTTAGTTCTTTTATCGAAAAAGTGGAAGAGCGGGAAACGCAATACTTAAACTCCGCTTTCGGATCGGAAACCACTCGGGAGTCCGCAATATGATTCGAAGGACAAGGTTTTCCCGATATAGAAGAAAAGAAGAACAAGAAGAGAATAGCGATCGATGGCTCTTGACATATGCGGATATGATTACGCTTCTTTTGGGTTTATTCATTATTCTTTATTCGATTTCTCAGGTGGATCAAAATAAACTCAAGCAGGTTGCCGATCTTGTGCGGAGCGGATTCGGTCTTGGAGAATCTTTTTTTGATGGATCGGCAGTGAATCTGGAAGAGGACGCACTTTTGCAGCCCAGAACTCAGCTGTATCGATTTTGGGAAAGGATCTCTTACGCACTGAAAAAGATGCGGGAAAAAACCAAGTTAATGATCGGGATGAACGAAACCGAAGAAATTCGGATCCAAGTCTTTACACCCGCGCTAGGAGAGGGAGACGAGTTTCATCCCGATGAAGATACCGATTTTACCTTTAAGAAGATAGCTGAAGTCACTCAAGGTATGGATGTGGATTTGACTTTGAGAGTTCAAATTCCATATTCCGATCAAACCGCAAATCAAGGCTTTCGAAGCGTATGGGAATACAACGCCCATAGAGCGACGTTAGTCGCGGAAGTCCTATCTGAGAAATACGGTATTCCGAAAGATCGAATTTCAGTGCAAGCTTTCAACGGTTTTAAGAAAATCGGTAAGAATGAAAACACCTCGCCCGAAATGAAAGCTTCCCAGGAAAGGATCGAGATTTTGATTCGAAAAAAAGATAAGGAAGAATGACGGGGTTAACTTCGCCATCAAATCATCGAATATGAAACTTAATAGTATGATTCCAAATACTACAAGAAATCGACTCGTACCAATCATTCTAGTAGCTGTCTTATCGTTTCTGTTATTTGATTGTAAAGAAAAAAGGAAAGTATCTCAAGAGGTTGAAACTCTCTGGAGCAGTGATCAGGCTAACGTACCCGATTCGAGCGGACTCGTTTTAGTTGCAAAATATTGCGAGAAAATCAGAAGCTGTGCCTCCGGAGAGATTGATCGTTTAAATTCGGATGAGAAAGCGATTTTAGAAAAACGGTTGCGACCTGATATCTGCATTCAAAAATTTAAGGAAACTCCCGTTTACAGATTGGAAGTAGGTGCGCCAGAAACCGCTTTTATGCGGACAATTCATTGCCTCCAGAATGCGATCGATTCGGATTGCCAATCACTCAAAAAAGGAGTGTCGCAATTATCCGCAGACTGTGAATGGATGTATTCGGCTCAGAAGCTGAATTGAAATCGATACGGGATTCCCACAACAAACAGAAAAGGAAGTCCCGAGTCCAAAGAGGACTCGAATCCGGGAAAAGAAGCGCAAAAGACCGGGAAAATTCGGGAGGATAAACCTTTGCTCAGAGGACTAAGAAAATTAAATCGCTATGAAAAACGCTTATTAAGAATTGCTAAATTAGGCGGAAAACTTGCAAAACTCAGACAGGTCGGGTTTTCTCGAAGGACTTCCGAAGGTTTTCGCTTTCCGATTTACTGTCTCGAGTTAGGGACAGAGCAAGGATTGGCCAAACATCCGGTTGGAATTACGGCCGCCGTTCACGGTCTAGAAACGATCGGAATTCAGATTCTTTTGGATTTTCTGGAATATATTATTCATCCCGGATCCAACGGTTACCTGCCGGAATTTAAAAAAGGAAAGTTAGGCTTAATTGTTATTCCGATTGTAAATCCAGGCGGCGTAGCGGCAAAAACTCGTTCGAATCCAGGCGGGGTCGATTTAATGCGGAATTCCGGGATAGATGCAGTAAAGCCGTTACCCTTCTTCGGCGGTCAGAAGCTATCCAATAAGCTTCCATACTTTCGAGGACACGGATTGGAACCTGAATCTAGAATTCTCTTTCGAACCATGTACGAAAAATTTTTCGGAGTTACCGATGCCGTCATGCCCGTATTGGATCTGCACTCTGGCTTTGGAACCGTAGACAATGTTTGGTGGCCTTATGCGTATACGAAGGAGCCGTGTCAAGATACGCCTATTTATAGGAAATTAACCGCCCACCTCCGGGAGAATTGCGGACACATTCATTTTTCTTACGGTCCACAAAGTGAGAGCTATACGACTCACGGAGACTTGTGGGATAAATTTTATGACCATTATAAAGAAGTACATTCTGATAAAAAAGGATGGGAAGCCAAATTTCTGCCGTTAACTTTGGAAGTGGGAACTTGGTCGGATATCAAGGAAGAGCCGATGAAAATATTTTCCAAGAAAGGTATTTTCCGACCTGCCGAACAAAATAAGCGGGAAACTCTGACACGTTATCGAGGATTCCTTCGCGACTTCGTTCGAATCGGTTTATCACAGCCTAAAGATTGGATCTGATTTTATAATATAGTAATTTCGTCTTATAACTTCTTCGGATTGAAAGTATTAAATTGTCCCGAATTTTGTGGGGAAGGTATAGGGTTTTGCGATAAATTCGGACTCGAATCCGGAAGGCAGTATCAAATAAAAAAAGGCCCACCTAAAAAGGCGGGCCCGAGAGTGTTTCGAGCGAGCGGATTAATTCTCGCTCGAGGCAAGGCGAACTTCTTTCCGCGTCCTCTACTATGCGAGGTGCCAGTTCTTAGGTTTCATTTTCCCCAAAAAACATTCGAGCCGAGAAAGGAGATTCTCAAGCTTCCAAGTCCCGAAACTTCTTAGAAATGCTGCTATCAACATCGGATTGTAGCCTATTCGATTATAATAGTCGTTCAGGATTATAAACGCGAACTAATTTTAGTTTGATCGAGAACCAGTAGGATAAAGTATGAGATTTCAATATGCGAAAGTCCGTTATGCTAGCTTTCCTCCTTTTTTTAGGAAATTCAGCGTTTGCGGAGGATATCATATTTTTAGAAAAATCGGTCCATTCCGAAAACATAACGTCTCGATTGGAATTTATCGAGGTGAACAGCGATACGGATTCTCCCTTAAATAACGCTAACAGCTTAAATTGGAGAAAATTCGGTCTTTCGTCCTTGAATTTCAATTTTTCGGATAAGATATACATATTTCGATTTAAAGTAAGATTTAGGAAGCCGTTAAAGGAAGACCTGTTTCTGGTACTGAGATGGAAGGCTCATGATTCAGCGGAACTTTATATCCCGAAGAGGATAATCCCAATCCAAGTTACCGGGGATGTTTTTTCCAAAACAAATTGGCCCGTGCAAAGTTTCCTTTATCCAACTTTCCGCCTTCAAGGAAATCCCGGTGAGGAAAAAGAATTCATTATAAAACTTAAGTCTCTCTCCATGATGTCTTTTCCTATAGAACTTTTGGACGAGGTAGGCCTGCGAAATGATCTGGTTTTAGAAACGGGGTTCTTTGCTCTGTCCGCTTGCCTTTATCTATTGATGATCTTTGTATCAATCTTTTATTATAAAACAACCGGGCTGAAGGAGTTTATTCTTTACGCAGGCTACGCATTATGCATGGGATTTTCTTATGATATTAATTTTGGAAACGTCTACGAATTGTTTTGGCCGGGAGGGCTTCGCTGGTCGGAGCGGATTAATTTTTTCTTCTTTGAGATCGCGACGATATTCTTTTTTCAATTTATTCGTAAGTTTCTGGAGACGAAAGAGAGGCTGCTTTGGTTGGATCGAACTCTACTCGCCTTTTTGATTTTATCCATCGGAACAATTCCTTTAACTTTTTTTTCGGAGGCCATTCATTTACTGTCTAGAATAAGTACGATACTTTACGGGATCGCAATCCCCTTGATTCTTTTCGCGGGGATTTATCTGCAAAAAATGGGAAATAGTAAACTCAAGCTTTTTCTATTCTCTTGGTTTCTCTATATGATTCTAGGATATATGAGTGTTTTGTATTATTTTGGAGTCTTGAGCTATAGTTTTTTCACGGTATATGCGGTTCCTATAATCTTCCCGTTGGATCTGGTTGTTTTACTATATAATATAATCCAAAAGCACTCGGAGAGCATGGAAGAAAAACGAACCCTTTTGGAAAGATTGCAATACGCCACAAACCAACCTAAATATACACGTTCCAAACTTTCGAACGTCGATGTGGACGCATTATTGAACTCTCTTATTTTTCTTATGGATTCGGAAAAGCCGTATTTAGCCGAAAAGTTACAGCTTCAGGACGTGGCGGATCGTTTGGGACTTACTCAGCATCAGCTATCCGAGCTTTTAAATACGAGATTAGGGATGAATTTCGCAACTTACATTAATTCCCGTAGAATAGATGAAGCGAAGCTTATTTTGGAATCCGGCACGGAAAAGAATATTTTGAAGATAGCGTTTATGGTCGGCTTCGGTTCAAAAACTTCGTTCAATGTGGAGTTTAAGAAAACGACGGGATTAACGCCGAAACAGTATAAAGAATCGGTTTCCGATTAAAAGAAAATTTTGCGGATAGATATAAAAGTTGGAATTTCAAGATTTCTTACCTTAAAGGTAAGTTTTTGACGTTTCGATCATTTCGAAAATCGTAAGATTCTCGAAATGCCTTCTTCAAAGAGTTCGTTTTCGGCGATTAAACTAATTATCAAAACGAATTCTTCTTCCGGAAATCCGAACATCGAACCCGGATGAACCAAAGTGTTTTCCGATTCCAATAACTGCAGACAATAAGTATCGGGATCTTGCATGGAATGAGATCCCAATATAGCGTACCATCCGGCAGCAGGGGATCGGAATATTAATTTCTTCGAATCCGAAATTAATACATTCAGACTTTGCAGATTTCTTCGTATACGTCTAGATATTTGCCCTTGGATCATTCTTCTCCATTCTAATAATTCGGGCAAGGCGAATTGAATTGGGGTGTTAACGGATAAAAAAGTATCCGCGATAATCTCCAATCGCTCTTTACATTCTAGTTTCCATTTCTCCGGGCCGTCTACATGAATCCAGGAAAGTTTCATTTGCGGGAGCGCGAGAATTTTGGAAATCCCGTTTACCGTAAAGAAAGGAACACGGTTCGTTCTGAATCTCGGCGGTATCTTTCCTGCCTCATGAAAATAATCGACGAATACTTCGTCTAAGACGAGTCCGATGCCTCTCGCTTCGCAAAGATCGACAAGACGTGAAAACTCCGAATCGCTCAGGACCGATCCGGTCGGGTTATTAGGAGAAACTAGGAAAATTAATTTAGTCTTTAGCGAAAGATTCCTTTCAAAACTTTCGAAATCGATTTCCCAATTCGCCATCGAATTTAATGAATAGGATCTGAATTTTACCCCTTCTAACACGGTTAAAAATTCGAATAGCGGGTAGCCCGGCGCCGGAATTAGGACTTCATCTTCCGGATCGCAGAATAACTTTAGAATGTACGAATACGCTTCCGAAGATGAAGAAGTTAGAAAAAGGTCGTCGGCCGAGACTTGAATATCTCTCTCTTGGTAGTATTTTGAAACGGCCTCCCTCGCGGAAAGAATCCCTTGCGGAGAAGGTTCGTACGTTAACGACTCCGATCGCGATAGCGAGTGCAAAATCGCTTCGTTAGGATACGTTATCTTGACTCGTGTAGGATTTGAAATCGTGAGATCTATGATTTCGTTCCCGGAGTTCCGTAATTCTTTTACTTTTAAGTAAAGATCGTTTTCGCCGCTTTCGAATTCGAACCGGCCGCTAAATTTCGAACGAAAGTCAAGTGACATTGCTTTCTTAGTTGGCGATTCGATTCCAAAGATATAGAATCGCCGATAGTACTATGCTTACTAATATCGATGTCGTGATTGGAAAATAAAATCGGATATTCTCCCGCTCTATCCGAATATCCCCGGGTAGATTGCCTAAATTCGAGAGAAAAGGAATCTTCGAACCGAATACGAAAAAAATACCTAAGAGGAGGCAAATGGCTCCGATCCAAAGAAAAGTTTTACCGAGCGGTTCCATAGAAATTTTCAGCAGGCGGGAAGTTTGGCGGAGAGGGGGGGATTCGAACCCCCGGTAGGTGTTACCCTACGCATGCTTTCCAAGCATGTACCATAAACCGCTCGGACACCTCTCCAGTTCAGGTTGCGTTTACGATATTTTCGTAAACGGGCTCCCGGTCAAGGAGATTCGACGTAAAAGTTTAGGGACACTAACTTCGAAACTCGATCAAACCGAATCTAATGTATCATCTATATGCCGTGCCGCAACTTTGGAAAACGCCATAATTGTATAACTAGGATCGACCGAAACGGCAGTGGGAAACACACTTGAGTCGCTCACGAATAGATTTTTAAGTCCGTGAACTTTGTGCTTCCAATCCACGACCGAATTTTTGGGGTCCAATCCCATTCGACATCCACCGGCAGGGTGGGGCGCAGCCATTGCAATCGAACCGGGGGATAGAGGAATCTCGTTAATTTTCGGTAGCTCTTCGACACTTGCGAGAGTAGTTTTTTTAAGATCCGGTAAGATTACGGTTTTTGCACCCGCCTTAAAGTTTAATATTACCTGTTTCCGAATACAATCGCGCAAAATCTTCTTCGTAATTTCACCAAAAGGATACTGTATCTCCCGTTTGCCTCCCGATGTCACTTCGATTCGTCCCAACTCGGAATCCAGATCGTCTATCCAACCGATGGTGCCGCCTAAATGTGGGAGATCTTTCATAATTTCGAAATGTTCTTTGCCGAACCCGGGTACCAATGCACCCAAAGCGCCAGGCTGAAGCTGGTTAGCCATGATTAGATAGCCGCCTTCCTTGTATTCCCCGTCGGAAAATCTAGCTAGACGGAACTCTTCCACTCCATATGCTGAAGGTATATTTCGCCATTGTATTATAGGTTCTTTATATAATGCGTGAACGAATGGCGAAGGATTGATCGCTAAAAATTCTCCCAGGGTAGGCAACTTTCTTTTTAAAGAGTTTCGTAATAGGAACGTGGAGCTTCCGAAGCCGCCTGCCGCAACAACCACCGCATCGGTTTTAAAATGTAATTTAATTTCGGATTCTTTTTGGGACGGCCTATCGATAACGACTGCATATAGACCGACTACTTTCTCCCCTTCGAATTCCAATTTAACGGCTTTAGTGTCCGAGTAAAGATCGACTCCCATTGAAATCGCTTTAGGAATATGCGTAATCAACTGGCTTTGCTTGGCACCGAAGATGCAACCTTGCATGCAATGACCGGATTTTTGACAATTTTTTCGGGCTTGTGGAACATGACCTCCTTGCCATCCTAAATCTTTCGAAGCTCTCCGGACCAGTTGATTCATTCGATTGAAATATTCTTCCTTCGCCGGATGAACGTTAAGATCTTCGTCCAATTCTTTCCAGTAAGGTTCCAAATCCTGCGAACCATGCCCCAATACTCCGAACTTATCTCGCCAAAGATTGAGTCTGTCGTCAGGGGTTCTGTAGCTATCGGCCCAATAATGTACGGATGCACCGCCGACGTTCTTTCCATAAACGATGTTAACGGTCCCATCCGCAGTCGTTGCCATATTTCTTTCCGCGGATACTTTTCCCGCCATGTTCAATTCATGGTTATCGAAAGTTCCGGTATGATAGTATCCGCCTTCTTCAAGTAAAATCACCTGCTTTCCTAACTTAGCGAGTTCGTAAGCTACGGTCGCACCGCCGCATCCGGTTCCGATTACGACTACCTGGGCTCGAATCTGCTTAGGCCTGCCTCCAAGATTCTTCCATTCGTAAATTCTACCCGACATCGGTTCCACCTATCATTTTTTTATAATATATTCTCGATTCGCTCAGCTTTTCCGGCGGGTTGCCGAAAGGTCCTTCGTACGAAATCATGTGAAAGGTCGACGGATGTCCGTAATACACTAAGTAAATCGGCATTCTCAAATTTGCCCAGACTGCGCGAATTAGGTCCGAATTCGTATCCGCAAGCGAATTTAAAAAGGATCTCCTCGAGTCGAGGGGCATCCTGCTGAATCGGGAGAACTTTCCTTGAAAGATCGGTAGATATTCGATTACAAGTATTAAAGATTTAAAATCTTCCGAAAGAAACGGGTCTACGAAATAAAATTCCTCATCCAACCGCTCTAAAACTTCGGCCTGCTTATAGGTCGGTACGTTTTTTCCTTCAGGAAGTATCGCTTCAGCCAAAGCCGCCATCGTATTCAATTCGTCATCGGAAAAGAACAAAGACTTGGGAATGAATCGCGACGACGACTTAAAAATACATACGGTCCCGCCCAGAAAAAGGGCAGCCGTGCCGACCAAGCCGAACCGCAAGAAAGTTTTACGAGAAAAACGATAGGTACGATTTTCCATGGCCCAGAGTATGAAGAGATATTAAAGGGTTGTCAATCTTTACGAGCGCCTTATGCCGGAAAAGAGAGTTGACGAAACGTACGTTCGATAATCCCTAGTAGTTCATGGCCGATAAGCACGATAAAGTTCCTGAAAATGCAGCAGGAAAGTTTTACATCGATAATACCTGCGTACCATGTAACGATTGCGTAGAAGAAGCCCCGATGCTTTTAAAATATACCGACGACGAATCAAAGGTTTACTTCCATCGCCAACCTCAAACTCCGGAAGAGCAAATTTGTGCTCGCAAAGCGAAAGAAATCTGTCCGGTAGAGGCGATCGGAGACGACGGAGAATAATTATATTTTCTAATACTCGAGTAATTTGCCTCGGATTACAACTTACCGCGTATTTCGCTTCTTTTCATCGGGAATTTCTTGCCTAACCTTCCCCGATAAAAATTCTGCAATCTAAAACAAAATCCGTTAGAGTTTTGCAACTTTTCTTCGTCTAACCCGTGTTTTCAGCCGGAAAAAAAGGTCTTATAATCGAGGCCTATGAAAGTGCGTGAAACTAGTGCGGTTATGCCTTCGCCGGTAAATGGTTTGGATTTCTTTCAGACTCTAGTTGAAAAAAGCCGGGATTTGATATGCCTCCATGACATAAACGGCATCTATCTTTACGCAAATCCAAGGGCCCACGAACTGACCGGATACAATTCGAGCGAATTGGTCAATCGCGATCCTTATGATTTCATTCATCCCGAAGACAGGGAAAAAGTTCGACGTGAATCGTATGATCTTGCAAAGCAAGGGGGAGTTCCTCCTTTAAGTGATTATCGTTTTCTGCATAAAAACGGAGCCTATGTTTGGCTTCAAACAGTGACACAGCCTATATCGGACGATTCAGGAAAGGTAAAATACCTTCATACCACTACGAGGGAAATAACCAATCAGGTATCCCTGACTGAGAAGCTAAAATTGGAAGAAAGGTTTTCTTGTCTAATGAGCGAACTCGCTCATGTCGGAGCTTGGGAATCCGATTTCCGGACGGGGACGATTTACTGGTCTTCCGAAGTATACCGAATATTCGAACGCGATGAGCGAAAGGGCATCGATAAGGTAGCAGTTTATTCGTATAGTCATCCTGAAGACCTTGCTATTGTCTCGTATTGCAATAAAAAATTGGGAGAAACGGGAGAGAGCTATTCGCTGGAGCATAGAATTATAGCCGAGTCCGGTCAGATTAAATGGTTAAGAAGTCAAGGAAAAGCGATTTACGTCGACGGTAAAATTACCGGAATCTACGGGGCGATTCAGGATATCACCCTTTCTAAAATCGTCGAAGAAGAGATTCGGCTGAGTGAAAAAAAGTTTTCATTAGCATTTCATAATTCAGGTATCGGAATTTTTTTACTCGATAAGGAAGGTCGGTTTTTAGAGGTAAACCAATCGTTTTCGAACCTTATTGGGTATTTACCGGAAGAACTATGGACGAAAAAATTCAGTGACATCACATTTTCGGAAGATATCGCCACTGGCCTTGAAATATTCGAGCGCGTACTAAGCGGCGAGAAGGAATCCGTTCAACTAATAAAAAGGTATGTCCATAAGAGAGGTTCTTTGATCTGGGCCCTGGTTACATCCGTCGCGGTTAGAAAAGATTCGGGTGAATTGATGTTCGTCGTCTCTCAAGTACAGGATATTTCGCGTAGGCGGACATTGGAAAATATTCTTAGAGAAAAGAATTCTCGTTTGAAATCGGTCGGGAAGAATCTTACCGAGAGAATCAACCAATTGGAAGAATTCAATCAGATCGTTTCGCATAATATTCGATCTCCTATCGGGAATATATCGACTTTAGTGAAATTCCTCGAGGAAGCCGAAACCGAGGATGAGAAAAAGGAATTTATAGAATATCTGAAGCAAGCTGCGAGTCAGTTACATTCTACATTAAACGAATTAGTTGAAGTCATTAAAATTCGACAGAATGCAAGGGTCTCGTCGGAGCAAATCTCCTTTGATGAAATATTCGCAAAAGTTCGATCCATGTTCTTGGGCCAAATTATGGAAGTTGGAGCCGATATTTTCGCCGATTTTTCTTCGGCGCCGGAAATTTTATATCCTAGAGTCTATTTGGAGAGCATTCTTCTTAATTTATTATCTAACGCTTTGAAATATAGGTCGCCAAAAAGGAAATTAATAGTCGCTTTTAGAACCCATTGGCAGAACAATAATTTGATTTTGGAAGTCGCAGATAACGGACTAGGAATGGATTTGAATAAGTACGGAAATCAAATCTTTAAGCTGCATAAAACGTTTCATAGGAATAAGGAAGGAAAGGGGTTAGGATTATTTATGACTAAAAATCAAGTCGAATCCCTCGGCGGCGAGATCATCGTAGACAGCGAAATTGATAGAGGAACGAAATTTCTCGTCCAACTGACGAAGGCAAATGAATTCTCGATTTAAAAAACAACGACTCTTATTGGTAGATGACGATGCAATCTTTGCCGCCATTGCCAAAAGAACGATCGAAAAGGTCGGAGTTGTGCATAGCTTTGAAGTCTTGTCGGACGGCGAGGAAGCGATTTCATTTTTGAGGGCACATACGACTGATCCGGATCGCATACCGGATTTGATTTTTCTAGATATTAATATGCCTTATATGGATGGGTGGCAGTTTTTGGAAGAGTATGCGATACTCGTGGATCGTCTTTTAAAAAAGCCGATTATTTATATGGTTAGTTCCTCGGTTGACGACGCCGACTTGAAGAAGGCAAAAGCGACACCGTACGTAAAAGACTACCTGATTAAACCGGTTTCAGTCGAATCCTTTCGAAAAATTTTAAGCCCGATAGGGGATTGATCCTTCGAAGGAGCGGACCTTCGTGTTCGTTTTTGCAACCCGCTTCGAATTTAAAATTCGTCACATCTTCGAACGGTCTATTCTACTGTCGAATCTCATTATGATCCTTATCGAAAACGCCTACTAAAATACCGTTTCCTTTGGAATCGATTCGTAATGCTCCGAATTTAGCGTTTGCAAATATTGGGCCGGCTCCTTCTTGAAAAAAGAATTCCTCCGCACCGAAACTAATTTCGGACTCGTGCCTATGATATTTGATTTTTCGTTCGTTCCCGGCCGTAGGTTCCAGTTCGTTTTGAAATCGAATAAATGTCGCTACTTTATTTTCGTCCAGGGAAAAGACGATATATCCGGAGCTGGATAGTTCCTCGGTAAAATTCGAACGAGTGATATCATATGCCAGTTGCATATAATCGCCTTGCATTAACGAACGAGGATCGACCGGTGCGAGGGTGAAAAGTACTAGCTCGCCGGTTTCTCGTAACCTTTCTTTTTTAAAAGTTTCAACTCCCACGATAAGGAGGATAACAGCTAGGTTTAAAAGAATAATCGGTTTCCTTAGTCTCTCTCTCATTCTTTTATATCCTTCTCCGCGAAAAGCTTCGTGAGCAAAAGATACGCCGATATGAATAAAATTCCCGATCCCAAAAGTACGTAAGATTTTACTAAGAGGGTCATTTTTAAGGAATAATAAAAATCGGTTAAGTATCCGGTGATTGATAGCAACCCAAGTACCAGAATGAATGTTAACTTCTGCCTGAAGCCTATTAAAATAAGCAAAACGGAAAAGGAAATTCCGGGAGCTTGTAGAGTCGATAGTAAAATGATGCTAATCCCCGCGATAGCTGAGATCGTTGTTATCAGATGTTCTTTCATGAAGGTACGAAAGCAATCCTGCAGATAAGCCGCTAAAACGACGATTCCGATTGCTCCTGAAATTCTCCAATCTGCCTGAAGTAATTCCCCCCTACTTACGGATAGTGAAGAAATTCCCGAAACGCAGAATGCTAGAGCATACACTGTCGGTAAAAAAAATTTTGGAATCAAAGGGCTATAAGTTATGAGTTCGGTTTCAAAGCGGAAGAGCAAAATTAACGATACGCCGGCCAAAGCCAATAAAAAATGAATGGCAGTGATGACTTCATTATGATATAGCAATGTTCCTGAAGCAGAAAAAAATAAGATGACTGAAATAAATCTTTGAATCCAAGTTCCCGACAGGAAATACAAAATCGTTTCTACAATTAATACTGTAAGGCTGATCGTATTCGTTTCAAGATGAGAGAATGCTATTCCGAGAAAAAATAGGATTTGGCCTAGGAATCCTAAGGAAACCAATAAAGGTTCGGATATTTTTCTTTCTTTGTCCAATAGCGGTATCGCAATCGAGCCGAGTAAAACGATTCCACCGAGATATTTAAGGCTGTCCGTCGTCTTAAGGATCTCCGCTAAAAATAGAAAGAGCAATATTAGTGAAGCGGCAAACCATGATCCGATGATTACAACTAAATGGACGTACCAGGGAGCATTATCGCCTTTGGAGCGAGTAAAGAAGGAGTTTAAGGTTTCTTCTTGTTGTTGATTTAGGTTGAGTTTTATCGTAATTTCTTTTAAGTTCATCCCTTTCTTTCCTCCTGTCTCCATTCATTCCTGACGTAAATAAGATGTTTGGCGCTCCACGCGGTGGCCGCGGTCAGTGCGATTCCTCCGAAGAAAAACAGTAAGATAAAATCATCCCAATCAAAATGCCTAACGATAAGCGAAAATACGAGTGTGATTCCCGAAAGCAAAGCTATTGCGAGCATTCCTAACCGCCGAATCATGCGTCTGTAAACGAAATAGATACCGACGGAAAAGAGAATCGAAAGACCGATCATAATAAAATCGCCGATTCCCTTTTGATCTCTGAATATGCTAAATATAGAACCCCATATCACGAAATAAAAGGCGATCACTCCGACCGAGTTCGGAAACCAAGCTGCGCTTTCTTTAGGCTCATTCCGATTTCTTGTTATTTCGTAGACTGCAATAAATCCTATGTTTATTAATAATGCGGTCGCGTATAGATAAGGGTTTTCATCTCGGAATAATATTTGTTTTCCATAAAGTTGAATCGTGGAGTTTAGCAAAACAATCCAAAGTAGCCAGAGAGGCGCGGAGTTTCCTGCCACCGCGAATCCTAAGCTAAGAAAGGTCCAGCCGATCAGTAAATCCACTGAATTGGCTCCGGTTTGATAGATTTGTCCGTAAACTGCGAGCAGGACCCCTGTTAGAATTGCGGCGGTAAATAAGAAAGCTTGATACGAATAACTTTCTTTCTTTTGAAAGAAAGATGCGATCGAAACGGCGGATAATGAACCTGCGATCAATCCTAATTTTGAAAATCTATGCATGCCTGTCCAGTTATAGGCGAAGAAGAAAATGACTCCCGACGCGAATAGAACCGAACCTAAGGCAAGAAATCCAATTCGAGCGAACTTAATCCATTCCGCTAGAGTAGGCTCCGGTGAGATCAGGGATAAAAACTTTCTTCCGTTTTTTTCATCCAGATTTAAAAGCTGGATCGCTTCATACGCTTCGCTTTTCTCAAAATTTTTCATAGGCACCGCTCAGGCTCGAATCGACTGAAAAAGAAGAATTTCCTTTTTAAAAAAGAAGTCGAGCACTTAAAGCATTCAAATAAGTTAGTTAGCTTACTTAAACGCTTTCCATATTACTTACTCGCCCTGTCCGAGAGAAAAAGCGCGCTTTCCTCCGAATTTATACAGGTTTTCGGTTTGGATGCTATCCAATCCTGCTTCCGAGATTTTTAAGAGAAGCTTTCCTATTTGTTCGGGTTGGATTTTTATAAACCCGTCGCCCATCTCCGAATCGGGTGTATCGGGATGAATAAATCTGCATCTCCAGTGGTCGGTAAGAAATGTCTCGGGCGCTCCGTTCGGATAAACTTTAACTCCCCGATTTGTAACCATGCGAAGTTTTAAATCTGCGGATAAGCTAGAAAGTTTCTTACCCAATTCGTCGGGCGATCCGGACGACCAGTCCAAGAATACGTCTACGCCGACCAATTCCTTTTGTATCGGAATTCTCTTATATTCGGGAATATGAATCGCCTTTGCCTTCCCGAATGAAATCGGTTTAAATCTTTCAGGTAGATGACCTAGGTTTCCGATAACCGCATCCGAAAATTCCTTCGTTCCAACTTTAATCCGACTGACTCCTGCTTTGAAAATATCTCCGGTATGAATTCCTTCTTCAATCGTGAGAAGCCAAGCGTTCTGAATTTTTGCAGCGATATCGGGTTGGCCTAAGTGAACGAGCATCATAACTGCCGCGTTTAAGAGCCCGGATGGGTTGGCCATATTTTTTCCCGCAATGTCCGGCGCGGAACCGTGAATGGCTTCAAACATTGAGACAATCTGTCCTATATTCGCCGACCCGGCCATCCCGACGGAACCTGCTACCTGCGCAACGATATCGGAAATAATATCTCCATATAGATTTAATGTCACGACAACATCATATACTTGCGGGCGTTCCGCTAAATGGGCTGCGCCGATATCTATAATTTCGCTATGTGATTCGATATCCGGATAATCTTTTGCGATTTCTTTAAACACGTCATGAAAGAGTCCGTCAGATTGTTTCATGATATTGTCTTTTACCATTGCAGTGACTTTTTTTCTTCCGTAGGCCTTCGCATATTCGAACGCATAACGGATGATTTTTTCCGATCCTGGACGCGATATCAATTTAAGACATTGTACTGTGTCAGTGGTTTGTTTATGTTCGATTCCGGTATAAAGATCCTCTTCATTTTCTCGAACGATCACTACGTCGAGTTGAGGATGTTTAGTATCCACGTACGGATACAAAGAAATGCAAGGGCGAACGTTTGCAAAAAGACCGAGAGTAGTACGGACGGTGACATTTAAACTTTTATAACCTCCGCCTTGTGGAGTCGTAATCGGGGCTTTTAAAAAAACTTTCGTTTCACGGAGTATGTCCCAGGCGGAAGGTTCTATTCCGGCGCTATGTCCCTTCTTATAGACTTGCTCGCCGATTTCTATAAAAACCGGTTCGATCTTCGCTCCGGCTGCTTCCAAAATCCGAAGAGTCGCATCCATTATCTCCGGTCCGATTCCGTCTCCTTTCGCTACGGCAATTCTTTTTTTAGCGGTCATGCTAGCCCTCCCGGCTATACGCTCATTTGAATAGAACGTAAAGGTTGGTCAATCCGGATTGCTATCGATTGATTCGACGCAGACGGGAAGTATTTTCTATTTTAGTTATGGAATGGGAACCGATTAAGGATTGATCTGGTAAAGGGAAAGTCGACGGCGATCTAAAAAGATAGGTCGACGACTTTCTTACTTGGATCTCCTTCCTCGGGGGTAATTTACGGATGCAAAGCGCTTGTCGTAAATTTGTTACCAGAACCGAAATTCGACGAAATCACCGACTTCAAGCGATTCTCGATTTGATGGATGTAAAGCAATTCCGTCGGAAAATAATCCCGCCCGAATATCTCCGCTGCCGTTAAATAGTTTGGGCGATACACCCGTTCTCTCGCTCGTTTCCAGGACCGCAGGGAAGTATTCGGAGAGCTGGTTTTTCTTTTTTCTAGATCCTAGAAACGGAAGTCGTAAGAATTGTTCGGAATTCATACCTAGAAATTTTCGAATATAAGGTTCTACGAAAATACGAGCGCATACCTGGACGCTGAACGGGTTTCCGGGCAATCCAAAGACAGCCGTTTTATTTCTCTTTCCGAACCAAATCGGTTTCCCGGGTTTTATCAAAACTTTATGAAATAACTGCTCTACCGTTAAACTTTTGAGAACGGGAGGAATCAAATCAAGGTTTCCCATCGATACGCCTCCCGATAACAAAAGAATATCCGATTCCAATCCTTTTGCGAGAGCTTCGCGTATTTTAGATTCGTCATCGGGCACTAAAGCAACGAATTCGGGTTCGATTCCGAACTTCGATAAAAAGGAAAGTAACGAATAGGAATTGGAGTCCCGAATTTGCCAGGGCAAAGGATCCTGCTCCATCGATACGACTTCGTTCCCGGTCGAAACGATGCTAACTTTTGGGGTTTCGGAAACTTTAATGGTCCGTTTTCCGAGAGAGGCCAACAAAGAAATCGCCGCCGCCGAAAGCGTTTCTCCGCCCGAAAATACGACATCTCCTTTTTTAAGATCCTCTCCTTGTAACGCGATATTTAAGTATTTCTTTATGGACTTTGTCTCGAATCGAACTTCGCCGATCGCGTCTTGTTCCCTACTATCTTCCACTTTTATGACTACGTTCAATCCGTCGGGAACGGGAGCGCCGGTCATGATTCTGACGGCCTCTTCTTCGGGAGATAGATCGATCGACATGCCGGCCGAAACTTCCCGTTTATATTTGTAGACGCGCTCCGTCGAAAAACCTTCATCACGAACGGCAAAACCGTCCATCGTAGCCCTATTGAACGGAGGATAATCTCGATCTGCAGCTACTGATTGAGCAAGCACTCGACCGATCGCGCTTTTTAGGGGAACTGTGACGAAGGAGGCAGATTCCGCCTGATTTAAGATTTGGGAAATCGCTTCCTCTACCGAGATCAATGTCCTTCTCCCCGCATCATTTTTTTTGCATGGAATATTGCCGGAAGAATTGCCTGTAAACTTTCCTTCGATCCATTCGTACTTCCTGGTACGCAGATAATCAATGTTTTTCCGATTCTGCCGGCCAAAGAGCGGGATAGCATTGCAAACGGAGTTCGATCTTGACCGAAGGCTCTCATGGTTTCCGCAATCCCCGGAATTTCTTGTTCTAGAATACTTTTGATCGTATCCGTAGTATTGTCTCGAGGTCCGAGGCCGGTTCCGCCGGAGGTTACGACTAAATCTATTTTTTTATCGGCCCAACTTAGAACCATTTTTCGAATTTCCTCGGGTTCGTCCGGAACGATTTTTCGCTCCACAATCTCTACGCCTTGTTCTCTTAACAATTCTTCGATTGCGGAACCTGAACCGTCCTCTCTCTTCCCCTCGAATGTGGAATCGGAACATATCAGGATCGCCGCCCTTGAACCGGCGGCAAATTTAGCGATATGGGAATCGCTCTTACCTCCTTTCTTTTCTAAAAGACGAATGGCCGAGATTTCCAATTCCTTATCTATCGGTTTAAGAAGATCATAAATTACGAGAGCGGCGATCGAAACCCCGGTCAAAGCTTCCATCTCGATTCCGGTTTTTCCGATCGATTTTGCGGATGTTAGAATTCGAATCGCATTCTTTTCTTGAAGAACTTCGAATTCTACGGAAAAGAAATCTATCGGAACCGGGTGGCAATGAGGAATGAGTTCCGACGTTTTTTTGGAGGCTAATAGTGCGGCGGCTTTTGCGACTCCGAAAAGATCGCCTTTTGGAAGATTATTTTGTTGGATTCGGACGACAGTCTCCGGCTTACAAAAGACGAACCCTTCCGCTTGTGCAGTTCGCAAGGTGATTCGTTTTCCCGTAATATCATTCATAGATCTTCTCCGATCGATTCGCAGCAACGATGAATCAAGAGAACCATCTGCATATTAAATCACCAAGGATTTTATTCTTAAAAATAAACCGTATAAGCTTAAAAGCCCGGCGTTGAATTTCAAAAATGAAGCTATTAATAAAATTAGAAAAAAATCGACAGTAAATGGCCGAATTCGGGCATCTTAGGAATGTTTCAATTTGTTAAGGATTGAAAAAGAACGGTTATTCGCTATCTAAGTCGATATCCGGTCGATCGCCGGCAAATTCTTCCTGGGAGTAAATCACTTCTAAAACATCGTCCATCCAATCCGGTGCACCGGTCGATAACGGATCGTTGATCCGATATTTTTCTATTATACGACTATGCTTTAGGATCTGTTCCTTGGTTGTAGCGTTCATATTATTAGCTTCGGTCGAAACGGGGAAAAGATTTCGCCTACCTTGAAAAAATAAGGAAATATATTTCTAGAAAGTACAAGGATTTTTTGTAATTCTTACTAGAAAAATTCCCGATATCTTCGTCGGGCTTTAACGGCGCCAACGGGGTTTCCGTCTATTGTCTGTTAAAAGAAGAACCCGATGTATTCTTTCGATAACATCGGGTTCTAGATTTATGGTTCGATTTATAGATGCTAATTCTAATCGAAAACAAAAGGAATTAGAATAATTCGTTACCTTTGAAGAAAAAGCTGATTTCCAACGCCGCATTATCATCGGAGTCTGAACCATGCACCGCATTCGCTTCTTTACTTTCCGCAAATAATGCGCGTATCGTTCCGGGGGCAGCTTCCTTAGGATCGGTCGCTCCGATAACATCTCTCCAATGTTGGACCGCGTTTTCTCTTTCCAGAGCGGCCGCAACAATCGGCCCGGAAGACATATAACTGCATAGATCATTGTAGAAAGGTCGAGCGGAGTGAACTTTATAAAATTGCTTAGCGTCTTCCAGAGAAAGTTTGAGGTATTTCAGACCGAGAATTTTAAATCCTTCCTTTTCGATCCGCTGAAGGATGTCTCCGACGTGCTTATTTTTTACGCCGTCGGGTTTAATCATAATAAACGTTCTAGCCATTGGTTTTCCTTATTTCGATAGTTTTTTAAGTAATGCTTTGCTTACGATATCCGGTACTTGGGCGGATACATCGCGACCGTGTCTTGCTACTTCCTTAACGATCGTCGAAGATACGAAAGAATACTCGTTGGAAGACATTAGAAAAATCGTTTCGATTTCCGGCGCCAGCTTCTTGTTCATGAGAGAAATTGCATATTCGTAATCGAAATCGGTGACTGCTCGTAGGCCCCTGATAATGCTCTTTGCGCCCCGCTTCCTGCAATAATCGACGGTCAATCCCTCGAAGGTATCGATCTCCAAATTGGACCAGCCTTCCGTAACTTGCTGAATAAAGCCCAATCGTTCTTCGATCGAAAAAAGAAAACTTTTACTCGAGTTTACGGCAACCCCGATGATGACTTTATCGAAGAGACCCATGGATCTCTGGAGGATATCTACGTGACCGTTTGTCAGCGGGTCGAAAGAGCCGGGGTATATCGCGATTCTTGTCATTTTTTTCTTAATCTCGCGGCTTCTTTAGCGGGAAGTCCGTACAAATTTATGAATCCTTCGGCGTCTTTTTGGTTATAGAGTTCCTCTTTTTCAAAGGTCGCCATTTCAGGATTGTACAATGAGATTTGGGATTTTCTCCCTACAACCGTCGCGTTTCCTTTATAAAGTTTTAGTTTTACCGTTCCGGTGACAAATCTTTGTGTCTCGGAAATGAAGGCTCGAACGGCGGCCATCCGAGACGAGAACCAATGCCCGTTATATATGAGTTCCGCCAATTCGATGGAAAGTTTATCTTTATGATGCTGCGTATCTCGATCGATCGTGATGGATTCGAGGTCTCTATGTGCATGAAATAAGATCGTTCCTCCGGGAGTCTCGTAAACTCCTCTAGATTTAATTCCTACCAGTCTGTTTTCCACGATATCGACGCGGCCAATCCCGTGCTTCCCTCCAAGAGTATTAAGGAGTTCCATCACTTCCAACGGATTCATTTTTTTGCCGTTTACCGCGACGCAGTTTCCTTCTTGAAAATCCAATTCCACGTATTCAGGGGAATCAGGAGCTTTCTCCGGCGATACAGTAAGCAAAAACATATCTTCGTTCGGTTCTTTATATGGATCTTCTAAGATTCCGCCCTCGTAAGAAATATGCATAAGGTTACGATCCATTGAGTAGGGTTTTGATGCGGTCACCGGCACCGGAATCCCTTTCGATTTTGCATATTCGATAAGATCGGCTCTTCCTCCGAAACTCCAGGTTCTCCAGGGCGCTATGATTTCCTTTTCCGGAGCCAGAGATTTAAACGCTAATTCGAACCTTACTTGGTCGTTTCCTTTTCCCGTTGCTCCGTGTGCGAAGGCGTCCGCTCCTTCTTTTTTGCCGACTTCGGCCATCGCTTTCGCAATAAGCGGACGCGCTAAGGATGTACCTAACAAGTAACGCATTTCGTAAATCGCGTTCCCCTGGATTGCCGGAAAAATGAAATCCCGAGCGAACTCTAAGCGAAGATCTTCAATATATACTTTCGACGCCCCGGTCTTAATTCCTTTCTCTTCCAAACCGGTCAGTTCTTCTTTCTGGCCTACGTCGGCGGTAAAGGCTACGACTTCACAGCCATAGCTTTCTTTTAACCAGGTCAAGATAACGGAAGTGTCCAATCCACCCGAGTATGCGAGTACGATCTTTTTAATATTCTTTTGAGCCGCCATTCTAAGGATAGGGAATTCGGTCGAGCCCATCCGACAAGTCAGATTTTAGCCGGATAGGAACACTTTGACTTACTATTTGGGATCGTAATTAATGAATCTCACGCCGGAGGAAATGAGCCGAAAGGCGCTTAAAGGGATAATCCTAATATTGCTTTATATTCGACCCAAAATTAGAGTTTTGGAACCCAATTCAACTTTTCGGAAAGCTTTCGAAGTATGAGCACAAGCGCATAGGTGTCCATACGACAATATTTCTTCAGATCCGATTGCACCCTTTTTCTCTCCTCTTCGCTTACCGTTTCCGTTTTAATGCGTAAGAATTCCGAATTCGCTAAGTAACCGGCGTTAATGGTCAAATTTTTATAATTCTCTCCGGTTAAAACCGGAAGAACGGATTTGAGAGAAGTCGTGCCGTCCTGGTCCGGATGATAATAATCAAAATCCCAGAATGGAAGGGCTAAGTCCAGAAAGTCCGATTCAATGGATTCAAACCAGTTTCGGAATTCAGGAAAAACATGTACCGACTCTTTCAGACAACGTTTTTCGAACGTATCGTTGAACGCTAAGATCGTACCTCCGGCGCTGATCCTTTCTGAGAGGCACTGCAAAATACCCAATCTCGGATCGGTAATATTATCGTCGATGTACGAAAATTCCTCGGGTTCTTCCCTTAAATTACCGCGAAGCACATGAAGAGAAAATAGGAACGGGATATGTTGAAAGGGATTTGATTTATGATAAATCGGTACAGGCGGGTTAATAGTTTCGAAATCCAAGAAATACAGCGGAAATCGTAGCTTATCCATAAATCGGAGAAGATTCTCCTTATTAAGATATTCTGTTCCGTTTTTTACGGCATTAATTTGGATTTTTTGTCTGGCGGTAAATTCATCGTAGTCGGTGATTTCAGAAAGATTTCGAATTCCTGCTTCCCACAAACGAAGGGTTTCCTCTTTTCCTTCTCTTAACGAGAATAAATCTCCTGGACGGGAATCGGATAGACAATTGTCCGGATAATGACAGCTTCGAGGATGCTCGCAGGATTTCACATTTGCCCTCGATGGAAGAGAAATCTCTTCTAGGACTTCCAGCATTCTAAAAGCGCGCTCCCTAGTATTTGGAAGGGAAGCCAGCGATTCCTTACTAACATCCTTGCGGATAAAGAGAGCGTTCGGATCGACATCTCCGCCTTGATATAAATACTTAGAATTCAAAAATAATAATGTAGTTTGAACGACGGGAAAGCCTGCTTCCTCCATGACCATTCTTAAAAAAGATAATTCTTGCGAGTAAGACTTCTTCATCGAGGAGGAAGCCTTAACCACGACGATCTCCCAACCGTTCGGCCTCGGGAGAAGAAAGTCGGCTCGAAAATCGAAAAAGTCGGTTTGAAATGCGGCCCCGCGAACGGCTTCGTTTTTGGCCAACATCGCTCTAGTTGTACGATCGTTGTATCTGGCGTGAATTGCCTCGGGGTAAAATCGATTTGCGATCTCTCGTAAGATCGATTTTTGCTTAGGGGAAATATACTGATTCTGAGCCTCGACGGATTTTGCTGTAGGATCTTTGACCTGAATCCAAAGTTTCAATTCGCAATGGAGTCCGGCTTGGTATGCCGATCTCCCTAAGCGCGGAAGCCCCTCCTCTCTATATGGAGCTAGAACTTGGAATAGTAATTTTCTGCGGATATTATCAGGAAAGAGAAAGGAGAACCGCCTCGCAGCGGTTCTCACAAATCTTGGAAAACTAACCCGGAAGAGCCTCAGGTTCGTAACCTTATCGTCGCGGAATTATCGCGACGGGCTTGGTTTAAGCCAAAAGGACCTTAATGTCTTTCGGACTAGAGGCGCTGTAAATTTTGTTTTCGGAAGATTCCAAATTAGCCTGGGTTAATTTCTGAGAAACTACGCTAGGTCCGAAATCTATTCCCACTAATTTAGGAGTCTTTGCGAAAGTCGACATCGCTTTATTCCAATGTAGAGCTTTAATCAGAACTTCTCTGAACAAAGGAAGTGCGACGTCCGACTCGTTCTGAAAATTTCGTCCGTCGAAAATCGAGAAGACCGGAATTTTCAAATCGGATCCTTTATAAGCGAAACCGATTCTTTCCATGTCCTTCGGAACGGAATTTTCGGTGCTTTCCATTAGCGGGCAATGAAAAGGAGCAGTCGTTCTGAGATATACGAATTTAACTTTTCTTTCGTCCATCTCGGCCTTATATTTTTTGCGGAATAAAAGAAGCTTATCCGGATCCCCCGAAATGATGTTCGAATCGGGAGTGTTGTAAAGAGAAACGTAAAGCGCTTTCAATCCGGAGAGTCCTAACTCGGAGTTGATCGTTTTTACTCTCTCATCCAGTTCGGTCGGGGAATATCCGATTACAGCAACCATCGGAGACGGTTGCTTATCACCGATCTCTTCATTGCCTTTTAGCAAATCTTCCGTCGGGCTGAATATGCCGTATTGCTCTTGGGCACGGTATCCAAGATACAGAACGAACTTCAGAAATTTTGAAAATTCTTTGTAAAACTCAGAACCTTCTTTGCCGAGCGCAATCAATACCGCCGGGATGACGCCTTGGCTATGCCCTGTCGAACCGATTGCATTCGATATCAATTCGGATGTTGGAAATCCTTTATGAGTCAAGGAGACGTAATTTCCGACTTGGGTAAGGAAGATTCCGACGATGGAGACGGTGGCGCTGCAAAGGTAACTTTCGTCAGGAGCCGATTCCGGATTCTTTAGCCAGGATTCGAAGTCATAGCCTTGAGGAATGTATTTTTTATCGAGATGGGGAAGTTCTTCCGCAAGACATTTAAAGGCGTTATCGAAGAATTCCTTTAGGGACGGGTCCGATTCATAGAGCTTCGAGAGTTCTTTTAACCAAGGAGATCCTTGTCCTCCGAATTGAAGGAATAGTCGGTTGCCTTGTGCTTTGGCTTCGTTTAGGAAGTTTGCTATTGCCATGGAATGCCTTATACTGTAGTCGTTAAAGGATGCTTTCCTTCCAAGCCTGGGTTTCGCAATTCTTTTTTCCTCTTGTTTTAAATCGATGGGAATGTTTAAGGAGAACGATCGTTCCAGTCCTCTTGATTGCAATTTCATATCGACTTGGCATTAATTCATAATAGCCTATTATGCCGGAAAATGATTGACCCCCATTCCTCGGTGTGAGGTATTCTTCTCCAAACCCTTCTATAAAGAAATTTCTCCAATCTCCGGTATTTCCGGAAAAGAAAGCAGTATGATAAAAGTAAGGAACCTTTCCAAATTCTACGGAAAGAAACTGGCCATTGACCGGTTGAACTTTGAGCTGAAAGAGGGCGAGATCGTCGGCCTTCTCGGCTTGAACGGAGCCGGAAAAACTACGACCATTCGAATTTTAACGGGATACCTAATCGCAACCGATGGAATCTGCGAGCTAGACGGTTTGAATACCTTTGAACACCCTCTTCAGGTGAAGAGAAAAATCGGTTATCTTCCTGAAACTCCTCCCCTCTATCCCGAACTGACGGTATCGGAATACCTTGTCTTTGTTTCACGCATCAAACAAATCGATGAAGAGAACATTCAATCCGAGCTCGAAAGAGTCTGTTCGTTAACCGACCTTTCCAATGTAAAAGATAAAGTGATCGAAACTCTTTCACTCGGATTTAAAAAACGCGTCGGCATTGCGCAGGCCATCTTGGGAAATCCCGAAGTCATCATCATGGATGAACCGATCTCCGGTCTGGATCCGAAACAAATCGTCGAAATCCGAAGCTTGATTCAAAGCTTGCAGGAAAAACACACGATTTTGCTTTCGAGTCATATTCTTCCCGAAGTTTATAAAACGTGTAATCGGTTCCTATTTCTCCATAATGGAAGAATCGTATATCAATGCGATCGATCGGAGTTGGAAAAAGAAATGGAAAATCTATCCGGTTTGGAAGTAACACTTTCAGGCAAGCCTAAAGCGGAAATCGAAGCGTATCTAACCGGGATTTCGAATAAGGTCGGAGCTACGATCCGTTTTGTCGGAGAGGAGCAGCAAGGGATTACTTTTCTAGTAAATACCGGATCGGAAAGAAAGTTCAAAGAAGAACTTTATCTCGGAATTAATTCGTCGGGAATCCTGCCTGAATATATACGTAAGCAGGACGTGACCCTGGAACAAATCTTTATGAACAAAGTTTAAGGGACAATATTGATGTTTCGTAATATAAAATGGATTTTTTGGAAGGAAGTGAGGGTGTTCTTCGGAACCTACCTTGCTCCTTTAGTGTTGGGTGGTACGGCGTTCCTAAATTCCCTTTTTGTCCTAATACTTAATTTTAATTCGGGGACGAATTACGCGGAGACGACGGTCGTAACGTTCATTTCCTTTATGAGCACGATCTTAATCGCAATGCTGATCGTTTCCATGGGATCGATTACGGAAGAAAGAAATCGAGGAACTCTAGAGTTACTCTTTACAGCCCCCGTAACGGACTTAGAAATCGTAGTCGGAAAGTTTTTATTCGGCGCCTTCGTTTGTTTGATCGTTTCGGTTTTGGTGGACGGACTCTTTCCTTTATTCTTATATTTCTTTTGGAAAGCTCCTTTGTATATCGTTGTATCCGGAACTATCGGAGTTTTTTTGCTCGGGTTGTTTACGTTTGCAGTGGGCTTATTCGGTTCAAGTTTAGGAAAGAATCAGATGATATCGATGCTGATTTCCATTATGATTCTACTAACGCTTTGGGTAATCGGATTTTTCTCGTATCTCTTTGATGCGGTTACGAGGAAAGTTTTATTTCATTTGCACATTTTCTCCCATTTTATCGGATTTTCGAAAGGAGTACTTCCTTTGAATAGCATCGTTTTCTTTTTGAGCGGAACGATATTCTTTTTATATTTAACCGTCAAGGTTCTCGAATCTAGGAGGTGGAGAGGATGAAGAACGAATTACTTCGCCGAATTCTTTCCTGGGGATCCATCCTAGGCCTGCTTCTTTTCTTCCCGATTTATGACAGCTTGATTTCACTCGGTTCCAAATTGGGTTTTTCCTTAGGAGTCCTCGCACTATTCATCGCGGCAGGAAGTGTTTCTTTTTTAATTCCGAAGAAAGATGAAAAGGATACGAATCAGCTGGTTTCTTCCGGATTGGGCATCGGCGCACTAGGAATTTATTTCTTACGATCTTATTTGGAAGACTTTGCTCTCCAGAAAGGAGGCGCCGCTCCCGTCTGGATCTCTTCTGTCAGGGAATTCCTATTAGTGCTTTTGGTTCTTTTCGTTCTCGGAAGTTTTTTTCTAGGCTTATTAAGGGAATGGGAAAGGGAATCACTGGGCGCTCAGTCCAGTTTAAAGTCGTCCAAGCAAGGCTTGATTCGCGATTTCCTTTTAGGTACGGGCATTTTGCTCTTGATTATCATCTTGGCGAATTACGTTTCCAGCATCAGAAATCATAATTTCGATTTAAGTTCGCAAGGACAGTTCTCTTTTTCCTTGGAAGCAAAAAAACTTCTGAAACAGCTTCCGGAAGGTGAACTCGATGTTATCGCCTTTTATCCAAGGCCTTTGGAAAACTCGCCGAGTTCGGATAAGTCAAATTCGCTTGCTTTACGGAGAATTCGTCCCGATCTCGAAATCTTGTTAGGTCAGCTTACGTCGATTCATCCCGCTTTTAAAGTAAAGTTCATTAACGCGGATGTGGAATTGGACGAGCTAGCGGAGTTCGGTCAGGTTTCGAACGGAACCGTGCTTGTGCGCTTTAAGAAAAAAGGCGCGACCGGTGTTGAAAAATTTCCTGAACAGCGAATTAGCGTAAAGGATAAGTCCGACCTGGAAGATTTTGAAAGAAAGCTCGTTCAGGCGGTCGTTAACGTGACAACGGGCGAACGAAAGATCTACTTTACTGAATCTAACGGCGAGCGATATTCTCAGATATTTCAAAATTTACCGAATGAAAGATTAAATCGCCTCAGTGCAGGCTTAGCGTTTTTGAATTTCAAGGTTTTTGGATTGGGATTTAAGGATGGTTGGCCTCCGAAGGTTCCGGACAATGCGGATCTTTTAGTAATTACGGGCCCGACCGTACCGTTCGGCCCGGAGGCAAGAATCGCAATCTTAGATTACGTTTTGAAGCGAAACGGTAAAGTTCTGATTACGATCGAACCGAAAGGAGGAGAAACTTTCGATTGGCTCTTATCGGAAGCCGGCTATAGTTTTGTCAAAACCGGTTTTTCTCAGGTTCCATCCCAACCGGGAGTTATCGTAACTAAATCCTTTCGCAAACATCCGATCGAAGAATCTCTTTCCAAGAAAGAACTGGGCATAGTATTTCCGTATTCCGGCTACTTCGAAGCTAAGGAGATTCAAGGAAATAAGAAGCAATTCGATTCCTTTATTCTTTTGGAAAGCGGCGGAGACGCATACCTCGACCCGAATCAAAATGGCAAACAAGATCCGGGCGAAGAAAAAAAGAATCTTCCCGTTGGGCTCGTTCTGCAAACAATCCGGAAAACCGAAACTTCTCCGGCGGATGTAATTCCCGGCGCTCCTGCGATTCCTTCCGTTCCGAATGATTCCGCCGCTAAAGAACAAGGAAGAATCGTTATTTATTCCGGAACTTCTTGGTTAACGGATCAATATCTTCCTTTTGCGGCCAACTATGAACTCGCTAGTTCCTCGACTACCTGGATGTATCAGAATTTAAGTCTACCTGCTATCGCTCCTAAGAAAGAAGAGATCCAAACTGTTTCACTTACCGACGGGCAAAAGCGGGCGGTTTGGATCTTAGGTATGTTCGTCTTTCCCGGGTTAATTGCAGGATTGGGTTCGATTTATGTGATTCGAAGAAGAAAAATCGGGAGGAAGGATGAGAACTAAACTCTACCTTCTTTTCGGTTTGGTCGCTCTTCTATTTATCGTATTCCTTTTGTTGGAAGATCGAAAAGAAGATCTAACCGAAATCACCTATTGGAAATTACCGCTTGATAAATTGGAGTACGTTCCCCCAAGCAAGGAATGGATCGATGAAACGGGGGAAAATTTTTATAAAAGCCCGTTCTCTATCTTTTTGAAGGAAGGCGTCAAAAAAGGGGGCCAATTCTTTCTAGTTTCATCTATGGATGAAGAAACCGGAACGAAGATCGAGTACGAAGGCGGGTATAACGCTGAAAATACGTTTCGGGATCTAGGGCAACTTAAGGTGAAAGATTCCGAATCTCTTGCAGAAGGAGCTTCGATATCTTCTTCGTTGGATTTGGGTGAAGGAGCTCCTCGGTTAATTTTATATTCGGGAAATCGAACCAAGACTCTCCGTTTCGGTAAAAAACATTCGAACGGTTCTACTCGTATCGTGTTAGAGGAAGGAACGCCACGAGCTTTACTTTCGGCTTACTCGTATATTTTCGATCGATTCCAAAAAGGTCCGGACGATTTTCGCCAAAGGCAACTTGTTTTTCCCGGAAAGGAGTCGGTGAAGGAAATTTATTATTTGGAAGAAGGCGGAAAGCCGATCCGTATTGATAATCACCCCTATCAAGAAAACGGAGCGAAACGGAACTATTGGCGCCGGATTTCGGGAAAAATCATATTATTGGACCCGAAAGTAGGTGAAGATTTATACCGAGCGACGATTAATCTAAAAGTAGAGTTGTACCCGGATCAGGAAAAAGGAGCCGGCTTCAAAGTCGGAAATCTATTGGCTCCGGAAGGTTCGGAGTCTCAATTTTCTTTGGCTACAATGAAAATTTTGTTAACCGACGGAGATGAAATTACATTTCGTTTTCATAAACCTACGGAAATTGGAGACAAGAAATATATTCCTACGATCAGAATTTGGAACGGAATCTTTAAGGAACCCCCTTTTTACGTGACAGAGGAATCCTTTCGTAAAATCAAAGAGAGTGCGGGCTTGGTAGAGCTGGCTGTACCAAGAATTTCACCTCAGTCTCCTAAGAAGAAATGATTCCAATATCGCAAATAGAATCGGTATCCGAAGTCGATAAGGCAAAACTTTCGTTGTTAGAAAGGTTATTTCGGTCGCCTGAGGAAGCGTTCGATCTATATCTTAGAGAGCCGCTTTTAGGTCGAAAGGAATTGTTTCGATTGCATTATGCCCTTTGGATCTTAGGGCCTATCGCGAAATTTTCCGGCAACATAATTCGCATCGCGTTTGAATGGATTTTTGCCGAAGAAGTAAGTACTACGGTCTTTTCCGGCATAATCGCTTCGATTGTCGCTTATCCAATTATATTATTCGTCGTGTTTCAGCTGGATGTTCTTCGGGTATTTTACCAAAAGATAGATCGAACGAAAGGGGAAGGTTTTCCCCCGGCCGACGTTTTAACGATCGCATTTCTTCCATTTTCCGCTTCTTCGATTTTTTGGATTCTGCCTTCGCCTTTTCATGCGTTGTTTATAGGCATCGCATTCTTATTTTCCTATTATCTTTGTTTTGTTGGAATGAGGAGAGTCAGCGGTTGCGAAGCCAAAGAGTTCTTGATTTTCTCGTTAACATCCGCGGCTTATTTGCTTAGCCTTGCTCTGGTATTTACGATCGTATATAATATCTTTAGGACGCTCTTAAATTGAAGATTCATCTAATCGGAATCGGCGGCATTGCCATGGGGAATCTAGCTTCGATGCTTCGGAGTTTAGGCCATGAAGTTTCCGGTTCGGATTCGGGCGTATATCCGCCTATGTCCGACAAGCTGAAGGAATGGGGAATTCCCTATGCAGAGGGATTCGATCCGGCCCGTCTCAAAGGAAAAGATCTAGTCGTAATCGGTAATGCGATCTCTCGCGGAAATCCGGAAGTAGAGGAAGTTTTAAACGGAGGCATGGAATATGCATCCATGTCTTCGGCTTTGGAACGCTATATTTTAGCGGCGAAGAAGGTAGTAGTTGTAGCAGGGACTCACGGTAAGACCACCACTACGTTTTTGATACATTATTTGCTGAAGGAAGCCGGATTGAATCCCGGTCTCTTTGTGGGTGGAATTCGTCAGGACGGTTTTCCGGGATTTGAGAATGGAAACGGCGAATACTTTGTAATCGAAGGAGACGAATACGATACTGCTTTCTTCGATAAAGCTTCCAAGTTTCTGCATTATCGACCGACGTATGCGGTATTAAATGCATTAGATTTTGATCATGCAGATATTTTTAAGGATATCGGAGAAATCGAAACTATGTTTGCCCGCCTATTACGGTTGGTTCCAGGTAAGGGAAAGGTTTACTATTGGGCCGGCGCCGCTAATTTAAAAAAACTATGTAGGGATGCGTCTAAGTTTTTACGTTCGGAATCGTTCGAGTATAATAGAAAGGATTCCGTTCTATCGTGGAGGAAGGGAAATTTAGTTTCCGGTCATCGCGTTCTTCGTCCTCGTTTTTTCGGGGATCATAATTATAGAAACGCCGAAGTAGCGCTTCGGGTTTGCGAAGAAATCCTAAAAAAAGAAGGTAAATCGGAGCCAAGACCGGTCTTGCTGGATGCACTGGAAAAATTTCCGGGTGTTAAACGACGTCAAGAGATCCTATTCGAGTCAGCCAAAACGATAGTGATCGAAGATTTTGCTCATCATCCGGTAGCCGTGCAAGAGACGATTAAATCGGTCAGAAAAGTTTTTCCCGATCATAAGATCATTAGTCTTTTTGAACCTAGAAGTGCGACTTCGCATAGAAACGTGTTTCAAAAGGAGTATTCCTTTGCATTTAACGGCTCCACCGTATCATTTATTACGGAAATCTTTAATTTTAAAAAGGTTTCAAAGGAAAATCGACTGGATGTAAAAAAACTGATTTTAAAGCTTCCGAAGCACTCGGGAACTTTACCCTTCTATTGTAAGGATCCTAAAGACTTGATTCTGAAATTAAGGAAAATCCTTCCCCAATTCGAAGGGGAGAAAATTCTGATCTTAGCTATGTCCAACGGGGCTTTTGGCGGAATTTATCCTTTACTTAAGGAAATTGCGGGATCAAGAAAATGAATTTATCGGAAGAATTGGACAAGATTTATTCGGAGGCTACCGGCCTCATTTCATCCTCCGTTGACGAAGCGGAGTTGGATAGGAATAAAAACGAATATTTAGGTAAGAAGGGTAAGCTTACTTCAGTTCTAAAGAATCTCGCCTCACTTTCTATCGAAGAAAAAAAAACGATCGGTGGAAAAGCAAATGATCTTTCTCGGAAATTGGAAGAGTTCGTCGTTCAGACCCGCGAGAATTTAAAATCAAAAACTTTCAACGAATTGGCCTCGAAAGAATGGTTTGATGTTCTTCGTCCCGTCGATTCCTCCGAGTCGGGAACATTGCATCCCATCTCGCATATCCAATACGAAGTGGAGGATATTTTTACTTCGATGGGATTTGAAATTTGGGACGGTCCCGAGGTCGAAACCGATTTTAATAATTTCAGCGCGCTCAATTTTACGGAAGATCATCCGGCGAGAGATATGCAGGATACGTTCTATCTGGATGACGGCAATTTACTTAGAACTCATACTTCCCCCATTCAGGTTCGTGCATTAAGAAAATTGAAACCCCCGTTTCGGATCATAGCGCCGGGTCGGGTTTTCAGATACGAAGAGGTCGATGCTTCGCACGAAACTTGTTTTTATCAAATAGAGGGAATGGTCGTCGGAAAAGATATCTCTGCCGGAAATATGATTTATACGATGGACGTTCTTCTATCAAGAATCTTCGAGAGGGACGTAAAAACGCGTCTTCGTCCGGGATTTTTCCCGTTTGTAGAGCCGGCTTTCGAATTGGATATCAACTGTCAGGTTTGCGGCGGCGTCGGCTGTTCGGTTTGCAAGCATTCAGGTTGGTTAGAGCTTATGCCATGCGGTCTCGTTCATCCTAACGTTTTTAAATTGAACGGCCTAAACCCGGAAGAATGGACCGGCTTTGCGTTTGGACTCGGCCTGGATCGGCTTGTGATGATGAAATACGGAATACATGATATCCGCTATCTGCATTCCGGCAATCTCCGCTTCTTGAAGCAATTTTAAGGAGCATTTCGTGTTTGTTACTCCGATTCAGACCCGTTGGAATGATTTGGATCCCTTTGCACATGTAAACAATTCGAGATATGTTTCTTATCTTGAAATCGGGCGAGTGGATTATTGCCAAAGAAAATTCGCCGTCAAAGATATTTACGATGTCCCGTTTTTGCTGGCGCGGATAGAAATCGACTTGCTCAAACCCGTTGAGCTGCAGCACAAAATCGAGGTCGTTACCTGCGTCTCAAAAATAGGAAATAAATCCTGGGAATTTACGTCTATTGTTCGCGAGCATGATACGAATGTTCATTTTGCTAAAGCGAAGACAATACAAGTATCGTACGACCATCGCACTAAGAGTTCCATACCTATTCCCGATTGGATTCGTAGAATATTAAATGAAGATCTTGAGCTGTTCCGCTTCGGGGTTGGTCCTTAAGGCCGAATCTTATTTCTTACCGAATCAGTTTACTTAGAGCGGCTTGTACTGCCATTTAAACTTGCAATTCTCCGAATCGTAGGCGGATAAGCTTACTTTGGATTGCTCCCAGGGCTTTATCCAAGTCTCCCAATTTTTTGGATCGTCCTCCGATGGAGCTCCATCGGTAGGATTTCCGAAATATACCTCGATTCCCAAAGTCGGATGAGCGGAAATTTTTTCCAGCAGCGAAACGAATTCGCGACGAATTTCGCCTTTCGATACTGAAGAACTTCCGCAGCCGATCGAACCTCTGATTCCGCCGACCCTTCGAAGACCGACCTTATCTAAATTTCCGACAATCGGATCAAATTCTTTTGTAAGAGAAGACGCGAGTATTTTTTCCGTTTCGGGAGATAATTTCTGTCCAACATATTCGATAACGATCGATTGAATGCCCTCGGACCGAATCTGTAGATCGATATCTACAGGATAGCCTGCCTCTTCGGGGAAACGCTTAGAAACGATTTCTCTCGCGGTGTTTACTAGGTTTTGAATATCTTTGGTATTATTTTCCTGTTGAGAGTGAAGGGGGAATTTGTTTTCCATCAGATCGGATAATCGAGTTTGAAGAGCATCGCTCTCTCGTTGAACTCTTACAAGATTAATCCCGAAACGAACATCGGGAAAGTTGACGGTTAATTCTTCGTTTAAAGATTTTGTTAATCCGATTGGCGGTTTTCGAGAATAAAAGACTAACGTTCCGGATACGTCTGACCGCGTGAATATCAGAGTTTCGGTTCCCCGAACGAAACTTAGATCCCCGAGAGGAGCAAGTTTACTTTCCAGAAAATTACGAACTTCCGCTTTTTGTTTGAGTAGAAAAATGGAGCTGAATATCGGATAAGAAAAAATTAAAATAAGCAAACTTGGAAAAACGACCCGATTTTCGAAAGAAAACTGCGATTCTAATCTTTGCCATAATTTAAAAGAAGAAAGGAACTGATAAAGGCGTTCGTCTTTACTTCGTCGCGAGGAAAGAAGATGAATGACATTCGGAATATTGCATTTTTTAAAAACGGCATAGAAACAGATCGCTCCTGAAACGACGATTACCGAAATGTTTGTCAAAAATGTGAGTAAGGCGCCTTGCAGAATATAGGAGCGTATTCCCACGCCTAGTCCGAAACCGAGCATACAGAGCGGCGTAAGCAATATAACGCCTAAGATCGTTCCTACTCCTACCTTGTAGTTGTCTTTGGCGGTTCGAATCGAAGCGATGAAACTTAACAAACCGCAAAAAATACAAATTAGAAAATAGGAGATATTAGGGCTGATTCTACTCAATAATTCCGGGTTAATTTCATTAACCGAAGAAATCCAACTCAATAGAGCCGCAGTAACAATAGTTAATAGGCAACCGATTATTAAATTTAGAATGGACTTAATACTAAGATAAACATCTCCGATTGCAAAGCCGGCTGAAATACCTGTAACAGGTCGTAGAATCGGGGAAAGCATCATTCCTCCGATTAGAATTGCAGGACTGGTTAGCATCACTCCAAGAGTTGCAATTCCGGACGAAGCTGTTAGGAATATCCAGTAACGAAGCGATAGAATCTGTGCTCCATCATCTATGTCCCTAAGTGCGAAGAGTGCCTCTTCCTCGTTGATATCCAGGACCTTTCTAATCTTAGAGAGCAGAAATTCAATCACGTCGATTATACCATTTTGGTATGAACGGGGTCTATGCGTTTCTAAGGCCGTAAACATAAAGGTGTACGAACGTTTTTTAGGGATGGCCACGACCCGAGAGTTATATAAAGAAAACTAGGAATGGCAAGACAAAAAATCCTTCCCTTTTTTGAGGATGACCGGGAATAATCGTATCTCCGAAAACTTCTGGAAATTTCTTGCGAGGCATTATGTTCGGCATCCGCTTTATAAAAACACGGCCAATCGATTACGTTTTACTTTTTCGTTCGGGTAAAATACGAAAACAAGGAGCCGGTTTGAATTTTTTCTATTATGCGCCTTCCTCTACTCTGGTGATCGTTCCTGCCGATACGAGAGATGCTCTATTTATTTTCAAAGAAAACACTCTTGACTTTCAAGAATTAGACATTCAAGGGCAAGTCACGTATCGAGTTTTGGATCCTCAGAGGCTTGCCTCCCTTCTTGACTTTACGGTGGACGTTAAGGGAAAATATCTAGGAGACGGTAATGAAAAGTTGGATCTTCGTATGACCAACTTGATTCAAGTCGCTATTCGGGAAAAATTCCGTTCCTTAAATCTGACAGACGCTCTGGCGGCGGCAAGCAGCTTAGCTGAACCGGTTTTACAAAGACTTCGCCAGAATCCCGCCCTTAAGGAGTTAGGAATTGAAGTTCTTGATTTTGCAATTTTAAAAATAAGTCCTACTCCGGAAATAGCTAGAGCATTGGAAGCTGCTAGTCGCGAGAATCTTTTAAAGAACGCGGATGATGCGGTTTATCAAAGGCGTAATTTTGCCGTAGAGCAAGAACGCAAAATTAAGGAGAACGAACTCCAGACTCAAATCGCCGTGGAAGAAAAGAATCGAACGATTCGGGAAACTCAAATGAATGCCGAGATCGCGGTACAAGAAAAGCAAAAACTTGTAGAAGAAGCCAAGATGGATGCGTTGCAAGCAGTCGAGAAAAAGAAATCCGAAATTGAAAGCCAAAAGCTAGCGTCTCAAATCGAACAAGAAAAGAATAAGAAGAATCTCGTCGAATTTCAGGCCAAGAACTTGATCGAGTTCTCCAAAGCTAGAGGACAAGCTACCAAGGAAGAATTGTCAGCCTTGAAAGAGTTATCGCCTGAGCTTTTGGAAGTATTAGTTTCCGGTAATATGGATTCTTCCAAAATTATTTCCAGCGCGATTCGAGATTTGGCAAAGAACGCCGAAAAAATTGGGAATCTGAACTTATCTCCCGAGCTAATGTCTCTTTTGATTAATAAGGAAAGAGGAAAATAAATTTGTCCTTTGATCGGGTCGTGATCATTACACGCCAGACCCGTCTGGAAGAGAGTATAAAGCGTTTTAATACAAAAGCGCAAGCTAGCTTTTACGTAACGAAACGAGGACAATCTTTTTCGGATTACGAGCTCGAAGACGATAATTATCATTTTGCCAGAGATTTAGTTGTCCGAAGTATTGAGCCGGGAATTAAATTTCATATTCTTGATCGATCGTTTCTTCCTAACTATTTGTTCGGAGCCGGCGATTTAGTCGTCACGCTTGGACAGGATGGATTGGTCGTTAATACTGCTAAATACTTAAACGGCCAGCCGATACTTGCCTTTAACCCTGATCCGGATCGTTTCGACGGTATCCTCTTGCCTTTTCTACCCAATCAGGCGCCGGAAGTGATGAAATCGGTTTTCACCCGGAAGATCGCGACTCAGAAAATTTCCATGGCCGAGGCCAGGCTCACGGACGGACAAAAACTATATGCGTTTAACGATTTGTTTATAGGCGCAAAGTCGCATACTAGCGCCCGTTATACGCTACAGTATAAAAATAAATCGGAGCGGCAAATTTCGAGCGGAATTATCGTCTCAACTCCGGCCGGAAGCACGGGCTGGATGAGCTCCCTTTTTAATATGGCTTCCGGTATTTCCGCATTCGCGGGTAATAAAAAAGTGAAAGTTCCGGAGCGAATTCCTTGGCAAGAAAGAAAGTTAATGTTTATGGTTCGAGAGCCGTTTCGCAGCAAATGGAGCGGGGCAGATCTTGTGGCCGGAATCATTCAGCAAGGCCAAGATATTATTTTAGAAAGTCATATGCCTGAAAACGGTACCATTTTTTCCGATGGAATGGAATCGGATTTTCTGGAATTCAATTCGGGAGCGACCGCAAAGATCCGCATTGCGGAAAAAGTAACTGAATTAATTATGGAAGTGAAATAAATGCAAAGAGGGATTTTAATAACACAATGCCTCCAGAATGATTTTGTCGAACCGATTCAAAAGTATGATCCGCTTCCAAATTTATTGCATGTAGGATATGGGGAGGCCTTGAGAATCCTGGGTGAAAATCCGCAAGAAGGTCCCGTGCTTTCCTTTATGGATTGGGCTTATCGAGAGCCGGAAGACAGACTTTCCATTATTCATATTCGAGATTGGCATGATCCTGAAGATTCGGAACAGAAAGAACATCTTTCTCAATTCGGAAATCATTGCCTGAAGAATACCCACGGAGCGGATTTCGTTTTTCAGAATCTACCTTCTCTTACTGATAGAGATGCAAAGATAGTTAACGCTTCAGGGTTAAACGACTTTTATCATACGGATTTAGAAAATATATTAAAACCTTACGAACACGAAAAAATCAATGTCGGACTGATTGGAGTATGGACGGAGGCTAAGATCACGTACTTGGCGTACGAACTTAGAACTAGATATTCTAAATTCCGTATCGGTCTATGCAGCGCGTTGACGGCAAGTTCCTCAAGGCATATGCATTTCGTAGCCATTGATCAATTGCGGAATTTATTGGGCGTCGAAGTTTTTCCTTCCTTAGGAACATTTTCCGAATTTTTGACCGGCTCAGTACCTGCCGTAACGCATCGGACTTCCATAAGAGAAGAATCGGTTGTTTTCAATTTTGACGACGCATTTGAAATAAAGGAAGAGGATCGAAAAATTCTTTTTTACCTTTTTAGAGATTGTCGTTCCGTCTCCTTTCATTGTCTGGATGGAGGATTTTCCGGAAATGTGGTTCTACGGGCTAAAAGTATCGATAGTCTCGGTCATGCGCAAGTTCCTACGGTGATCAAAATCGGAGAAAGGGATCCGATCGCTAAAGAACGAACATCCTTCGAGAGGATAGAAGAAGTTCTCGGAAATAACGCGCCTCGCATAGTTGACTTTGCCGAGATCGGAGAGCGCGGTGGAATCAAATATCGTTATGCGGCTATGCTGGAGGGAACGACTACCGTATTTCAAGATTTATACGAGAAAACGATAGACGAAATCGAAATTTTCCCGATCTTAGAAACCATTTTTGAAAAGCAATTGGGTCGGCTTTACGATGCAGCAGAACCGGAAACATTAGATTTATTAAAGTATTATGATTTTCAAAATAGATATTCGGCTGGAGTCAGACGCCGTGTGGAAGGATTATTGAATACGACTGTGGAAGGAAATGAAATAGAACTTCCGGGAAAAAGAAAGGCATATAATATCTGCAATTTTTATGAGAAAGATCTACCTACTTTGAAAGAATACGGTTCTTCGCCGAGATATCTTTCTTACGTTCACGGCGATTTAAATGGAAGGAATATAATAATCGACGCGCAGCGTAATGTTTGGTTGATCGATTTCTTTCATACGCATCGAGGTCACGTACTTAAGGATTTAATTAAGCTTGAAAACGATTTGCTCTACATTTTTACTAAAATAGATGAAAGCGATTTAGAAGAGGCTTTTTCCCTCACTGATTTACTTTTATCGCAGGCCGACCTGGGAATTCCGATTTCCTTTGAAGACGAAAACCGATTCAAAAATCCGAAAATTCGACGGGCATTTCGAACCGCTTGTAAACTTCGTTCATTTTACCCGAAACTAATTCGATTGGATCGCGATCCGTATCAACTTCATGTCGCTCTTCTTCGATATGCAGTTCATACTCTTTCCTTATGCAGTTCATACTCTTTCCTTTGAAGAATCCTCGATTGCGCAAAAAAAATGGGCTTTGTATGCGAGCGGTATTTGTGCCGCAAAAGTTCTCGATGCTATCCGATTATCAAAGCGACTTAGAATTGATAAAATCAGCATAAAGAATAGAAGCGGCGTAATTGGATTGACCTTGCTTCCCGGAAGAAAAGATAGAAATAGGGATCTGCCGCAAGATATTAAAACGTTAAAAGAAGAGGGTGTAAATCGAGTAATCTCTCTTCTGACTGAGAACGAATATTCAGAATACGGTGTAATTGAAATAAAAGAGGTATATAAAACTGAGGGATTGGATCCGATTTTCTTCCCGATTTTAGATCAGCGTATCCCTGATAGAAAATCGCTAAACGAACTGCTGGAAAAGATCGATAAAGATTTGCTTTCAGGAAAGAACGTTCTTATTCATTGTGTTGGCGGATTGGGGCGTTCCGGAACCATTGTAGCCGCGTATTTAATTTTATGCTCGGGCTATACGGTCGATGAGGCTATTCGAACTGTACGAGAGGTTAGATCGGAAAGAGCAATAGAATCGATAGAGCAGGAAGAATTTCTCAGGAATCTGACAACTTCCTAGCACTTTAAAATTTTCGAATCGAATAATCGAACGGCTAACTTGCTGTCACTTTCAATTTTATTACGCCTGTATCGATAGTTCCTGCTTCCGTTCTTAACGTAGCTTCGATTTGATCTTCGTCTTTTAAATAGCGGTTAATTTCTAGTTGTTTTTGTACGAAAATTTTCATCATCTTCTTTTCTGAAAGAAGAAGCGAAGCGATTCTTTTGACTAACCCGCCTGGAGCCTTCAGCGCGACGCCTGATGGAGTTCCGGTAAGAACTAAGTCGCCGGGATAAAGATTCATAATTCCTGATAGCTCGGTTAAAGTTTCTGCGGGTGAAAAGATCATATTTCGTATATAAGAGTCCTGTCTGATTTCTCCGTTAACTTTTAAGGTAATTCGAAGATTAGGTACTTGTTTAAAATCTTCGCGATCTAGAAGAACTACGTAAGGTCCGACCGGGCAGAATGTTCTATAACTTTTACCTTTAAACCATTGCCCCTGCGGTATTTGAATGTCTCGTGCCGATATATCGTTCGCTAACGTAATTCCGGCTACATACTCATGCAGATTCCCTTCCGTCACTGTAATCGAGTTCAAGATCGGTTTTCGGATAATTAGAGCCATTTCAACTTCGTAATCCAATAATTGCACATGCTTCGGTCTGACAACCTTTCCGACTGCGGGGCTTAAGGAGGAATTTGCCTTCATAAAGAAAAGGTTATAATCTTTATCGTCGGGACTCATTCCGGTTTCTTTAATATGTTCGATATAATTCTTTCCTTGGCAAATCACGTTACACGGTGGAGTGAAAGGCGAGAGTAACCGGATATTTTGGAGAGGTATTTTCGTGTCGGCCGATACGGAGACTTTCCAGTTAGAGTCGATAAAATCCGTTATATGATTTCCTCGGATCGGAATTACCGAATCGTCTTGGACTAATCCCCAATTTTCCAAGCCTGCACTTTCAAATTTACAAATTCGATACATTTCTTTTTCTCACAGTGATCATTTATTCCACGCAATTTACCAGACATTGACCGCCGGCGGATCGCAAAATTTTCACAATATTCGGATTTTCGAATCTATTCTTTTGGACAGCCCAATCCAAGGGAGTCCATCCGATGTTATCTTTAGCGTTGACGTTTGCCCCTGCTTGCAGAAGCAGCTTGGCTACTTCTCCGCTTCCGCTTTCAGCAACTTTGTGCAACGGGGTCCATCCGTCGTAATTCTTTAGATTTACATCGGCTCCCGTTTCCAGCAGTAGCTTAGCCATTTTCGGTGCGCTTACCGCGCGATATAATGGGGTCTCTCCGTCGTTCTTAATCGCATTTACGTCCGAGCCTACGCTAAGCAAAAGCTTGGAGACTTCGATGGAACCTTGCCCCACCGCACGGTGCAGAGGGGTTTCTCCATCGCTATTCTTTGAATTTACCTCGGCCCCGAGCATGAGGAGTAATGCGGAAATATCCGGATAACCATAGCCTGTCGCTTTATGAAGAGGAGTATTGTCTAAAAAATCCTTAGCGTTCGGATCCGCGCCTTTTAAGACCGTCCTAATAATATCATCCGGCTTTCTCTGAAAGACCGCGTTAAACAGGTCGGATTCGGCATTAGAATTAGGTGGAATTTGATTTCTTGCGATTCTGACAGCGTCGGGGCTGATTAAAATCTGCTTATTCTCAATTAACTTTTCGATTGCGGTGCTAGCTGATCCGTTTTGTCTAGAATTAGGGTCTGCCCCGATTTTGATGCATGTATCGATTTGCTTTTGAAACTTCTTCTCTATTCCTTCATGAAGTAGCTCGTTCGCTCTCCCTTGGTCGAAGATAACTTTTCCGGCGTAGAGGTAAGCTTTGTTTCGTAACGTGTTATAATTCCTGATTAGTTCGTCGGTCGCGAATTCGGATCGTGCCAATGTTTCTAATCCTAATCTCAATCCTTCTTTGATTCTCTCGATATATTGCCCTTTCCCTTTATCATCCGTCTCCAAACCTTCGGAAATATAATCCTTTTCTAAAGTTTGAAAAATTCCTCCTAACTTGCTTTGTAAATAGGATCTTCCGGTCGCTTCCGAAGTGCTGATTTTCTTTTCGATCCTTGTTTTTAGAGTTTTGTACGGTTGCGTATCGGGTCGTTTGGAAGAGAGTTCCGCGCGGACAAAACGGTAGGAAAGAGTCGCGCTAGTAAAGTCAAAATTGGAATACTGGGCGTCCCCTTCTTTTTCGATATTGCTTAAGACTGCGACGTCCAATTTTTCCACTCTCTCTTCAATAGCTTTTTCTAAATCTTTTGTTCGGTAAATCTCCTTAACCTTGGAATGATAATCGCCGAGAATTTCCCTATATTTGTCTAAGAAAGTTTTTAGACTAGATCCAGGAATGTTATTTGCCGACTTGAATTGGGTGTCGATAACGTCCAATTTGCCTTTATAGATAGATATATATGAATTAGTGATACGAGAGCGAACACCTTTTAAGTAACCTTTTATTTCGTTTTTAGACTTCTCAGATAGACGATCTTCGATCGTTAAAAGGACTGTTTCGTATATTGAAATGGATTTATCATATTGTTTATTTTTTGCAGCAAGGTCGGCTGCCTCTAATGCCCCTGTCGCGGCTTCGATAAATCCTTGCGCCCCGGTATCGGAAGTCTTGAAATCGAGGACATTTATTTCAGTACCCTGAGCGGGATCTATTTTTAGCGACGGGAAATCTATATTGCTCGGATTCGTGAGCGAGATCCCTGCAATATTCATGGAATATTTAGGATCGATTAATTTTCGGCCGGCTTCCGCCGCATAATAATCTATTTGAAATTCTTGAAATTCAAAATCGAAATTCGTTTTAATCGTATAAGTTAATAATTTTGGATCGCGCGTTTGGCTTCGTAAATAAACCTTAAAGCCGCGAGGGGAACCGGATATTTCTCCGGATACAAGTATGTCGGCATCGATTGCATCGGCAATTTGCGTCATACAGATTTCGTCACTGCAATTTTGTTTTTGCTTCAGTTCGGCTTGTCTAAGCAGAGTCGCGATCGAATCGTCGTCCGCAATATTATACTTTCCTTCGTAGTTACGTAGGATGGAATTTATGACTCCGTTCCTAAGGCGATTTTCCAGAGCTGAAGGAATATTACGCTCGAGTTTGAATTTATGAATATATATTTTCGGTAAAGGATTCTCGCTGGCGGCGATCGCAAAAAATAAAGAAGAAAAGATATAGGATAAGAATAGTAGAGCAGGAATCGCATTCAAATTTCTATGGAATAATCTCATGAAACGACGTTTAACCCTTCGATATAAATGAAACTTGTAAATTGTTAAATGCAAGGAATTAGTAAACATACCGAGCAAATCTTATTCCGATCTTTGAGGACTTAATGCCTTCTCCGCCTCGATAACGATGGAATTTCCCTCTATTTGTTTACTGTGAAACGAAAACCCTAACCGATCTTTATAGTCGCGCAGAGAAGAATAAAGTCGTCCTGCATTGAAAAGAGCTTCGATGTCTAAAAGTATTCTACCTTTGGAATCTTGTCCTCTTTCCGTTACCGAATTAATTCCTCGGATGGAACGAATCGTTTTAGAAATATCCATATCGACAAACGAATCGTAATTCATCCCTTCTATTGCAAGATTGATAGTATATCCTCGCTGCCATTTACTAGCGAGCTGTTGTTTTAAAGAAGGAACCAGAACGTTTAATATTTGCTCGATGGCTTTGTCCGACCCTATATTTAGATCGATAGCCGGATGACCGCCTTTAATCGTATCCGCAGCCAGAATTCTCTGCGAACGGGTTTCGATTAATTTATAGCTAAAGCCGGCAAATGTACTCCGCATGTCTGAACCTTCTACTATCGTTCCTCCCTGCCGGACTTCATAGGAACCTAATAGAACTAATTCGCAATTTTCGTTTACGGCGGATTCGACCACTTTATTTCGGAAAATTTCCGATTCAATCGATTGGGAATAGTTTTTGATTTTAGAGGAAATTTCTAAAACCTTATCTTTATTCAAAAATTCGAATCCTGGAAAAAAGGAAATAAATCGGGCTTCGGATCCGGTATTTCCTGCTTCGATCGTTTTATTCCCTATCTTCTCTGAAATAAGAACTAAAATACGCGGTTTCCCTATAAATTTATATTGTTCATCCAAGGCATTACCGATCAATTTTTTGCTGACGTAACCGGAAGCTCTGAGTTTGATACCGTCTCTTAGTCGCGTATCGGATAGAATTTTAAAATTTCGAATTAATCCTTCTCGAGAAGATTCTATGAAATAATCTTTCGAATTCGAATCTACGATGATCGATTGAGATTGCACGAGTTCTCCAAGGATCAAACCGATCATTTCAATTTTCGCATTTCGTTCGGCTTCATCCTTATTTGCTCCTTGAACCTCGACTTCGGCATAGCCTAACTCGTTCGGAATTTCTTTCGTCTGATGATAAATGCATCCGAAATTGAGGTGCGATAGGATAGACAGGAAGATGAACAAAGAGAGATTCGCTTTCACTGTTATTTTCCGTTTTGTTCGATCGCTAAAATCATGCGTTGCCAATTTTCTTCCGTATAACCGGACCCTTTAAAAAGGATCTTTCTGTTTTTATCTATGACATAGCTAGTGGGAGTTCCTTGAAATCTAAGATGTTTCATACTTGTGTTTAAAGTATCGTAGAGTATTTCGGCTCGGTTGCCTACTTTTAACTTAGCCGCCGTTTCGACTGCACTATCTAGAGTATCTTCCAAAAAAACGATCCACAACACTAGCCTTATCCCTCGCTTATTCGAGGAATTCCAGTTCTCCACAAAGGATACGAGTCTGGGTACTTCTTCTTTGCAAGGGAGGCAGGTTGAGCTAGTGAAATTTACAATCAGTAATTCTCTCGGATTTAAGATCGTAAGTTCATTATAAAGTGTTTTGCGCTCTTGAGCGACAGTGTATAAAGGAATATTGGAAATCTCTTCCGAGATTACTCTTTCCGTCGCAACAAATAGGAGAAACGGAACAAAGCTGAGAAGAACCTTTATTTTCTGGCTCATACCGGATAAAAAAATATGACCCGGCTTTCGACGTATTTCCTCCGCAAGAATCTTCGTTTTCCTACGGATTAGTCGGTTTAATACGTTTCTTCTTCCTCGGAAGAATACGAATAAATCAAGCTAGCTATTAAAATTAGGACGGATTGATAAAAAACCCAAAGCCAGGCGATTTGAGTGGGAACGGCTCTCGTGAGATGCAAAATGGAAAGTATCGGAGCCACAAACGCAGCGACGGAAAATACGAATCCGGCTAAAATTCCTCCAAGGATTCCGATCGGGAGGGCGGCTCTTGCAAAAGTAATCAATAGACCGACAAAGAATACTTGAATAAGATCGGCTGCAATTGGTCCTATCCAGAATATCTCCGTAATCGGAACGAAGAAGGAGCGAAATAAGGGGTCATAATAAAATACGGAAAATAACAAAGTTCGCAACGGAACGGATATCACTTCCCAGAATCCGAAAGCAACGAAGAACCTCAGCAGAAAACGATTCCAATCTTTAGAATTACGTAGACCCATTCAATCAACCCCTTCGTTTGAAATAAAAAAGCCCGGGACACCCGGGCTTTTCCATCCTTTTTTATCGGAATTTATTATTTTCCGAGGATGAACACGTAGTTGGTGGTTGCCGACCCGCCGATGTTCAACATCAGACCGTTCTTCGCACCGCCGATTTGGTAATCACCAGCAGTGTCGGTAACTTGCTTGTAAAGATCGAGCATCATTCGAACGCCGGAAGCGCCGACAGGATGTCCCGCCCCGATCAATCCGCCGGACGTATTGATCGGTTTTTTACCGTCGAACGCAATTACACCGTCTTCGATAGCTTCGTGCTCTTTACCCGGCTGAGTAATTCCGAAAGCGGAAATTGCCGCATACTCGGAAGAAGTAAAACAGTCGTGAGTTTCGAATACGTCGATGTCCTTAGTGTTTAAATCTGCGCGATCGTAAGCATCTTTTACTGTTTGGCGTGTCCAAGGCAAAATCCATTTTTCACCTTTCGATTCGGCGACTTTTGCTTCAAAGGTAATCGGTGCGACTCTGTGTCCCCATCCTTTGATTTTCGGATAAGCTGAAAGTTTTTTACCTTTCTTCTTCGCGAATTCTTCCGCGTAGTTTTTGTTTGCAAGAACGACTAACGCGGCTCCGTCGGTCACTTGCGAACAATCGGTGATACATAGGCGCCCGCCTACCGCCATATTGAACGCGCCGCCTCTTGCGTCGGCATGTTCACGGTTCATGAACCAAGAACGCGTCTGCGCCTTAGGATTTCTTTTTGCATTTGCATAGTTAATCTTGGAAATTTCCGCAAGCGCTCCCATGAAACGTTTTTCTTCCAGTTTGTAACGCTCTAGAATCACATCGGCTAATTTTCCGAAAAGTTTCGGGAAAGGAAACTGAACCCCTTGAGCTTCTTTTTCATAATAAGCCGCGGTTCCTAGAAAATCTCCGCCGACCGAAGAAGATACGGTCTTCATAATTTCTAAGCCTACAACGATTGCTACGTCATAGTCTTTGGAACGAAGTTTCGTTTGTGCCGCATCGAGAGCGACGGAACCTGAGGCGCAGGCCGCTTCATAGCGCGCGCTAGGAACTCCGTAGAAACAGGGATCTACTTCGGTCAAGAATGCGCCCATATGGCCTTGCGTAGCATATTGTTCCGCATCGAAGTTTCCGACAAAAACGCCGATCCGGTTTTGCTTGTTGAGTTTTTTGATTTCTTCCGGGGTTAGGCCGACTTTTTCAAGTCCGTCTTGGACAGCTTCCCGAAACATAGACATAAAGGTCTTTCCTTCTTTCGTCCAGTTGCGTTGAAAGTCTGTCTGTTCCCCACCGAGTACGTAAACGGTATCCTTCATAAAATCTTTCCTCCCCGATTATCCTTTAAAAAGAGAACGAGCATCTAGGATATCCTTCAATTCGTAGAAGGGTTTCCCGGCCTTTGCTTTTGCCAAAACATCCGGAACCGGAAGTTTTGCCTTGGTAATTAGACTAATGGCTTCTTTTGGTCCGCCCAAGAAATCGACAAAAGCCGAGGCTGGAGCCCAGTTGAATCCGGTGCCCATTGCCAGATCCGCCATTTCTTTAGAATCTACGACCTCGCCTACGATGGAGAGGGAATAGCTAATATAGCGTGCAATGAAATAGCGAGCTAAGTCCGCTTCCAAGCCTTTTGCTTCTTTCACGACATTCATAGCGCCGATATAATCGGCTTCCCCGATTCTACGATTTGCTTCCTTAATGAAAGGGATATCGAACTTAGGGACCGGTATGTAAAGATCACCCTTAATATCGTAATAAAGTTTTTCCTTTTTTCCGTCAGGAGTCTTGGTCATCTTAAAAAGACCTTGGCCGGATTTACGCCCGAGATCTCCGCGATCGATAAGCTTTTGGAAATAACCTGGAAGTTTAAACGTAGAGTGAGCGGCGTCCTTTGTCATTTCGTATAAGTTATCTACGATTGCCTTATGAACGTCTAAGCCTACGAAATCCGCAGTATCCAAAGGAGCCATTGCGCGACCGGTGTAACCGCTCATGATCGCATCTAAAAGTGCGATACCGCCTTTGTCGGAATATTCTTCCGCCTTCTGTGCGACTTCATTAATTAATTGAAACCCGATCCTGTTTCCGGCAAATGCAGGCGTATCGTTCGTATAAACGACGGCGCGCCCCAAAACCTTCTCAAGATACTCTCCCAATTTTTTGGTGACTTTCTTATCGTTTCCCTTGTGAGTAACAAGCTCGCAAAGAATCATTTTGTAAGGTGGGTTGAAGAAGTGGGTTCCGTAATAATGTTTCTTTCCGTCTTCGTCAAAAGCGTCCGCTAAACGAGCGATCGAAAGTCCGGAAGAGACTGTGGAGACTATCGTTCCGGGTCTGCGAGCTTTTGCTATTCTCTTATTGATCGGTTCTTTTACTTCGTAGCTTTCTGCGACTAATTCGAATACCCAGTCCGATTCAGCTACGGCTTTTTCTAAATCTTGGTCGTAAGAACCGGGAATTAAGCGTGGACGAATTGTATCTGTTTTGACCGAAGCTACTGCTTTCTCGATTCCTTCTTTAGCTTTGTTAACGTCCCGAGCCAACATATGGACCTTGGCCTTTCCAAAGGCGGCCACGATCGCGGCGGATCCGGCGCCCATAGTTCCATTTGCGCCGAGGACGGTTACGGTTTTGATTTCCCTCATGAAATTATACCAACGTCTAGGTTATTTTAAATATAATCCCTGTTTAAAACATGCTTTCGGGAGGGAAAGGCTTTTTTCATCTAATAAATGGCTGCTTTAGGCACAGAGAGGCAGAGTTTGTAGAACGGACGTTACGTTCGAAAAAAAAATATGCTCAGTATGTAAGTTGGTTTTTCTCGTTCCAATTGAAAATGCGGATGCAGTCCGTTTGTAGGTTCGTTTTTTCTATCGCCTAAGTATTGAAAACGATCCTCTCCTGCTTCGAAAAAAACAAGACCTCCCTTTCGAGCTTGCACGGCTACGCAATTCCACGGTATTCCGATAATCTAGATATTATGTGAATTCGAAAAAAGAATCGTGAGTGAGAAGAGGAACCCGCCATGCCGATCAATAAAAGTTTGCTGGATATTTTATGGATTTTGGTCTGCTCCGGACTTGTCCTGATCATGCAAGGCGGTTTTTTAGTTCTCGAATCCGGCTTAACCAGGGCTAAAAACTCGATCAATGTCGCGATAAAAAATGTTGCCGATTTTGGAGTAGCGACTCTTCTTTTTTATTCCTTCGGTTTTGGCCTGATGTTCGGGACGTCTTGGTACGGCTTTTTTGGCACGTCCCAATTTTTTCCCGAATTTCCGGAAGGAAAGGCTTGGGGGCCCACATTTTTCATCTTCCAACTAGTATTTTGCGGGACGGCCGCTACCATTGTTTCCGGCGCCGTTGCCGAACGATTAAAATTCAGTTCTTACATGCTGGCAACAGCTCTCATTTCAGGAATCATCTATCCGATCGTAAATCATTGGTGCTGGGGCGGGGGATCATTAGAAGAAAAAAACGGCTGGCTTTCCATTCTCGGGTTTCATGATTTTGCGGGATCAACGTTGGTACATAGCGTCGGAGGATGGGTTTCGCTTGCTTTACTATTAGTTGTCGGTCCGAGGATCGGACGATTTCCAAAGGACGGCAGCCCTCAGCAAGTTACGGGAAGTAATTTACCGATGGCAATGCTTGGAGGAATTCTTCTTTGGTTCGGATGGATGGGATTCAACGGAGGGAGCACTCTTTCGTTTAATGAGAATGTACCGGGAATTATTTTAAACACAGTCGTGGCTTCCGGCTTTTCCATGATGATTGCCATGCTAGCCGCCTGGCTTCTCAAAGGTTTTCCCGAAGCTACTGCACCTCTGAACGGGTCTTTGATCGGGTTGGTTGCAATTACGGCTGGAGCGGACTGTGTTACTCCCTTTCAATCGGCAGTTATCGGAACGATCGCCGGTCTTCTAATATCCCCTTCCGAATTTCTCTTAGAAAAATTGAAGATCGACGATGCCGTCGGAGCGGTTCCCGTACATTTGATCGGAGGTATTTGGGGGACTTTAGCAACCGGAATTTTTGGAAATCTTTCCATCATGCAACACGAAACGGGACGTCTTTCCCTACTATTAATCCAGTCCTCGGGCATCCTTTTAGTGGGCGCTTTCTCGTTTGGAGTCGCATACTTGGCTTTCTGGCTCTTGAATCGGTTTTATACACTTCGAGTGGACGGTGATGAAGAGCGCATGGGGTTGAACATCTCCGAACATAAGGCTACCACGGAGCTCATCGACCTCTTTTTGGCGATGGATTACCAGAGAAAAACCGGAGATTTGGCAAAAGACGTTCCGGTAGAACCGTTTACGGAGGTAGGACAAATTGCGGAGAGATACAATCTCGTCTTGGGTAAAGTGCGAAATACCTTGGCGGAAAATGAAAAGGCTCGGCAAGAAATTTTAGAGGCCTATGAGAGAGTGAGCTTTGAGCAGGATCGAGCCGAGAAGTTGTTATTAAACGTACTTCCTCCTTCGATTGCAGCGGAGTTGAAGCAAAACGTGGGCTTAATTGCGGACAGTTATCCGAATGTTTCGATCTTATTCGCGGATATCGTCGGATTTACTCAGCTTTCTTCGAGTATGAAGCCGGAATCCGTCGTTAAACTGCTAAATCAAATTTTTTCCCACTTCGATATCCTTGCAGAGAAGTACCGATTGGAGAAAATTAAGACGATCGGCGACGCATATATGGCTGTAGGAGGCCTACCGATCCCGGATAAGGATCATCCTCTACTTGTAGCCCATATGGCCTGGGATATGAAAGAGATTTTATCTCGATTTAAGTTAAAGAAACTCGGTACCGGGTTAAGCATGAGGATCGGGATCAATACCGGACCGGTTGTCGCAGGCGTTATAGGAACAAAAAAGTTTATTTATGATATCTGGGGTGATGCGGTAAATGTGGCCAGTCGCATGGAATCGCATGGTATTGCCGGTGAAATTCAGGTTACGGAATCGACTGCGGAAGCGATTCAGTCCGATTTCGAGTTAACTGAGCGAGGAAATATAGAGGTTAAAGGAAAAGGGTTCGTGAAAGCCTTTATAGTGAGTCGCCGAATTCGTACTCCGGAGCAAAGTCTTAGTCATTTAAACTTTTCCCTAGGCTCTAACTAGAGGTTGTATTAAAGATTTGCGAACCGTTTAGCATGCTTTAACAATTGAAAAGCAAAAAAGGTTTTACTCTTTTTGGTCGAGGTCATAGGAGTGGAAATTTGTTAGTGGAATTACGGAAGGATTTCCCGCGATACAAGGAGTATCTCCCATGGTAGCTAAGAAGAAAGCAAAGAAAAAGGCCGCCCCAAAGAAGAAAGCGGCTAAAAAGAAAGTAGCAAAGAAAAAGCTAGTTAAGGCCCCGAAAAAGAAGGTCGTAAAGAAAGCAGTCAAGAAGGTGGCAAAGAAGAAAGTCGCAGCTAAGAAGCCGGCGACCTCCCGCCCTGCTTCTCCTGCACCAGCACCGGAAACTACTCCGGCGCCGAACCAAGGTTCTCTTTTTCCTTGGGGAAATTCAGGCAATTCAGGGGAAGGAGAAGGCAACCCATAAGTTGCCTTCCTCAAGCAAAACCCTAATCCCGTTCCCTACGGCTCGTAGGGACGGGATTCTGACGACGCTCTTCCTAAGTTTCTTCCTCATCTCAACTTCATCTCTATTTACCCAACCGGTTTCACCTCAGTACGCAAAAGTTCTCTGTTTGCGCGCTAGCTCCGGCTGTGAATGCCGAAACCCGATTACACAATCTCTAACTCGTTTTTTTCATGGAGAAGCGGTTATCGTTGATTTACCGTATGCAAGAGATGAATACGTTTCCATCCGAAATGAAGCCAAACGGTGCCTCTTTCCTAAAAATAATCTCAAATTTCTGACGTACAAGTCCGGCTTTCAACCCATGGAAACCAAAAAGGATCATTCTCCGAAGCCGTTGGAATTTCTACTGTATAGCGCCGATGAAAAAGAGCTCAAGAATTTGTCGTCGGCGAACTTAGGACGTTATTATCCCACATATTATCATCTAGCGTTAGAAGAAGCATACCCCGGGACGATTGTTTCGGTCCTTTCTCCGTCAGGAAAGGAAATCGGGAAGGCATCCGCCTCCTTTTTGGAACAAGTCCGCTGGGAAGGAAGCGGTGTCGCGAAGGACGGGACCAAATATCATTTTGCCGGCGATGGAAGATTTGAAACGTACGATTTAGAGTGGGGTTGGGGTGCAGGATACGGTTTCCAAGTATTTCCTTACAGGACCTTGGCGGTGAGCTTTAGGGACCTATGCGCAAAAATGGGAAATCGAATCCCGAATTGCAATAAATCCAAAGTGATCGGAAGTCTTGCCTTGATTCCGAAAATCCGCGAGAAACGAATTCGCATGCCTGACGGAAAATTTCACGATGGCTTCTTTTGTATTAATGATACGGGCTCTCCTATGTACATTCGCGGAGATCGAGTGGATATTTTCGTAGGAACTCATGGTGGTGGAAGTCCGTATCAACCGAAGGAACTTTCCCGAAACGTATTTTTAGATGCCGGAATTCAGCCTTTGGTTCCTTGGGATTGGAGATTTTACACTTCGGAGAAGGAACGGGAATGGTGCTCGGAAGATAAGCTTCCAAAGGACCCATTTTCGCCCAAGGCAGGAGAATGTGATTCCGATTACCATGCCAATGCTCCCGAGAAAGGAATGGATTTGTATGTGTTTTTTAGAAAGGACGGAAGTTTGGTTCGGTGCAGAAGCTAGAAAAACCGTCGTGCCAGGTTTTCGGCTTATAAGATTTCAGTCATTAGGAGAAATTCTAATGTAATCTTCCTCGATAGGAACTGGATTTTTTCCATCCGGCATCGGTCTTATGATCGGTGATATAGACGATCAAATCGGCGCTCGATTTGCTCGAAGTAACGGAAACTTTTGCATTTGCATCCGATGAATAATTCGTATAGTACCAGATCTCATCCTTACCTTTTGCATCGTATCTGTATTTGGTTACATAAACGACAATATCCGCATCCGATTTGGATTTGGTAAAATATATCCTTAAATCGGGAGATTGTAGATGGCGGTCCGTTAAATAAATTTCTCCGGAAAATATCGGAAAAGCGCCGAATACTCCGGCAAACACAATCGGAATCAGTTTATTCATAAATCTTTTATAATGCATAAAGACATTACTGAATAATTAACATTTCTATTTTTCCTTTTTTATTATATTTCACGAACGTATCCCCTTTTTCGTAGTAATCGTGAAATTCCCCCTGCTTTTTGTACTTAGATCCCAAGAATTTTTCAGTAGTCGGTCTTGTCGCACCTACGGTAACTCCGTTGCCTAAACCGGGGCTTGACTCGCCGAGAACTTTTATCTGTACAACTTGTCCCATGTCCAGGACGAACGCAGTGTCTTTATTATCGTAGATAAAGTATTCCAACCCGCTTGATTTGTCTGTCTGGATCCGTTTCGGTTTTCCCCAATTTTTTAAAAGGTCTTCCAATTTATCGCCAGGCCCGACCCCGCCTACTTTCAAAGTTAGTTTGGAATCTTTCGCGGGAGGCGGAGGTAATTCAATATTCTGAATTTTCGCCAATACCTTTGCCCAACCGGAAGTTGAATCGTAATTATTCAGATAATAATTTGCCAAATTTTTGGACTTAGCATCAAGACTATTATACGATTCCAGTAGCGCGATATTTAGAAGAGGGGTGAAATTCTCATAAATATAGTCGGGATCGATCCGCTGTTTCTGAGCCGTCGAGTTGACTATAGTCTTTAGATAATCCGCAACTTGGGGGTTCTTGGAACTTTGAGCTAAGAGATTATTAACCTTCTGATCTATCGAAATTGCCAGTCGATTAAAAAGTTCCCGCGCTTCCTCTTTACGATTTGTCCAATATAATACTACTCCAAGATTATTGGCTAACGGAACGGTTCCCTCGGCCTGGAATGCCTTCGTCGCGATACTTACCGCTACATCCAAATCCTTATCGTCGGCGGAATAAGAAAGTAGAACCGCGTAATTGGATAAGAAATAAGGGTCGTCTATTTTGAGAATTATCGTTCTATAATATTCTAAAGCTTTGTTATAAGCGGCTTCATTGCCCGGAACCGTTCTGAAAACCGCTCGTTGCTTCTTTTCTTGGGGAAAAATCATGCTGTCTCGAAAGGAAGGCATATCAATCACGGGCTTGACTTTGAGTTCTTCGCTTGAAACGGTAGCCATCCAAATTTTGTGCAGGCAGATCGCTAACGCCTTACTTAAATAAATATTCTCCGGGTAGCGCTTAATTGCATCTTCTAAATTTGTTCTCGATTGGTCTAGATTTTTGCCTAACTGGATGTCGTCGAAGGTTCTCTCCATAGTCGCCAAAAAGGAATATAAATCTTTCTTATCCGTATTTAAACGGGATAGGCGTTCGTTCGGAGAGGGATGACTGGAAAAATAAGACGATCCGACTAATTCGGTTCTCGTTTTATCCGCTTTAGAAGCCGCTAATGAATCTTTATACGATTGCTCGACTTCATTTAAGGCTTGGAGAGTAACCAACATATACTCTCCGCCGTAACCGGCTCTATCCAATAAAAATAAGCCCGTTTGGTCCGCGTCAAGTTCTTGCTCCTGAGAGAATTTAGTGTTCTCGAGAAAGGCCTTCCCGGCTTCCTCGTTTTTCAAAGCATAGAATTTTTTTACGCTGTTTAAAACATGTTTATTATAAAAGTGAGATAATTCATGCGAAAGCACGCCTGCGATGTATCGTTCTCGATGGAAGTCGAGGTTGCTTGCGGCATTTGCTTCCCGTTGGGAGATGATTTGATCCAGAGAATCCAGAGCGCCGGAATGAATGCAAAATTGGCCGCCGGCCATAGCGAAGGCGTTGAAAGAGGGATCTTTAACGATTTTATAAACTATAGGGAATGGAGGATTTCCCGAGTTCTGAGATAATCTTGCGAACGCATTATCGATGGATTTTTTCCAGTCTTTGTAATCGGGTAAAACCGTCTTAGTTTTGATTAGATTCGCAAACTGAACGTTACTCTGTCTGACTAGCTGAGCATAAAGTTCCGAGTCGAATGAAATTTCCTTTTCTTGCGCCGTTGTCGAAAATGTGGCGCTAAAATAGAATAGTGCAAAGAGCAAAAATTTAGATGATTTTAGGAAAGACTTTTCTTTGTTTGAAGGGCGCATAGCGGTAGCTCCGGCTGGGAAACATACCAGTCAAAAATTCGAATGTCAACCGGAAACTAAATAATCAGAGGTCATTTAGAACTAGTTCAATAAATTATTCCCGAATGCATCAAGAAAATAGGTTAGTGGACTCGGCGGACATTTTGAGGAAATGCCGGCGGAGAATTCGCAATCAGGTAATTGCGTGGTCCACTAAAATTATGATATTGACTAAGAAAAGGTGTACGATGCTGAAAAAGAAAAATCCCCTGGCGAATTTCGGCTCCGGATTGAGAAAAAGCTTAACGGAAAGATAAAGTATTGCCGCGCTAAGAAAAATTGAAGAGGCCATATATAGAACGCCCATGCTTGGTTCCGCCCAGTAGAACGCGATGACCGAGCCGATATACAGGACAGTATAAAATAGGATCGACCTTACTGTCTCCTTGACTCCCTTTACGACCGGAAGCATGGGAAAATTTGCATCACTGTAATCTTCTTTTAGAAAAATAGCCAAGGCCCAAAAATGCACCGGCGTCCAAAGAAAGATCATTAAAAAAAGAATCCAGGAAGGTAATGGCAATGAATTGCTGACGGCCGCATATCCGATTAACGGGCCGACGCAACCTGCAACGCCGCCTATTACAATATTTTGATGTGTTCTCGGTTTCAAAAGTATCGTGTACAAAAAGACGTAAGCGATTAGTGCGGAAAATGCACAAAGAGCGGTTAATAAATTTGCAAAGTAGTACAGGATGGCAAACGAAAGCGCCATCATTATGAATCCTACCGTTGACGCCTTTAAGGAGCTGATTCTTCCCGTGGGGATCGGTCGATTCGCAGTTCGTTTCATTTTCGAGTCACGATCTTTTTCAATGACTTGATTGAAGATGAAAGAGGCTGAAGACATCAAAAAAGTTCCGAATAATGTCGCAAAAACCAACAGTGCGGTCGGCGATGTCGGGGCGCCTAAATATAAACCGGGGACGGCGGTGGCTAGAACTAACGACGATACTCTTGGTTTAATCATCAGGTTCCAGTCGGTAAAAAAATTATTCATAGCGTTAGGAAACCTGTTCCTTTGTCAATTCTCTGGCCCGAAGGATCCACACAGTATAGAGCGCAGAAAGTAACAGTACGGCAACGCCGGTATGAGCAGCAGTGACTAATTTGGGAAGTTTATACAACACATTTAGGATGCCTAATAAGAACTGAAATAGAACGAGAGCAACGGAGATTCTAATGTAATTCTTCACCTTTGGTGAAAAGTCCTTCAATGATCCGTAAAGATTGACTATAAGCACGAAGAGTAGAACCAAATAGGCTCCGAAGCGATGCTGGACTTGGATGGCTGTTTTTTCTTCGTACACGGTAGGGATCCATTCTCCGTTACAAGTAGGGAATTCCGGGCAAGCTAAACCTGCATAATGAGAGCTTACTCTCCCGCCTAAAATAATTTGAAATAATACGAGTAAGACGCCTATAAAAATTACGATCTGTTCTTTTTTGAATAAACTTCCGAAGGAAATAAATTCACCGGAGTCCCCGTCCTTTTCGATTTCCGATGCTTTCAAATTCGCGGTAACGATGCAGAGTAAAAATAAAATGGCGTTCAATAAATGCAGATTAACCGAAGTCGGATCCAGTAATAAGGTAACCGTTAATCTGCCTAAGTTTGCTTGGGACGCGATTAAGAGGAGTCCGATAATGAAAAATTTCAAAAACGGCCGTCTCAGTTCCCGGGAAGTCGCGGTCCAAACAGTCCCGCCGATTAGTATGAAACCTAATATCATGGAATAATAGCGATGCCCTACTTCCATAAAAATCCCGAAATCAAAATCGGGGAACACTTTGCCAAAGCAAAGTGGCCAGTCCGGACAAGCCAAACCGGAATCCGTAGCCCTCACCAGCGGACCATATAGTAAATTCAGAAAAATCAACGCCGAATAGATGATTAAATAGAGGGTGAATTTGCGAATTTGAGAAGAGCTCGAATTTGCCATTTAGGAATTTCCCGGGTGCGGTCGCCTTCGATTACCATAGTCAGTGCGGCTCATATGGGGGCAAGATATTTGGGATTTGCTTTCTGATTCTTCTCTGAGAATGAATCTCATGCAGAATTTAGAGAAAGTTTCCGGACGATTTTCGGGAAGAACGACGAGTTCTTTCGATAAACGAGACAAAACTGATTCCGCATTTTGGGAAAGAAAATTTTAAAACTTCTTATTTTGCTCAAAGTGCGCCTCCGCCATTTCTGTGCGGCGATTTTATTCCTAAACTTATGTCAGGAAACTATGAAGATATTTCTCCGGAGCAAAAACGCTTCCAAAAAAAACCGCACCCTTTGACATTGGTTGGTGATTCCGCTTCCTAAGAGGCGTGAGTCGTTTTTCCTCTTACCAACTAGGAGTTGTTCCTCAATGAGCCAGAACGACCATTACAACAAAGCTGGATTTTGGACTTTTATTGTGGTGTTAGCCGCAAATGTTCTATACTTCGTTTATCTTTCGTTCATGCATCACGGCGTGAAAGATTACAATCATGTCGCACCGTCTTCGGCTGCAACTCAAGCGAAGTAAGGAAGGAAAAGGCTTTCGCGGGCTTTCCCACTTGAATCCCCGATTTGTTCCGAAATATTTATTTCGTTTAACAGCGATCTTAGCTATAGCTGTCCCGTTTTTCTCAATCCTTTCCTTTGATACGGAAAAACAAATTGCCCCTCATGTAGTCCCGCCTGAACTGCAGGGGGTGGGGGTTGTGGAGAAACTCGGGGATTCGATTGATAAGAATCTTGTTTTTGTTAACGAAGACGGAAAAGAAGTTAAGATAGGAAGTTATCTGGAAGATGGAAAACCTCTTCTTTTAACTCTTATTTACTATCGTTGCCCGACACTCTGTAATTTTCATTTAAACGGAATTTCAGACGTTCTAAAGCAGCTAAATTGGCAAGTCGGAAAGGAATTCAAATATGTAGCTGTGAGTTTCGACCCGAAAGAAAAGCCGGAAATAGCAAAACCGAAAAAAGCAGCTTACATAAAAGATTATGGCCGGGGCGACGGGAACGGTTGGAGTTTTTTAACCGGAAAAGATCCGGAAATCAAGGCTCTCGCTTCTAGCTTAGGCTTTTCCTATAAATGGAATCCGGAAACCGAGCAATGGGTGCATGAATCCGTTGCTTACATCATTACTCCCGACGGAAAGATTTCTCGGTATTTAAAAGGAATTTCTTTCGATGAGAGAACTCTTCGTTTATCTCTCGTAGAAGCAAGCAACGGTAAAATCGGCGATTTGAGCGACCGGATTGCCCTTTTTTGCTTCCAATTTGATCCATCCAAAAATAGGTATACATTATACGCTTACAATATCATGCGAATCGGCGCTTTCATAACTATGATCGTCCTCGCAGCGTTCTTATTCCTATTTTGGAAGAAACAAAACTCGACTATCAACACATAAGGAAGGAGTGATTTCGATCCGATGAACTGGTACCATTTTATTACGGCCACGAGCTTTATGCCGGTTCCGGCCTCTGCCGAAGCAGCAGGTGTGGATTATCTCTATGCGTTTCTACTCATTTCCGGCTTGATTTCCTTCGTCATCCTCATTGGAGGAATGACAATCTTTATCATTCGGTATAGAAGACTTTCAGACACTCAAAAAAGTGCTTATATCACTCATAACACTTTAGCAGAGTTTCTTTGGTCCTTCATTCCGTTCGTGATCATGATGGTAATCTTTGGCTGGGGCTGGGTGGTTTTTGACGATTTGCGCAAAATCGGAGTGAAAGGCGACGTGGAAGTTCACGTTACCGCTCGCCAGTGGGCCTGGTCCTTCCAATACAAGGATGGATTTAAAATCAATAGCCCGACTTCCGATAAGCTAAATCCGGAAATTGCGAGTTCAACACTTTTCAAACCGGGCGTCGTTGTGGTTCCGGTCGGAAAGATAATCCGATTCATTATTACTTCCGATGACGTACTTCATAGTTTCTATGTTCCTGCTTTCCGGAATAAGATCGATGCGGTTCCCGGTCGTAGAACTACATTTACATTCACTCCGATCGAGAAGGGAGATTTTACGGTTTTCTGTACTGAATACTGCGGAACAGCCCATTCCAACATGATGGCCTTAATTCGTGTCGTAGATTCCGAGCAATATACTGCTTGGATTGATCAACAAAAAGCCGCTGCAGCGAACGCTGGGAATGCGAATCCTGCCGATAAGGGTAAGTCGTTATATACCGAGTTAGGTTGCAATAGCTGTCACTCTCTCGACGGCTCTCGAATCGTAGGTCCTACATTCAAGGGACTATATGGGAATAAAAGGGATTTTGCTGACGGTTCCTCTACTACCGGTAATGACGATTATATTAAGCAATCCATCTTAGTTCCGACTGCTAAAATAGTCGCAGGTTATCCGCCTGCAATGCCTTCCTTTCAAGGACGGGTAAACGACGAGCAGATTCGTGATATCACCGAATTTATTAAGACGCTTAAATAGGAGCACGGACAATGTCACAGGCCGCCACTAGCGCACACAGTAAACATAACTTCCTGAATCACCAAAAAGGGATCTGGTCCTGGCTCACCACTTTGGATCACAAGCGGATCGGGATCATGTATTTCCTCGCGATCATGAGTTTTTTCCTTTTAGGTGGAATCTTTGCACTCTTAGTTCGTGCAGAGCTTTTTACTCCGGGAAAAACGTTATTTGAAGCGGATATTTACAACCGTATGATGACTTACCACGGTGCCATCATGGTATTCATGGTGATCGTTCCCGGGATTCCGGCAATTTTCGGAAACTTAGTTCTTCCAATCATGATCGGAGCTAAAGACGTTGCCTTTCCGCGCTTGAATTTAATGAGCTGGTATATGCTCATGATTGGAGCGGCAATCACCAGTTCCACACTGTTTATGGATCGAGTCGATACTGGTTGGACCTTTTACACTCCGTATTCCTCTATCAAAACAGGAATGGGTGTGATTCCCTTGGTTCTCGGAGTCTTTATCATCGGGTTCTCCTCGATTCTAACCGGATTGAATTTCATCGTAACGACGCACAAGCTTCGAGCTCCTGGGATGACGATGAACCGAATTCCTTTGATGGTATGGGCGCTTTATTCAACCGCTATTTTGCAAGTTTTAGCGACTCCGGTTTTGGCAATTACCTTACTTCTGTTAATAGCAGAAAAGGCATTAGGCGTCGGAATCTTTGATCCGCAATTAGGCGGTGATCCGGTGTTGTTCCAACACTTCTTCTGGTTCTATTCTCACCCGGCCGTTTACATCATGATTTTACCGGCGATGGGTGTTATTTCCGAATTAGTAGCGACATTCTCTCGTAAAGTTATCTTCGGATACACGGCGATCGCTTACTCCTCTTTGGCGATTGCAGGAGTTTCCTTCTTGGTTTGGGGACACCATATGTTCGTTTCCGGACAATCGGAATTTGCCGGATTGCTATTTTCGGTAATCACGATGCTCGTGGGAGTTCCGACGGCGATCAAATTGTTCAACTGGATTTCCACGATGTACAAGGGAAGCGTTAGATTGGACGCACCGATGCTATTTGCTCTCGGCTTCATGTTCCTTTTCACCATTGGCGGTTTGACGGGAGTTTATCTTGCTTCAACCGGGATGGACATACACTTCCACGATACATACTTCGTGGTCGCTCACTTCCATTATGTGATGGTTGGTGGAACCTTAATGGCATTGATGGGAGCGTTGATTTATTGGTTCCCGAAAGTTACGGGAAAGATGACCAGCGATCTTCTTGGAAGAATCTCCTGGGTATTTATTTTTTCCGGATTCAATGTTACCTTCTATCCGCAGTTCATTTTAGGAGCGATGGGAATGCCTCGTAGATACTACGATTATCTTCCCACGTTTACGGAATTGAACCAAATGTCTACGTTCGGATCCTGGCTAATCGGAACCGGATTCATCGTCGGACTTATTGCAGTCATTCACGGATTAATCGCTGGCAAAGAAGCAGGCAACGATCCTTGGGGTGGAAAGACTCTCGAATGGACGATTCCTTCTCCGCCACCACACGAAAACTTTGATAAGACCCCAGTAGTTTCAGGAGGACCCTATGAGTACCGCTAATCACGCGGGTTTTCACCACGCTCACCATTTTGATAGCGCGGAACACCAATACCAATCCTCCAAGCAAGGGATTTGGCTTTTTCTAGTTACCGAAATTCTTATGTTCGGTGGCCTTTTTGTTGGATATGCGATTTACCATTCGCTATATCCTCAGATTTTCCATGCAGGTAGTAAGCAACTCTCCGTATCGATGGGGGCTGTGAACACTGTAGTTCTTTTATTTAGTTCCTTTACGATGGCTTTGGGAATCAACTATGTGCAGCGAGGAATGAAAAATAAAGCGATCATTGCTCTCACAGTTACGATCCTCTGCGCCGCAATATTCATGGTCGTAAAATACTTTGAATACACCCATAAATTCCATGTCGGAACGGTTCCCGGTAAGTATGCTTATACCGACGAAGCGAGAACTACCACAAAAGTGGCGGCCTTGGTCAAAGAAGCTGGCGAAGTTTCGGCGGAAGAGCGCGAGCACAAACTTCACATGGACGAAGAAGAATATAAGCATCTGCGTCTATTGAATGATACCAAAAACTGGCCTTTATTTTTTGGATTTTACTTTGTGATGACCGGAATTCACGGGTTGCACGTTCTCGCAGGGGCTTTCTTAATTTTCTGGGTATTGATGAAGGTAGTTAGAAATAAAGTCGGTCCTGAATACTATACTCCGGTGGAAGGCGTAGGTCTCTTCTGGCACGTAGTCGACTTGATTTGGATATATCTCTTCCCACTTCTTTATTTAGTCGGATAGGAATTTCTCCAAACTAGTTTCGGAAAGGCCGGTCTTTTTACCGGCCTTTTTATTTTCATTTCACTCCTAATTGTATTTTTCCGCGCCCAAAATTGGGCCGATGGCCGATATTATATAGTAAGAGATCTGCCACTCTGAGTTAGGTCTCATGTCGGATTGAATCATGCAAAATATCGATTATTCGCGCAGACTGAAACAAACCGGAATTAGAGGAGGGGCCGCTAATCGACCCCTTGATTCCCAACCGACCGTCCAAACCATACAGCATATTAGGGGCTCGACCTCGCCTATCCGTTCATTTCCGAGTTCCCGTTCGCTTTTTTTAGTTTTAATCGGAGCAATTTCTCTCTTTACGGCAGGTGTTGTAGTCGGCTTGCGTCTGGATCAAAAAGAGCAGGCTTTCGCACAGAATGAAGCTCAATCTTTTTATAATACCGGTAAGCTTTCGCGCAAAAATCCGCCGGAAACGATCGAGCAACGTGAGAATTCCGACCAACCAGAATCAAAATCTGATTCGGTTCAAAAGCAGGAAAACAAAGTTTCGGAGCGGACCGAAGAAAAGCCTTCTTCCGGAAGTAACGGTCTGAAATTTCCTGCGCGATCCGATCGCGAGAATTATTTTATTTCCATTCCGACCAGTGATTCTTTAGAAGCGATGGAAGTTGGAAAAAAATTATTGAGAGCCAAGCCCGAATTTCAGGGTCGAATTTTTCGTTCCGGGCAAGGGGAACTTTTCATCGGTTATTTTTACGGAAAGGCGGAAGCGACTCAAGCTTTAGATTCCATTCGACCGCTCAATGATCCGATTTTTCACGGCTCCCAGATCCATAAAACAAAGCGATAATACTCGGGAATATAAAGAAAATCGGTTAAATTACAGGTAATTTAACAAAACCCTTTTTTTCCTTGACTTCTGCCAAAAATTTGCTATATTTTTGAGCAGAGTTTTAACGGAAGTCTTAATACCTAATTGGCTAGCAAAAAGAAACAATCTGGCTACGAGCATGGCGTAGGCGACTACGTCGTTTATCCGATCCACGGTGTTGGTGAAATCACCGAAATCGCTAAAAAAGTTATCCTGGGTAAGAAAAAAGAATGCTACGTCATGGAAATCCAGGGTAGCAAGATGAAAGTGATGATCCCTGTCGATAAAGCGAAACAGGTCGGAATTCGACCGATCATCGACAAAAAGGATATCAAGAAAGTCATCAATTTACTCAAGAAAGATGAAGTCGATACGGAAGAGGATTGGAAGATCAGGTACCAAAATAACCTGAATAAAATTAAATCCGGTTCGATTTTCGAAGTAGCGGATGTCTGCAGAAATCTATTTCGCAGAGCAAACGGTAAGGAACTATCTATTATGGAGCGGAAGCTCTACGAGAGCGCATACAATCTCGTGAAAATGGAAGTTGCCTTAAGCAAGGGAGTTTCTCAAGAAGAAGCGGGGAACCTTGTCTCTGATGTGTTGGCCAGCTCTTTCGCTGTCGGTGACAAAGTAGCAGTAGTCGTCGACGAAGAATAATTCCGACTAAAACTCGAGTCTATATTTGAAGGATTTGAGTTATGGGTTACCTATACAAAGGCCTTACGGCTATCCTCCTTTCCTCTCTGTCGTTTTTTGTAACGCAGAAGCAAACCCAAGATTGGGTTCTCGCTGGTTCTCTTTCCGGACTGGTCCTCGTGGTTTCTCTTGTACTATTATTTGGAGAAGCAAAACTATTTCCTAAATTTCGTGCGGATGTTATTTTCTGCGTTGGGGTAGGAGTATTATTAGGATTCGTTGTCGCGTGGTTTCTAGGAACCATCATCCGATTTGAAGAATTAAACCTCGCATTGTATTTGATTTTGGGTCTCTTTGGCGCTAGAGTCGGTAAGGCATTTGCTAGAGAACCGGGACTTTCCATTTTCGGAGGGGGAGGCGCCGGCGGACACCAAGGATTGGATCCGTTCGGAGTCGCTGTCATTAACAAGGACGAAGTCCGCGATAAAATCCTGGATACTTCTGTCGTTATCGACGGACGTATCTTAGATATCGCCGATACGCATTTTATCGATGGTCCATTGATACTTCCGAACTTCGTTCTTCGGGAAATTCAATTAATCAGTGATTCTTCAGATCCAATCAAGAGAGCGCGCGGAAGGCGCGGCCTTGAAATGTTGAATAAGCTTCAACGAAAGGGATCCATCGAAGTTAAAATCACGTATAAAGATTATTCTGACACGAGAGAAGTCGACGCTAAGTTGATTAAATTGGCTCGTGATACCGGCGGTAAGATCGTAACGAATGATTTCAATCTGAATAAAGTCGCCGAACTCCAGGGAGTAAAGGTGTTAAATTTAAACACTCTTGCTAACGCCCTGAAGCCGGTCGTTTTGCCGGGAGAAGAACTTGGAATCCAAGTCATTAAAGAAGGCAAAGACGAAAACCAAGGTATCGGTTATCTCGAAGACGGCACGATGGTCGTCATCGAGAACGGAGGCCATCTCGTCGGTAAGGAAGTAAAAGTTACCGTAACCTCCATTATCCAAACCGCAGCGGGTAAGATGATCTTCACAAAAGCGAATTCCAACGGTGGCGGCCACGAGAAAGGCGAACGCGGTGATCGTGACAATCGCAATCGCGGCGGTGGCGATCGAAATTTCGACCGAGGCGGAGAGCGTCAAGAGCGCGGACAGCAAGAGAAAGGTGAGGAGCGAGGTAATCGCCCCGACCGTTCCGAGCGCGGTGGAAACGAAGATAGAAATAATCGGAGAGATTACCAAGACCGTAATCGCAACCGGAATCCGGACCGCGGGGATGATTACGGAAATCGCAAAGATTTCCAGGATCAGCAACAACAGCAATAAGCTTATCAGGAGAGGACTCGTTCTAGGGTCCTCTCCAAATGAGACAGAATAACGGATTTACCTGAATCTTGAAAGAAATTGGTTCAGGTTCCGAATTGACGCTATCTCGAACCCGAAAATATTTGAAATAGAACAGCAAGGAGCACCAGATGCAGGCCCAGACGCAAGTGAAGGGACTGAAGGAGCTCGGTCTCGAGCCCTCCGAAGTCTTCCATAACCTTTCCTACGACGAAATATTCGAACACGAAAAGAATAACGGCGAAACAGTCATTTCTTCCAACGGTACTATGATGGTAGATACCGGAATATTTACCGGACGTTCTCCCAAAGATAAGTATTTTGTGGATGAACCTTCTTCTAACGGAAACATTTGGTGGTCCCACATCAATTTTAAAGTCTCAGACCAGATTTTCGAAGAATTACATGCAAAATGTATTAATTACCTGAAGGGTAAAAAACTCTATGTATTCGACGGATATGCAGGCGCCAATCCGGAAACTCGCATGGGCCTTCGTGTTGTTTCCGAGAAGGCTTGGCAACATCACTTTTGTACTAATATGTTCCTGCGTCCTACTAAGGAAGAATTAGCCAACCTACTTCCTGAATTCACCATTATCAATGCTTGCGGCGTTAAAAACGAAAAATACAAAGAGCATGGACTCAACTCCGATGTATTCGTAATTTTCCACCTAGGTAAAAAAATCTGCATCATCGGTGGAACTGAATACGGCGGAGAGATGAAGAAAGGGATTTTCTCGGTAATGAATTATAAGTTACCTCTCCAGGGAATCCTTTCTATGCATTGTTCCGCGAATATCGGAAACAAAGACGGAGATACCGCTTTGTTCTTCGGACTTTCCGGAACCGGGAAAACGACTTTATCAACCGATCCTCATCGTAAACTGATCGGTGACGACGAACATGGTTGGGATGATAACGGAATCTTTAATATCGAAGGCGGCTGTTACGCAAAAGTGATTAATCTGGATCCTAAAACGGAACCGGAAATTTACGAAGCGATCCGACGCGATGCACTTTTGGAAAACGTGGTCTACGATGAGAAGACGAAAGTGGTAGACTACACCTCCGCTGCAAAAACCGAAAACACCCGTGTTTCTTATCCGATTTACCACATCAAAAACATTCAGGTCCCGTCTAAAGGCGATCATCCGAAAGTGATTATTTTCCTTACGTATGACGCGTTCGGGGTATTGCCTCCCGTATCAAAACTCTCAATCGAACAGGCGATGTATCATTTCCTTTCCGGATATACCGCTAAGGTTGCCGGAACCGAGCGCGGAATTAAGGAGCCTACTGCGACTTTCTCCGCTTGCTTCGGCGCGGCGTTCATGACTTTGCATCCGACAGTTTATGCGAAACTATTGGGTGAAAAAATGCGTAAACATAAAGTTCGCGCGTATCTTATGAATACGGGATTAGTCGGCGGACCTTACGGAGTGGGTAAAAGGATGAACCTGCCTTCAACTCGTAAGATTATCGACGAGATTATGAATGGAAACATCGACAAGGCTCAGTTTGTAAAGCACCCGATTTTCCAAGTTGAATATCCTAAAACTGTCGAGGGAGTGGATAGCTCCATTCTAGATCCTCGCGAGGCTTGGGCGGATAAATCGGCGTACGATGAAACTTCTAAAAAGTTAGCCGGTATGTTCATCGAGAACTTCAAAAAATACGTAGAAGGATCCAAGGATTACGATTTCACTGCATTCGGTCCGAAACTTTCTTAACGGAAAAATGATTTCAAGGAAAAAGAGCGGAGATATTCTCCGCTCTTTTTTTTACCCGGATGTTATGCTAAATTGAAACCCGCTTGACAAGGGATTGTGCGGTGCATAATAATTTTACTACGGAATTCTATGGTATTGCATACTCGCGAAAACGGGTGATGAAAAAAGAAAACGTGAAATCATAGAGTCTGAATTGTAAAGGAATGTAGCAATGGAAAAGGAAATAAAAGAAGCTCTTAATTTTGCCATAGGAGCGGCGAAAACGCTGCGTGAACAAGCAGACAGTATCCTTCTTAAAGTGGAGAAGGAATTTAAAGAGCTTTCTACTAAAGGCGCGCAGGACCAAGGAGAAGTTGCCGTGAATCTTCGCAAGTATATCGAAGATGCGTTACGTTCCGTTGAAGGACTTGCCGGCCAAGTTAATACGAAAGTCGAAGAAGTTAAGAAAACGGTCAGCAAAAAAGGATCGAACGGGACCGCCGGTCAATCGTGATTAATATTCACCTTCTCTCGCAACATAAAAGATCGGGATAGAACATCGAGTGAGAAGGGAACTTTGTTTTTATTCGTCGGAAATGGATCCCGGTGAAAACAGCAAATGGCTGGTTGAAATTCCCAGCCAGTTTGCGAGTCTTTCCTTATAAGAAATCGGCGGAGGACTTTCCATTTCGAGTTCAAATGATGTGTTCCAAAGAGAAATCTCATTTTCGAATTTTTGCTTTAGGAAGCCGATAATCCGGTCTCTTTCCCCGGTAAACCAATCGGTTTCGGAAAAGCCTTCTTCCCGCAGATAGCCTTCTATCAAATCAATGGTTCTATAATCCGAAGCAAGGGAAGAATAGGAAAATGAGTCGTCAGAAAGATCGGCGAAAATCTTTTCCCAATCCTGCGATCGGCTTCTCTCCTTATTTCTACAATCATAAGTCTGACAAATGGAAGATCCATAAAACGAATAGTTCTGGCTTTTGGGATCGCCAGTATAAATCGGATGAATCATACAACCGATTCTAGAATGTACCTTAGTGCTTTCTTCTTCGCTGTTCGAAGGTAAAGGTCCGGTAAGTTTTCCGAGGAAGGGGCAGTTGTACGTAAGCGGATCTTTTCTTTCGAGATCTTTTTCTTTAGCTTCTCTCTGTTTACGAAATTCAGCCATCGTATACGGTCGCGTAAAATCCACCATCCGCCGGAACTCGCTGGTTCGATCCTCTAATATGGTTCTAAGTTTATCCGGAGAAATTTGTAAGTTAAAGAGACCGCAGCAAGCTCCGCAAGAAAAAGGGACGTTCTGATCCGGTTGGCATAAGCCCACGTATTAGATGCCGCCGTGAGGTAGGTTTCCGTGAGAGGAGGGGAGAAATCCCGGGAAAGCTAATTCTAAAGCTTTCGTCTCAGGGTTTTCGATAATATTGCAGGCTAATGGAAAAATCTGAAGACGCTCTTCGTGAAAGACTATGACTCTCCCTCTATATTTTTCGATCTGCTCGCCGACAAAGTCTTGCTTGATCATCGGCGCCGCGACTAAGGAAGATTCAGGTTTTAAGCCTCGAAAAAAGAGGTGATTGTTCGAGTTCGTTGAAACTAAAAAAATACTGACTCGTTCCAGCTCTTCCAATTCCGTAAGTAGATTCTCAAAGTAATACTGGAACGTTATCAGATAACCGTCGGCAGATTCGGGTTGAATCTGTCCTTTAGAATATAGGTCGATCCAATGAATCATTTTCTGTATGGTATCTCTGTTTGCAAAGAGTATCTCGGCCAGATCCGTTACGACAGGAGTGATTTCCAACTTTCTAAAATCGTGCAAGCACTGGAACATCAAGTCCCACCATCTTTCGATACTGTACGCATCGTCGGGATTGTTTGGGATGAATTTACCTAACGCGTGGTTTTGGTGGTCACTGAATAGAATTCCTCCCATCACCTTACTGAATTCTTCGAAAGCGACGATTAGGTTCTCCATTAGTTCGTAGGAAGAAAGAGACTCCGCCTTTTGTCTCTCCGTAAACGTATAATACGTAGAGGCGATCGGAGTCGGATAAAATTTATAGATCAGGGACGGATTTACGATCTTATGTGCCGTCCGCCCTTTTGTCGGATCCGATGTTACCCGTATATTCGGCTGTCCGTGCAGACTGTAATTAGTCCAAGTTAGATCGCTTGAATCGTAATTCCGACGTGCTTGTTCTTTTGCTAAATAGAGAGACTCTCCGACGCTTTTATCCGCGAATAAATTTGAATAGAATTGAATCGTAAAATCGATCGTGTTTTGGTTATCCGCTATTTCCCAATTGGTTCCTATGAAGCTTTTGATTCCCGACATCAAAAACGAACCTGCAAAATTATTCATTAAATCGGAGTTCAGATTTCTAGTAGTACTTTTATTGGATTGGCAGGAATTCGAAAATACCATGTCGGTATTGAAACCTGAATTTTTGATCTCTCGCGCTTTCAGAATCTTTCCTTCCGAAATAAGCCATCCGTTTTCCAAAGGATCGTCCGAGAAGAATAAATGACCGGAATAATGAATGATATTCTTACCTTTAATTAAAGAGAGAAGTTTAAGCTTGGTCACTTGACGTCCGCCTATGAATTCTATCTCCAATCGAGAAGACGGAACTTTCTCGCTCAGTACTCGAAATAACTGTTCGCCTTCTTTTTGGGCCCATTCTAAATCTTCGGTCGGGTCGGCTATGATAAGCATTCGGAGTTTTTCCTTTTCCTTAAAAGCTCCGCTATGCGCTTCTCCGCGTACTGTCTTCCCGATGAAAAATTTATCGGAAAGGAAACAGGTTCCATCGTGTAGGAGTTCCCATGGGATCACTCCCAATTTAGGATCTATATTAAAGTGCAGGTATTTTTCGGTCGTTAAGCGCAGTTTTTCCTGGATAGGCGCCGGAAAAAATTGGTCGTAGAACGTTTCCCCCAGGATTTTTAATTCATGGAGAATATCCGTTTCGAGAGTAGGGTGTCTTGAGGATTTCTGGTGGATAGCAACCGAAACTCGGACTAAGTTTTCAATTTCTTTAATGTATTCGAGGATTAAATCCTCATCCATAGTCGATTGTAAATGGGATTCCGATCCGCTTCCGGAATTGTCTAGTATATTAAAAACGTTAACTGCGCCGACTCTGTCTATGATTAGATTGAGCATTGGTTTAGGTTAGGACCGGCTTGTTATCATTCCCCCGGCGAGACATAAGCTCGAAAGGGGAATTTTATGAAATAGGTCTCTTTAATCTAAAAGAATAAAGAGATCTATCGATTTCGACAAGTCTTTTCCCTGGAATTCAACTGTGTACTTTCCTTCTCTCAATCCGGCGAAATTCGTAATTCCATCCGAATTGAATTGGTTGGAAAGTATAAACCTTCCATCCTTAGAAAGATTCACTCTTTGAAAATCTTCGGGCCGAGGGCAGTCGATTTTGACGCTAAGATAAGCAGTTTCTTCCGTTTCTTGAACGACCTGATAAGTGAACTTGCAATCGTCTTCAACTTTCTCTTCGAATACTATAAATTCCGAAGCGGCCGGTGTTTTGGCGGCTGCGGAACGCATTGCAGGAGCATAATCTACCCTCGTATTGATTTGTAGAGTTTGAATTAAGCTATCAAAGAGCTGAGCACCCGATTTTCCAAGTTTTACTACGATCGATTCGCGACTTTGTTCCTTACGGGATAACTCCATCTCGACGTAGCGTTTTAAATATTCAGGAAAAGCTTTTATTTGCCAACCTTCAGTCAATTCTGCTTTGCTTACATCTAAATCTTCCTGGAAAGCTGTGTAGGCGTGACTGCGGGCAGCCGATTCGAAATAGGATTCTTCGGCGGCTTTTAAGCCTGCTTGAAGAGATTCCTCCATCCGAATGAGTTCATTTTGAAGTTCGGGGTTTTTATCGATTCCTGAAAGTACATCCTCTTTTCCATCAAAGAGAGATTGGTTAAGTTCCGATTCCGAGCCTGGTTCGCGTTTGGATTCCATTTGCGTGTGACGCTCCAATAAGGTTTAAGACGATTCGTTTTACTCGGACAATTCCGAAAATTTGAGTTTTTTTTGTATTTTTTCGATCAGACGTAGCAAAGTGACACTCACATTCCCCTCAGTTATGCCTAAAAGGTCGGCCACTTCCCTATAAGGGGTTCGCGCCAAAAAATGACCTTTTTTCCGTTTTTCTAAGAGTTTCTTACGTTGTTCGTATTTCTTTTTCAATGCTTGAGAAGTTTTATCGATTTCCTGCGGAAGTATCGGGGCTTTTTTTACTGTCACATTCTGTTTTTCTTTCAGTTCCAGGATGTTTAAATATAACGAGGTGATTTTGTCCTCCATCCTGATATTTTCCTCTTCCCGATTGGATAAGTCAGTCCGTAACGACATAATTTTTTTCTTTAAGTCTTCTACGGAAAGTTTCGTTTTAGAAACTAGGAATTTAATTTCTTCCTCATCTAAGTTCAGATAATAAATATAAGAGAGTTTGAAAATTACGCGTTTCTCGGTTCCGATTTCCCCCAAGACTTGATGGAAAAGCCTGGTAATTTCCTGTGCTTCTTCGAGAAGGTCGGGTCTTAAATCTGGCTCGTCTTCGATCGTTGCATATTCTTTTCCTTCCTTATTGATTTTCCCTAAATTGGTCATTTTCAGCTCGCGCTTTGTGCGCTGCCAATCTATGAGCATATTTCGGAGAACGGAATAGAACCAGGTGCGAAAACTAGATTTACCCTTAAAGCTGGAGAATCTAGCTCCGGTCTTTAAACGTTCAAATGCATAGAGGAAAAAATCTCCCGCATCATCTTCGCTTAAATGAAAAATCTTCATCGGGAAGTTATAAATGTCTTCTGAATATGCCTCAAAAAACAATTTTAATGCTTCTTCATCGCCCTCGCCGCAACGGGTAACGAGGTCCAGGGTTTTATCCTTTGACAAATTCATTCTTAATATAACCTTGCACCAGGGGGCCGACCCGGAAATGAGACTTTTCCCAATCCTAGGCCTAATCTTGGCCGCGTTCCATCTAAGCACCTTTGCGGAAAACGATAAAGTAATAAATTTTCTCCTCCCCGTGAAAACGGAAGGAATTGAAAATAAGGTCAGTTCCATTTTTGGAGAATCCAGAGGGGATCATTTCCATAATGGTATGGATATTTCCTCCAACGGAGAGTCGGTCTTGGCTATGGGAGAAGGAAAAATCCTCTATTCACGGTTTGGCGAGGATGACCCTTACGGTGAGGAATTCGGAACTGGAAATTCGGTTTGGTTGGACCACGGAAACGGCGTTTATACATCCTATTATCACTTGAAAGACAGTCGGTTGACCGGATTTTTACAAGACCGCCTAATCGCTAGAGGCGAAAAAATCGGAACAACCGGAAATACGGGGCATTCTAGCGGCGCCCACCTGCATTTCGTCGTTATTCAGGATTTCGGGAAAACGATTTTGGACCCGATGAAGTTCCTTCCTCCGATCGAAGACGGAACTGCCCCTCAGATCGGAAATTTATCGGTGCATGTCGGGGACAAATATACGCAAATAAACGATGGAGAAAATATTAATATCTCTCATTCGTTTCCGGTTACTGTCGGAGTTTCGGACGCCGGGAAGAAACAGGGCCAGCGAAGGGGAATTTCGCAGATTCAAGCATTTTTAAACGGCGAACCGCTTAAGAAGGCCGGCTTTTCCTCTCTAACTTATGATCATGGAGAATGGAAAAACCCGGAAGGATTTCGGTTTTCCGAATTGTATTATAGGGATCAATATTATCTTGGAAATTTGGATTTTAGAAACGGTGAGAATGCGATCAAAATTCTTGCATGGGATTTTCGAGGAAATCTAAGTGAAAAAATCTTCACTTTCTATGTGACGCGAATTCGATAAAGTTTCGAAGTTTTCCTCCTAACATTATAAAAACTAAAATAAACGTTTTCTTTTTACGAATGTACTGAATTATTTTTCTCTTAATAGACTTAAAGAGATATTCCCATGCGACAGATTTACCGCATCCTTCTTGTTTTTTCCATTCTTTCGGGTTCGAGTATTTTTGCCGAGGATTGGGTCTACGTAAAGGAAGAACAGAGCGTCAAGATTTACAAAAAAACGATGGAAACGTCTTTTGATGCTTTCAAAGTGAGTACTTTAATTTCGAGACCCTTATTCGAAGTAAGAAACATCTTCTTAAATATTCCGGGACATATAGACTGGATTGCAAATTGCAAAGAATCCAAAGTATTAGGCGGCAAAGTACCGGAAAAATTTAGGCATTACTATTTGATCGCTGCCCCTTGGCCCGTTAAGGATCGGGAGATGGTTTTGGAAACCGAATCGCATTTTGATCCAAAGAATAAAAGGTTCCATATCTTTACGAAAGCTCTAAATGATTTAACGATTCCTGCTAAAAAAAACGCGTTTCGAATCGTGAATTCGAGAATTCAATGGATTCTCGAAGAGATTTCTCCCTCTTCTACTTTGGTAACTTATATCAACCAGACCGATCCAGGCGGAGATGTTCCTGCATATATATCGAATTGGTCTTCGTCGGACGCGCCAATCGAAACCATCTTGGGGCTAAAGAAGATCATCGAAAAGTAAACGAATCGGGATTTTCAATTAGAAAATCATTTTATTATTTTATATAACGCGTGTTTACTGAGTCGGTCATCCATTGGAAGATTCGGGTGATGAAATTCGGTTATGAATTCCATCCCTATTTTCCTCATAACGGATCTTGAGCGTTCATTGAGAACGCTAGTAAATGAAACGATTTCAGTCGCGTTCAATTCTTGAAATGCATATCGAATTGTTGAGATTGCGGCTTCGCTTGCATATCCTTTTCCCCAAAAATCCGGGAGGATTCGCCAGCCGATTTCCAGGTTGGGTGCGAAGAAACAATCAAAGTCGACGTGAACTATTCCTACAAAACCGATAAACGAATTTTCATCCAAATCTTCGACTGCGAATAAACCGAAGTTATATCTATTCCAATGCTTTTGAATTCTGTCGAATAGTTCGTTGCTCTCTTTTGCAGATAAGAGTGTTGGAAAAAATTCCATAACCCTGGGATTCGAATTTAATTTAAATAAAGAATCTCTGTCGCCATCGTTCCAAGTTCGGAGCAAAAGACGTTCGGTCCGAATAAACGTTGGAAAGGGCATAATAGATACACCTCAAAGGAAGCTTATTGACCTAGGCTTTATAGCGAATCGGTTCGTAGGCCGAATCAGCGCTTGACTCCGGCGGTTTCTTTTGGGCTATATGCCTTAATATTTTCGCCGAAGCTGTAATAAACCGTTTCTTTACCTAGAAGCCCGACAAGGCGACTCATTAATTCCTCATTGGGTTGCACCGAATAATGATTATGAGCGCGAATGACTTTTTTTTCTTCCGCTCCCGAGATTAAATGGAAATAAACGTGTGAATTTCCCTGGTACGCCGCGAGAAGAGTATGCAATTTGCCTATGATATCGGGCATTTTGCGATGGCGATCCTCAAGTCTTATGTGTAACGCTTTTTCCATCTTATCTTCGATGGTGGTTTGATTCAATATCTCGAAGTTGTTCACCTTGATTTGACCGCGCAGTTCCGACTCTCCCGCTTCGATCCTGTCCAAATCCCCTTTGATAAAAACCGCTTCGTCTTCCTTGATCAATTCCTTAAATCTTTGGTATACTTTCGGAAAAGCAACGCACTCGATTTCTCCGGTTCGATCTTCCAATTTGAAATTTACGAATTCTTCCTTTTTCTTAGTGAATTTGACTTTAAGCGAAGTCACGATACCTGCGATTTCAACTTTAGTGCCGGCTTTAATATCATCCAGCTTTTCTATCGGGATGCTGTGTAGGCTGCGCAAATGAGCTTCGTATTTATCCAACGGGTGGCCGGAAAGAAATAAACCCGTTACCGATTTTTCTCTTCGTAATCGCTCTTCCGATTCCCATTCATCCGCGTCTTTCGGAAGCTTGAGCTCATAAGAGAGTGTAGACTCCCCGAAAAGGGAGAATTGTCCTTGAGCGGATCTTTCCTGTTCCTTTTGCGCGTAAGATACAAGACTATCCAGCGACTCAAAGAGACATTTTCGAGTATAGCCGAACGAATCCATCGCTCCGCCTTGAACTAACGCTTCCATAATCTTCTTATTTAAGATTCGAGTGTCGACTTCGAGTATGAAGTCTTTAATATCTTTAAAGCCTCCCGTTTTTTTCCGGGCTTTGATGATATTTTCGGCGGCTCCTTCTCCCACTCCTTTCATGGCCGAAATTCCGAAACGAATCGTCTCTTCATCTATAACGGAAAAAGAAACGTCGGATTCGTTTAGATCCGGTGTGAGAACATGTATGCCCATTTCGCGGGCATTATTGATATATTTAACGATATCGGTTGTTTTAGAATGATCTCCGGCAAGTAACGCAGCCATGTATTCGGTCGGATAGTTTGCTTTCATATACGCGGTTTGATACGTTACGAGAGCATATGCTACGGAATGCGATTTGTTAAAGCCGTAGCCTCCGAATTTTTCCAGCTGATCGAACAGTTCTTCGGAAAACTTTTTAGCGTGTCCCTTTGCCTGAGCGCCCTCTATGAATTTGATACGAAGAGGATCCATGAGCTCTTTCTTCTTTTTTGCCATGGCCTTGCGTAGCATATCGGATTCACCCATCGTATAGCCGCCGACCAAACGAGAGATACTCATCACCTGTTCCTGATAAACGGTTAATCCGAAGGTTTCTTTCAAAATCGCTTCGCAGGATTCATGCGGGTAAGAAACGGGCTTTCTTCCGCTTTTACGCTCCAAGTATTCTTCCAACATTCCGGATTCCATCGGCCCCGGACGATATAATGCGATAAGAGCTACGATTTCCTCGAAACTGGAAACTTGGCTTCTTGCGACCAAATCGGTGATTCCACTGGATTCTAATTGGAATATTCCTAACGTATTGGCTTTGCGAAGAAGAGCGTATGTATTAGAATCATCTAATGGAATTTTATCTAAATCTAGCTCTACGCCCCTTCTTTCTCTTACCAGCTTAACCGCATAGCTTAAGGTTGTGAGGTTTTTGAGGCCGAGGATATCCATCTTGATAAGGCCTACGGCTTCTAAATTATTCTTTTCGTATTGGGTAACTATGGAGCGAACTCCAGGACGTTCTTTCTCCGCGACCGTAGAGAGCGGGACCACTTCGTCTAACGGATATGGAGAAATGACCACACCCGCAGCGTGACGTCCCGGTTGCCTATAGTTTCCCTCTAGCCGTTTGGCAATCGAGAAGATCTTTTTGTGAAGCTCGTCTTTTTCACTGGCTTGTTTTAGATCCGAAGAAATTTCAATCGCCTCATCCAAGGTGATTCCAGGCTTATTCGGGCAATAGCTAGTGAGCTTATTCGCTTCGTCGTAGGGTAGATTCATGACTCGACCCACATCTTTCAAGGCCGCCTTAGCCGCTAGAGACCCGAAAGTAATAATCTGGCCTACTCGATCTTCTCCGTATTTATGCCGGATATAATTGATTACTTCTTCTCGCCTTTCGACACAGAAATCGGTATCGATATCGGGCATATCCTTTCGATCAGGGTTGAGAAAACGCTCGAAAAGAAGATTAAAGCGAAGAGGTTCCACATTCGTAATTCCTAGCGCATAAGCGACGATGGAACCTGCAGCGGATCCGCGTCCGGGACCTACCGGAATTCCGCTCTTCTTTGCGTAATTGATATAATCTTGAACGATCAAAAAGTATCCGGCAAAGCGCATATTCTTAATCGTTCCAAGTTCGAATTCGGTTCTTTCTTTAATTTCCGGAGTAATGGTCGAATATCTATGACGAATCCCGTCCCAAACAAGCTTTTCCATAAAGCCGTATTCGTCGTAACCGTCGGGAACGGAAAATTCAGGAAGAAGATAGTTCCCGAACTTTAATTGAAGATTTATCTTATCTCTTATTTCAAGTGTGGAATAGTATGCTTGCGGGAGTTCCGGGAAGAGAAGTTTCATCTCCGCGGGGCTTTTTACGTAGAAGTGCTGGTTAAAACCGAATTCCATTTCGTCTTCTATTGTTTTGCGCATTCCGATTCTTAAAAGAATATCCTGCGCTTCCTTATCGTCTTTGCGAAGGAAGTGGGAATCGTTGGTAACAACCAGCTTAATACCGGTTCTTTGCGAGAAGTCATAGACGCCTTTTGCCGCAACCTCCTGTTCCGGAATTCCATGATTTTGAATTTCTAAGTAAAAATCCTCTTTTCGGAAAATTTCGTTCAGCTTGCCTGCAAGCTGAAAAGACTCGGGAATTTTGCCTTCCAGTATCTTACGGTTTACTTCGCCTGCCAAGCAGGCAGTAAGACACACTAATCCCTCGCTATATTTATCCAAAAGATCGTAATCGATACGGGCCTTTTTATAAAAACCTTCCGTATAAGATTTACTAGCTAACTTTATTAGATTTTTATAACCTATTTCGTCCTTAGCAAGAAGTATTAAATGATATGCATTTCCATCGGCAATTCTCATCTCCTCCACTTCGGCTTTTCGATTCGGAGAAACGTAGAATTCGCAACCTATGATGGGTTTTACGCCGTTTTTGACTGCCTCGTTATAAAACTCAATCGCTCCGAACATGTTTCCATGATCAGTCATTGCTACGGAACTCATGCCTAGCTCTTTAACATGCTTCATCAATTCCTTGATGCGGATTGCGCCGTCGAGCATGGAGTAAGTAGTGTGAAGATGAAGGTGGGCGAAATCTTCCATTCCAAGGGACATAATAGAAATTTGGACCGGGATTCGTCAAGCGGAGTGAATTCCGACCTTTCATTCTATTGCAAAAGCTATTCGATTTTAAATCTTCAACTTTTTTGAAAAAAGGCTTTTCCGTAAAATCATACCAAATTGAAGAGAATTTTTCGCTTTTCTTCCTTGTTTTGTCCTCTTCTTTTCTTGGCTTTTCCGTTCGTCTTACGGCCAGAAAACCGATGTTTTTGTATAGAGGCGCCCGCTATCATGCCTCTCTCAATTAATTACGAGAACTTTCGGTGACAGATGCTCGGAGAATCATTCTATCATTGAAATCGTTTTTCTGTCCTGTATAAGGTCAGGACAACGCTTCACAGCCGGGAGCAAGTTTAAGAATGCAAGATTCTTCCGAAATCGCCGGATAAAGCGTTGCCGTTCCGGCTTCATTCAAATAAAATGCGAATCTTCGTTGTTTTTGTCGGATCGCCTCGATACGTTCTTCGGAATCTTTCCCGCGCAGAGAAACGATGGATAGTTTCTCTATAAGGATGAAGGCATTATTCTTTGTTTCTATAGTAATTATTTATTTAAAATAAAAATATAATAAAGGTGTCAATGTCCAAAATAGAAATTACTCTTCGCACGGCAAGTCGCTCCGACTTGGAAGAACTTACGGAATTATTCGAATTATATCGGTCATTCTACGGATTGAAATCCGATTCTACGAATACGAAACGATTTTTGGAGGATCGCCTTTTGCATAAAGATTCCATATTGCTCGTTGCGGAAGATTCTAACGAACTAAAAGGGTTTGCTCAGATTTATCCGACTTTTTCTTCGTTATTAATGAAGAAAGATTTTATTCTAAACGATTTATACGTACGCGAATCCGTTCGAAGAAATGGAATCGCAAAAAAACTCCTGGAAGAGGCTGCTGCTACGATCCGTAAATTGGGTGGAAAAGGAATGAGTTTGGAAACCTCGCCGGATAATAGGGCGGCCAGAAAATTATATGAAAGTTTCGGATTTCGTTTAAGCGAAGAATATCTGCATTATTACTGGTCGGTGCCGGTTGAAAAATAGTCAAAATTTCAGCAATTCTCCTGCGAGAATGTTGAGAAAGATTGTCAAAACTCGCTATCGGCGATCAAAATCGTTGATAAAATAAAAATCGGTTTCATCCTTTTAACCCGTCTTTATATTTAGCCGGTTCGGAGTTCACGGCTAAGTTCGAATCATCGGACCGAAGGAATTTTCCTAACAGCTTTGTTTTTCCGATCAGATGGCAGTATGGACATTCCCTTCTCTTCCGCTTCGAGCGACATCTCAGACATAAGTCAGCGCGTATTAATAGCCGCTACCCAGGTGTCTGTGATTTCAACGGATCTAAACGGCGTAATTCTTTCCTTTAACCCTGGCTCCGAGCTGATGCTTGGTTATTCCGCCGACGAAGTCGTCGGGAAGCTAACCACTGAAGTTTTTCACGATGAAGAGGAAGTGGAAGAAAGGGGTCGAGAACTAGATAAAAAATATAATCGGAAACTTTCCGGTTTTGAAATCTTAGTAGATGACGCTCGAAATGGAAATTTCGAGGCGAAGGATTGGATTTACGTTCGCAAAGATGGATCCCGTCTTGCCGTTCGTCTCATCGTTACTCCCATGCGGGAGTCTAACGGCGAATTAATCGGGTTTACGGGAATCGCTCGAGATGTCAGCGATCAAAAGAAACAGGAAGAACAGCTCCTTTTTCAAAAACGTTTAGGTGAAATAATAGCCCGGTCGTTATCCGAATATATTTTAGAATTCGACTCAGATTCGACTTTCTCGAAGCTGCTTCACGCGATTTTGGATATCACGAAAAGTGAATACGGTTTTATTGCTGAAGTGATTTTGGATTCGGAAGGATCTTCATATATTAAAACGAGAGCAATTGCCCAAATTTCCTCGGAAGAAGAGATACAAAAATTCGTTAAGGCGAATTCGGGTAAAGGACTGGAATTTAGAAAGTTAAACAGCATATTCGGTTCGGTCGCTCTTTCTCAAAATCCGATTATCATTAACGACTCGAAGAAAGCGGAAGCCGTCCCCGAGGGACATCCGAAATTACGAACTTTCTTAGGAGTTCCATTCGAGATTAAAGGTAGAATGATCGGCGTTCTCGTAATCGCTAATCGTAAAAGCGGCTATGATGAAAGACTCTGTGAAGATCTTCAGCCGCTTCTAAAAACCATCGCTCATATCATTGAAGCGATCCGTAATGAAGAAAGGAGACGGGAAACGGAACAGGCGCTTAAAAGAAGCGAGGAACGGAGCCAAAAGTTAGTCAACGCGCTTCCGGATTTATTTTTCATTATGGATAAAGAATCCAGAATCATAAGTTATCATGCCCCTAAAAAGGAGGACCTTTACGTACCGCCGAATGAATTTCTTGGTAAAAAAATGTCGGAACTTCTTCCTCGTGAATTGGCGCAAAATATTAATCTAAAACTCGATCGGGTTTTGACTTTCGGTTCGGGCGAATCCCTAAAATATTCTCTCGGTTTTCCGGAAGGCCAGAAGTTCTTCGAGGCTAGAATATTTCCTTACGATTCGGAAACGGCGATCTTTATGATCAGAAATATAACCGAACAAAAAGAAGCGGAAGAAGAACTCAGAAAAAGCGAATTATTTTTAGCGAGAACGCAAAGTCTCGGAAAAATCGGAGGTTGGAATTACAACTTCAAAACTCAGAAAAGATCCTGGACGAAAGAAATATATATTATATTAGAAATTGATAAAGACACGGATCCTAATTTAATCCAAGTCATCGATCTTTACGTAAAAGAAGATAGGACTAGGATAATTTCCGCTTTCGAAGAAATTAGGGAAGGTAAAAGCTTCGATTTGGAATTGCAGATAAAAACTTCTTCCGGAACGGTTAAGTGGGTTCGAGGCGTCGGGTCTCCGATTTGGGATTCGGAACAAAGTGAGGTTATCGGTCTAAACGGATCGTTGCAGGATGTTACTGATAAAGTAATCGCTAGAAAGGAATTAGAAAGCGCCAAGGAAGCTGCGGAATCTGCCTTAAGAGCTAAAAGTGATTTCTTGGCGAATATGAGTCATGAAATCAGGACTCCGATGAATGGAATTCTCGGTCTGACCGACTTGCTACTCTCGAATGATCCGAGCGGAGTGAATCGACACTATTTGGAAACGTTGCGTTATTCCGCCAATTCTCTTTTGGACGTTTTGAACGACATATTGGATTTTTCTAAAATCGAGTCCGGAAAATTGTCCGTTGACCATTCCGAATTTTCTCCCGGAGAATTGTTCGGTCCTTCATTAAGAATATTTGCGGATAAGTTAACCGAAAAAAAAGTTAAATTAATCTACTCCGAAAAAAATATGCCCTCGCGAGTCGAAAGCGATCCGGTCAAATTGAGACAAATCTTAATCAATCTACTCTCGAACGCGGCCAAGTTTACTCATAGCGGAAAGATTGAAGTCTGCTTAGAGATGGAGCTTTCTCCGGATGACTCTTCTATCTTGAAATTAACGGTGTCCGATTCCGGAATCGGAATTTCACCGGAAAAATTGGATAAAATTTTCGAGAGCTTTACGCAAGCCGACGGCTCGACCTCTCGCAAATACGGAGGAACGGGTTTAGGGTTGAGCATATGTAAAAGTCTAGCTTTACTTTTGGAGGGAGAAATTCACGTCGAGAGTAAGGAGGGAAAAGGAAGCTCTTTTCAACTCCGTATTCCCGTGAGAGCGGTAGGAAAAGATGAAAGTGATTCCCTCAAAGCCTCTTCAGGAACGCGAATTCTTATTTTTGGAGAGGATTTAGAGTCTTTGGAAATTCTGGGGGAGTTATTCAAACTCAACGGGGCGGAAGCATTTATAATGACCAGCGAATCCGACTTCTTCGATTTTTTGAGAACAACGAGCGTTCCTGTCGACTTGATCATATTGGAAAACCATCTTCCGTTCTTAAAAGGAATTAGCCTCGCTAAAGATATCCGTAATCGATCCGAATATTCCCATTTACCCGTGTATTTACTTACATTTTCTTCCGAGCTGGGTTTGATCGGAGAAGCAAGAAGGGATTTAGAAATAGCCGGATATTTAGTGAAACCGGTCGTTCCATCGGAAATACGTGCATTTCTTTTAAAGAAAGAAAACGTCGTATTGGGTTTTCTTTCTGAACGCAAAGCTATTCCCGATAAGAAAGATCAGTTGGTATTAAGGAAAAATTCGCGGATACTGATCGTAGAAGATAACGAGGTAAATCGCCTAGTCTTGGAGCGTAATTTGCGGAAACTAGGAGCCGAAGTGATTTCGGCAGAGAACGGGAAAATAGCGCTCGATTTCTTTTTTAAAGAAAGAATCGATTTGATTCTTTTAGATATTCAAATGCCTGTGATGGATGGATTTGAATTGGCGACTCGAATTCGAACTTGGGAAAGCGAAAGCCCTGATCGTTCTAGAATACCTTTGATTGCGGTGTCCGCGGGAACCGTTAGTGGTGAGCGGGAAAAATGTCTTGCTCTCGGGATTGATAAATTTGTAGCCAAACCTTATAAGACCGAAGAGATCCGCGAGGCGGTTTTAAATCTTCTCCACGATTAAACGAATCTTAATATTCAGCCTTTGGGAGGAAGCGGCCCTAACTTTTCTAAAAGCATTTGATTCACTAGATTCGGATCCGCTTTCCCTTTGGAAACTTTCATTATATAACCAACGATCGCTCCTAGAGCTCTATCCTTGCCGGATTTATATTTCTGCACTGCATCCTCATTAGCGGCAATCGCTTCGTCCACGATTTTCTCTATCTCCTTATCGTCGCGTACTACGATAAGATTCTTTTCGGTGACGATTATTTCCGGATCCTTCTCGCTCGAAAGCATTTCCTCAAAGACTGTTTTTCCGATTTTCCCGGAAATCTTACCGTCAGCGATTAATTTAACCAATTGCCCGATCCGCTTCGGTCCGACGTTAAATTCGGAAATTGTAATGCTTTCCTTATTCACGATTCCAAGAACTTCGTCTTTTACCCAATTAGAGGTGCGCTTTGGATCGCCGGAAACTTGCAAAGCTTCTTCATAATAATCCGCGATTTCTCTTTCCGCGGTAAGCACTTCGGCGTCATATTTAGGGAGTCCGAGCTTTTCGATAAATCGACTTCTTCTTGCGTCCGGCAATTCAGGTAATGTCTTGCGGATATTTTCCACGGTTTCCTTGGTCAGTATTACGGAAGGAAGATCGGGATCGGGAAAGTATCTATAATCGTGGCTCATTTCTTTCGTTCTCATCGTAACGGTGACATTGGCCGCAGAATCCCAAAGTTTGGTTTGTTGTTGAAATGTTTTTCCCTGGGAGAGCATTTCGGTCTGCCATTCGACTTCATAGTCGATCGCCGCCTTGACTGCTTTAAACGAGTTTAGATTCTTGATTTCCACCCGCGTTCCGAATTTATCCGAACCTATCGGGCGAACAGAGACGTTAGCGTCACACCGGAGGGACCCTTCTTCCATATTACAGTCCGAAACTCGAATATATCTAAGAATGGATTTAAGAGAAAGAAGGTAATAATATGCTTCATCCGAAGAACGGAGCTCCGGCTCGGAAACTATTTCTATCAAAGGCGTTCCGGCGCGGTTCAAATCGACGTAAGATTGATGAACATTTTGATCTGCAGAATGAATCAGTTTCCCCGCGTCTTCTTCTATATGGATTCGAGTGAGATGAATATATTTAGGTTTTTCTTCGCCTTTGACAGTAAAGGAAACTCCCCCGCCTTGACAAATGGGCCGGTCAAATTGAGATATTTGGTATCCTTTCGGCAAATCCGGATAAAAATAATTCTTTCGATCAAATTTAGTATGGAGAGTAATGTCCGAACCGAAGGCTAAGCCGGCCATGATCGCTTTATTTAAAGCTTCTTCGTTTAGCACGGGAAGCGATCCCGGTAAACCGAGGCAAACGGCCGAGACTTGCGAATTAGGTGGGGCACCGAATTTTGTAGGGCTAGTGGAGAAAACTTTGGATTCCGTATTGAGTTGTGCGTGGACTTCTAGACCGATCACTACTTCGTATTGCACGTAGGTTCTCCTTTTTTTCACCGCACTCAGCTTGTCCGGGTTTTTTCCTTGTCCCGAGTCTATTGAGGGCGTATGGAGTTATTCTGTGAATAGGATGCGAGCAGGCAACGGATTTTTTAAGTGAAGCAGGTCCTTTGTATAGCTAACCAAAAAGGCGGCGTCGGTAAAACCACTACGGCAGTCCATCTGGCCGCCGGCCTCGCTTTAAAAGGTGAAAAAGTCCTACTGTTGGACTTAGACGCTCAAAACAATGCGACCTCCGTTTTTCCGGAAGTTCAACCGGAATCGGGCAAGGACGCATTCTTGATCTTCAGCGATTCTGCTCCAGTAAAGGAATTATATCTGCCCACTCGGATTCCTGGACTCAGTCTTTTATCTGCGTCGGCAAAATTGTCGCAAGTAGACGTTTTACTTGCCGGTAAGCTCGACGGATTCTTTGCTTTAAAAGAAGGATTGGAAACGGCTCGAAACGATTTCGATCGCGTAGTCATCGATTGCCCTCCTAGTTTATCATTAATCACGATGAACGCATTTGTTGCCGCAACCGGATTAATCGTCCCGCTCCAAGTATCGAAATTTTCGTTGGATGGAATCGAAGCGATTCTCGAAGCCAAATCCGCAACGGTAAAAAGATACAATCCTTCTCTCCAAATTTTGGGCGCTCTTTTAACTCTGTACCAGTCTAGAACTACGATGTCTCAGACTGTAGTTCCGATGATCGAAGAACATCTTCGTTTATTCGAAGCAAAGATTCCACCGTCCGTTGCTGTAGAAGAAGCGCATCTTCTAAATCGGACACTTTACGAGTATCAATCTAAAAATAAGGCCGCAAAAGAATATGTCCGATTTACGGACGAGGTATATGCTCTTGGCTAAAAAGTCCGATTCGAAGAAAGATCTATTGCGAAAAGCGGCAGGAGACGCAGTTAGAAAAACTTTAGGCGGAGAAACTGCTCCGATCAAACGAGCCGCTCCTGACCAAGAGCATCGGGATTCGGGAGAATTAAACGAGAAAACCGATCCCGTCCCTGAATCGGACCAGGGAGATAGACGGGAAAAACAATTGCCCAAAAAGGACACCCGCTTCAGGATAAACAACGGTATGAGGATCGACGAATACACGCAGGCCCCGTCTTTGGAATCAAACGGGAATAAAAAATGGCTTCGGATTTTAGGGATCGTCTTTGTCGTTCTTCTGGTTTGGTGGCTTTGGCCCGCAAAGCACGAGATCTATATGGATGTCGATAAAATGACTCCGGACAAGGTTGCCGGAAGGAGTTCCGAGAAGGAATACCATTTTGCCCACGGACAAGATTTCTTTATCTATTATAAACGCGGAGGATGGTTTTCCCCGAAGAAAGTAAAGCTAACGATTTACAAATTGGATGACAACCGCGCCGAGATAAGCGTTCAGGAAAAGGAATTCAAGAAAAGAATCGAGAAATTCCAAACCTATTACGACGATTCTTTCTTCGACGACGAAGGTTCCTATGAAGTCGAAGTGAAAGACGAAGACGAAGAGATTCTTGTTACAAAAAAATTCACAATCGACTGAATGAATCGCATCTACTCGATAGCAATCCTAATCCTCATTACGGTTTCCTGCAGCGAATCTACTCGGCCGGAAGGAATTCCTATCGGGGCAAAATATGATAAGGCTCGAAACGTCTATTATCTGGATGAGCCGACTCGGCAAAGATTATATTATGAAAATGGAAAATTATATTCCGATTGTTCGATCGACGAAGCTAAGCAGTTTCACGGTTTTTGCAGAACTTACGCAAGATCGGAGGACCGAACTGCTTCGGAAGGGCGGTATGTACACGGGGCGAAAGTCGGGGATTGGGTCTGGTATTTTCCCGACGGTAAGATTTACGTAAAACAGAAATTCGGAACTCTTCCCCGTCGTTCCGATTCTATATGGTTGGGAGAAGAAGGAAACGAGGACGGTCCGTATCTTAGATATTACTCGGATGGCACTTTGGAACTGCAGGGATTTTATAAAGAAGGCCAAAAATCCGAGCTTTGGCAGAAGTTTTTTAAAGACGGAGAACTGGAATATTCCGGTTATTATGCGAAAGGAAAAAAAGTTAGAACTTGGTTCTATTACTTTCCGAATCGAACGAAAGAAGCTGTGGAAGTTTTCGATAATGATGGAAATTTTCTTTCCCGGTCCCTCTATTCTCCTCAAGGGAAAAAGATCTGTGAAGTCGATTCTAAAGGCGCATCCTGCGGTTAAATCGTATCGTCTGCATTTCGCTTAATTAATTCGGAAATTCTGAAATGCTTAGACAATCTTTCCACTGGGAGAAAATAGCAGGTTGGTCTTTCTTTATCCTGACAGTCTACCTAAGTTTTTATCTGACAATTACGCATCGCGGAAGCGAAGCTCTGCTGATCAGTCTGATCATCACTCATTTCGGAATTTATTTTTCGTTTCGTAAAGGTTTGAACAAAAAGACATTTCTCGTTTTATGTTCGTTTCATCTTTTTACTGTATACTTTTTCGGGAGGTATACATTAGAGATTTTGTCCGCCATCGATGGCTGGAAACAAATTTTCTAAAATTCCGATATTCATAATCAAAAGCGAAAAGATAAACACGATAAAGAGCACGACTAAAATAAGACCGAAAGTTCCGAAGAGAATATTACGCACAAAACGTAGTTGCAGATAACTAATTCCGATGGCGAGGTTTTGAAATTTACCCAAATCCCCGCTCTTACCGAGCCGGAGGTAATTTCGGATATAAAATCCTGAAAGTACCAAAAGCGCGATTAGGAGAAGGACTCCGAATTGACTCGCATAGTTTCGTTGTAAAAGGAACAGAGGAATATAAACAAGATTTCCTACAATTGTTCCCAAAACGATAATTCCTAAAAAATGAAGGATCGAATTTACGAATGTTTCGCTTTCCGCTTTACTGCCGGTTCGGAACTCGGCCTCGTCTTCTTTCAAATTTCTTAGAGAAGAAAAACGGTCGGCCTCGGCATTCGAGAATACTTGGTCTACCGTCAGAGTCATATAGATCAGGAATACGATCCATCCTAGCGTTAATAGAATAGCCGGGACGCCCCAAAAATTCGTTCCCGCAGTTCTTACCGCTGCTCCGATCAATGTCGGCAGAATTGAAAACGCATAAATAATGCCGAACACATATAGTATTCGATTCATGAACGTATAGAAAAAGGTTTTGTATCGAAGGGAAACGAACGAGGAAATGGATAACAATCCTAAAAAACAATAAAAGAAGATCTGAATCCTTTGACCTAATAAGATCCTTCCCATTCTATCTATCGTATCTTCAGGTTGAGAATCGGTCGGAATTCCGCTATCACCTAATTCCGCCAAAATCTTTTGAGTTAAAAGCATTTGGGAAATTGCGCCGCCTTGAAAATAGAAACCTGACATTGGTTCTCTACCTGTCCCGTCTAACATAGCTTCCATCGTCGTCGTATCGTTCGCATCAAGAAATGTCGGTTGTAGGAAAAGCTGAAAAAGGCAGACAAATAGCAGGATGAAGGGAATTATATAGGCAAGATGGAGACGGGAAAATTTTTTCATCAGATTATTCTTTTTTAAAAAGGTAGCTCAGAATAAAAATACAAAAACGGCAACCATTCCGATTCCGACAACGCCTAAAGCGATTAGCACCGTTAATAGTAGACTTGATTCTCCGGCTTCGATGCTGGAAGAAGTATCGTGAGAAGCGGCGCCTTTTTTTGCCGGCGCCTTTTCGCCTGTGTACGGTCTTACTTTTATACTATTTTCTTCTTCGTAAATTTTCCCGAAAACATCGACTCCGATTCTGATTACGGTTTCGCTTTCGGTTCCCTTATTTTCAGTCGCAACGATCGTGGCCGGCACAGGGCGAATCGATCCGTCTTCCATTTTTAATTTCATGGTATCGATTACGCCTAAAGTAGTCGGGTCACCCGGGTTTAATTGAACTATAATTTGATCTCCCGGTTTTAATTGATTTACCGGAATTCCGGAAACAGGAGAAAGAATGAATTTGAACTGAATCCTTGTTGCATTCTGCGGAATGGACGCGTCGATTCCGGTTGCAACCACAGTACCCGGTCCCGGTGCGGTAGATTCGTCTAAAGAAGGAGGTCCCTCCTCATCAGTCGAATCTAAATTCTCCATAGACTGACGATTCATACTTGTATCGTCGATTTTGTCCCGGTCGATGAGTGAATACCAAAGAGTAATATCGGGTTTTGAATTACCGATTGCCTGATTCGCGACCTGATTAATCAGGTATCTGATTTTCTCATCTTCCCTTTTGTTCATATAATGGAGTAATTGCTCCATAAAATCGTCCGATCTACCGGAAGATTGAAAGAGTTCACCGAGCTTATTCGTTAGATTTTTAAGTTGTTTTCCTTCGTATTTTATCTTTTGACAGATATTAGAAATATCTTTGAAAGTTGCTCCCGAAAGTGGAACATTAATCAGTTCGCTGTTTCCGACAGCCACTACGTCAAGTCGATCGATATGGCTGCTTACTGGGTCGACAATACCGCCGAATAATACGTACAAAGAAGATGAAGTATCCCGAGATTGAAAAAAGAAGGAGTAAACTTGGTTGGAGGCCATATATCTTTCGAATGAAATCGAACTGTCTCCGATTACCAAGACGGAGTCGACTTTATTTTGACATCCTGCTTCGGAATCGTAGAATTGTCAAACTAAGCAATTTCGCCATTATAGGGAATTTTGCCTGCTTTAATCATGAACTTCCTCTTTTCTCGAACTCCACTGGTCCTTTTACTTACTTCTCGATACATTCGAGGTTCTCGTGCCGCCGGTTTATTGTCCTTAAAATCCAGAGTTTCTTTCGTGGTAATGGCAGTGGGGGTTTCACTTTTAATAGTCGTTCTTTCCATCTTCAACGGATTCCAGAGACAAGTAAAAGAATCTTTATGGCAAGGCGGGTCGCACATTACGATCGAGAGTAATTCCGGAGCGGGTGAAATTACCGACTACGAAAAAATTATTTCCTGGATAGAAAAGACTCCCGAATTGAAACAAAGAATCGTTTCCGTAGAAGGTGGAATTCAAAGTCACGGATTGATTCAGAACTATAACACTTTTTATCCGGTCATTATCCGAGCGGTTCCGGTATCGAACGTTGACGACCTGCTTTTGACCAGACTACCTAATTTTCCGAGAGTGGTTCATTACAATCGGGATGAATTGGCTCAAATGAATAAGGAAAATTACATCGTCATCGGAAAGGAAATGGAAGGCCTGTACAATTTTTCCTTAGGAAGACAACTGACTCTCGCAGTCCCCGGAGGCAGGTTTTCTCTGGGGAAAGGCGTGGAAGTCAGCGTCGAAAACTTTCGCGTTTCAGGTTTTTTTAAAACAGGTAATTATCAATTCGATTCCCGATATGTCTATATGGCGCTGCCGATCGCCCAAAAGTTTTTTAAATTACGCAATTCGGTTAACCAAATAACGTTAAAAGTAAAGTCGCTCGACGACTTAAGTTATTGCAAGCGTAAGCTTTTACGCTTGTTTTCGGAACCTGACTTTGAAAGAGAAGTGGAGGTTTCCTCGTCATTATCGGTAAGGACAATCGCGGAGGAGCAGGAGAACTTTCTTGCCGCTCTCAAATTGGAAAAAACGATTATCTCGATTATCGTTTTCTTATTTATCATCCTTGCGGCGTTGGGAATGGTCGCGTCCGTCTATTCCTTAGTCCGTGCTAAACGAAAATCAATAGGCGTTTTAAAGGCGTTAGGACTGCCTTCTTCGGATATACTATTGATTTTTACCTTGAACGCAATGCTGGTCGGTATTTTGGCATCCTTGATCGGCGGAGTAACCGGTATCTTTCTGGCAAATTCTTTGGAAAACATTATTAATGGAATCGAGGAAATCATGAATATGCTAGGGCCCGATATATCGGTTTTATTCGGAGCCGAGTGGAGTCCCGTGGAGTTAGTGCCGAAACGAATCTATTATTTCGACAAAATACCAGTCGATATCGACATTGCTTTCATTTTTATGGTTACGACTGCCGCTACGATTTTATCCGGAATTGCAGGATACTTCCCGGCTCGGTGGGCCGCTAGTTTGAATCCAGTGGACACGATAAGGAACGACTAACTTGAGTCTTATTAAAATCAGAAATCTAGTCAAAACATACCATGTGTTGGAAAAGGAATTCACCATTTTGGATCGGCTGGACATGGATGTGGAAGAAGGTCAGATTTTTTCCATCGAAGGGAAGTCAGGAATCGGTAAATCGACTTTACTGAATATTCTCGGAGCAATGGATGGATTCGATTCCGGCGAAGTCGAGGTTTGCGGAACTTCTCTCGGTAACCTGGATGAAAAAGGGAAGGAAGCGTTTCGAGCGGAGAAGATCGCGTTTATTTTTCAGCATCATCTTCTTTTGCCCGATTTTTCCGCGTTGGAAAACGTTGCGATTCCTCTGTTAATTCGCGGAGTATCCCCGACTAAGGCGCAGGAAGATGCTATGGCAATGTTAGATAAGGTCGGATTGAAAGAAAGATATGAGAGTTTTCCTTCCCAACTTTCCGGCGGAGAAAGCGCTCGTGTAGGGGTTGCAAGGGCTCTCGTTGCGGGAAAAAGATTGATTCTAGCGGACGAACCTACCGGAAATCTAGATAGGGAAAACTCACGAAATTTAATGGGTCTGATTCAGGAACTACAGAAGGATTTAAGATTCGGATTGATTTTAGTCACGCACGATATGGAACTCGCGGCACTCGCGCATAAACGAAATCAAATTTATCAAGGAAAGCTGCACCCGGCTCATATTCCTCAGACGGTCTAAAACGGCGTTTTATGAAAGATTGTATCTATTGCGGTATATCCTATTCGGATTGGAAAGATCGCGGTAGAATCGGTTGCTCGAATTGCATTTCCGTTATTGGTGACGAATATTCGACTTTCATTCCTCGCCAAAGCGCGTCCGACTGGGAACCTCCGGTAGGATTCCCGCTACGCGAAGAGTGGTTTCAATTCAATGCTTCCCCTTTTCCGGAGAAGATGAAAAAAATAGACGCTTATTCTCTTCCGTTTTCTTATCGGTTTCGTGTTGCGAGAAATCCAAAGCGGTCCATATACCCCTTTCGATCTAAAATTCTCCCTGTCGTATTTTTAAAGGAATGGTTTTCTTCCCAAAATATTCAAAACCCAGCGAATCTCGATTTTTTTTCTGAAACACAGGCCGTAAAAAATAGGTCTGACAATACAAAATGTGTGAGAATTTCCTGGAATGGCGGGACTTTACTCATGGGAGACGAGGATCACCTTCGCTGGGAATACGTAACCGATTCTCTTTACGATCTAGCATCGGTTCTCGACTCGCCTTTTTTAAAAGCATTTTGGGATTCGGAACGGTTCGACTATAAGGATGGAATAGGATTTCTAACTTCTTGCCCCACAAATGCCGGAGAGGGGGACAAACTTTCCATCGCCTTGCCCGATTTGTTTACGCAAACGGGAGCATTGGAGGGTTTCCGATTACCGACGGATTGGGGGTTTTATCGGGAAGACCTACAGGATAGATTGATCATTTTCCGGAAAAATTTCGGGTTGAAACGAAAAAATTCCTTTTTCAATTTAGTTTCATATTTAGCCTTACTAGTAATATTAGGAAAAGAAGCAGGAAAAGCTTCGTTGCCCCGTAATCCTTTTTAAACGACCAATCCGATATGTTTCTTATAGGGAAAAAGACTCCCGTAGGAAATTTGATGCGAAACCAGTCTAATTTATAGAATCCCTGGGGAAGGCCGCAATTATGTTAGAATTTACAAAAAGAGCCAAACGAGTAATAAACGAGATCGCTCAAGACGAGGCTAAACGTCTCGGCAGCGAATTTATCGGCCCCGAGCATATTCTATTAGGATTGCTTAAGGAAGAGGATTCGGTTGCGATCAAAATCCTAAACAACCTGAATATCAATCTGAACGAGCTCCGTAAGGAAGTGGAGAGGCGCACGCGAGAAAGTTCTGCGACTCTGCTCATGGATATGGCGCAAGGTCAAGATCGATACCAAAAAATCATAGAGCTTTCTAAAGAAGAAGCGAAACGTCTGAAACATAACTATGTCGGGACCGAGCATATTCTTTTAGCTTTGTTGCGTGATAATAATAATATTGCCGGCGGGGCTTTATATTCCTTCAGCGTTAACTATAACGTAATCAAGGGAGAAATTCTACGATTACTAGGAGCTCCTCCTACGAGTACGGTAGGCGTCTCCAGTCAACCTTCCGCTCAACCGGGTACGCCTCGGGCGGAAAAAACCAAAACTCCGATTCTGGATGAGTTCGCAAGAGACCTAACGCAACTCGCTAGGGATAAAAAATTGGATCCTGTCGTTGGTCGTGCAAACGAAATTCAACGAGTGATTCAAATTCTCTCTAGGAAAACTAAAAACAACCCGGTATTAGTGGGAGAATCCGGAGTCGGAAAAACCGCTATCGTAGAGGGCCTAGCGCTTGCTATCGTGGAGAAGAACGTTCCTGATCTACTCTTCGATAAGAGAGTTCTTTCGTTGGATCTCGCTAGTCTAATCGCAGGGACCAAGTATCGTGGTGAATTCGAAGAGAGATTGAAAAAGATCATGAAAGAGATCTCTTCCTCTAATAATATCATTATCTTTATCGATGAGTTGCATACTTTGATCGGCGCCGGAGCCGCTGAAGGTGCGGTTGATGCTGCGAACATTCTGAAACCGGCGTTGGCTCGGGGTGAATTGCAATGCATCGGTGCCACGACAAGTACCGAATATAGAAAATACATCGAGCGAGACTCCGCTTTGGAAAGACGCTTTCAAGTGGTAAAAGTCGCCGAACCTTCGGTCGATGATGCCATTTTAATCCTGACAGGATTGAAGAAAGCATACGAAGCTCACCATAAAGTCAGATATTCGGATCGCGCATTAGAGCAATCCGTTAAACTTTCTCATCGGTATATCAATGACAGATATCTTCCTGATAAAGCGATCGATATCATCGATGAAGCCGGTGCAAAAGCTCGCTTAGCGAACTGCGCAAGACCGCAAGCAATCAAAGACTTGGAAGAAGAAATCAAATCTCTTTCTCAAAAGAAGGAAGATTTGGTTCGTGCCCAAGAATACGAGAAAGCAGCCGGCGTTCGCGATGAAGTAAATCGCAAAAAACAATTATTGGAAGAGAAAATCCGGGCATGGCAAGAGAAGATGGACGACTTTGCAGTCTCCATCGACGAAGATGATATTCTCTCCGTAGTTTCGCAGTGGACCGGTATTCCTCTCCAAAGAATGGAAGAAAGCGAATCCGAAAGATTACTGCGGCTGGAAGACGAACTGAAACTTCGCGTGGTCGGCCAAGACGATGCGATTGAAAAAATAGCAAAAGCCGTCAGGAGAGCCCGTACGGGATTTAAAGCCGAGCGCCGACCGACCGGATCTTTCATTTTCCTAGGCCCGACGGGTGTGGGAAAAACCGAGTTGGCAAAAGCTCTGGCGGACTTTTTGTTCGGAGATCAGGACGCTATGCTTCGGGTGGATATGTCCGAGTATATGGAACCGCATGCGGTCAGCCGTTTGATCGGAGCTCCTCCAGGTTACGTAGGTTACGATGACGGGGGCCAGTTGACCGAATTCGTACGTAAAAAACCGTATTCGATTATTCTTTTGGATGAGATAGAAAAAGCTCATCATGATATCTTTAATATTCTTCTTCAAGTAATGGAGGAAGGAAACTTAACGGATACCAAGGGTCGCAAAGTGAATTTCCGAGATACGATTATCATCATGACCTCGAATATCGGGGCTAAGGAAATTTCAAGTAGCGTTCGTCTTGGGTTTGAAGATCGTTCCGGCGAAGAGGATAAATATAAATCCGATCAAGCTAGGGAACAGCTTAAGAAGCACTTTAACCCCGAGTTCCTGAACCGGGTAGACGAAGTCGTTTATTTCCGTCCTCTTAAGAAGGAGGATCTCATGAAGATCATGGATATCATGGCCGGAGATACGAACAAACGTCTCTTGGATAAGAAAATCAAAATCGAGCTTACTCAAGAGGCGAAAGACCACTTTATGGATATCGGATACGATGAAAAATTCGGAGCCCGTCCATTGCGGAGAGTGTTCCAACGAGATTTGGAGGATTATATGGCCGTCCAAACTCTCAAAGGTTCATATAAAGAACCTACTAAGATCACTGTTTCGTTCAAAGAAGGAAAGTTGGACTTTGTCGAAGAACCTTGGATCGACTATAAACCGGCGGACCAAGGCTCGGGCGGGGATAATTCCCCTAATAACCCCGAAAGATCGGAAGAACCAGCTCTCGTTTAGAGAGTGAATTGACGGTTGCCCTTTGGGCAACCGCTCCCGACGGGGAAAAGGACTATAAGGACAGAGGGAAACCTATGCCGTACCTGATCCCAGTCATCTTCGTACTGTCTTACTTGCTCGTTCGAAAAGTTTGGTTTCATCTTAGAAAGATACGGACTGTCGCGGGAATTGAAAAAATTTCTCTCTGCGTTTTTCAGCCAGATTTATTTCTTCCCGAGGTACGCGTCCTTTACAAATACTACTTTCAGGGTGGGGTCTATTACGGATCCGGATATATACTTCTTACGGACTTTCTCGATAACGAGGAATATGAAGTTTATCGGAATCCGGACGGATTGCCGGTTTTAGAAGTGGGGGAAATTTCGATCATTTCCGAAGAAAAGATCGAACATTTTCTCTCTACGAGATATCCGAGCATTATTGTCTTCATCGACCCGGTGGAACCCTTTCATTCCCTGATAGACTGTCTGAATGCAAAGTCCATGGGAGTTCCCACTTAAGGAGATTCTCCGTATTGAGCTGGAAAGAGAGATAGAGATGGCTGCGAAAAAAAATATTACCATCCTTTTATTGGCAATGCTGCCGATCGTATTCGCCGGGGATATATTCGGGCAGGAACAAGCGGATTATTCGAAAGCATTAGCCGAATTCCAAAGCGGAAACTCGGAAAAGGCGCTCGAAATTATTAAAGCGCTGCACGAGCAAGGAAAGCGTAGTTACGAGACGCATTATTTGGCCGCATTCTGCCACTATAAAGCGGGCAGGATGAAATCCGCAGGAACTCATTGGTCCGAAGCGTTAAAATTGAAACCGGGTGACCCTGCGGTCAGCGCCGATTTTGCTCGGTACCTTCTTCAAGTCGGTCGAAACGATGACGCTTTGGAAATTATCTCCAGATCTTACGAGATCTACCCTAAGAATCGGGAAGTTAGATTACTTTTTGCGACTGCACTTTTGTACAATGGAAAAGCTCGCGAAGCTTTGCACGTAATCGAAAAATTAAAATCGGAAGATCCGAACGATTACCACCCTCTAGTTTTAGAGGCTCAAGTTTACTATTATTTGGGAAGCGCGGAAAAGGCCGAGGTCAGCTTGAAGTGGGCGCAATCTCTTGTTCCGAATAATCCTAATGTCTTGAATAATCTAGCCTTGGTGTATGAAAAAGGCGGAAATCAGGAAGCAAAGCGCGGGAATTTGAAGAAAGCATTAGATCAACTGAAGAGTGCAAAAGAACAAATCGAAGCGGCATTAAAGATAAAACCGGAAGATGAAAAGTTTCGGGGAAATCTACAAAGAATCGAGGCGAGAATTAATGCCCTCTCACAAGGCTGAAAAGAAAGTCCTTTTTCACACGTTAGGATGCAGACTTAATTTTTTTGAATCGGACGGCATCTTCTCCTCTTTAAGTCGTCACGGGTATAGAACCGCCGTCGAAGATGAAATTCCGGACGTGGTAGTAGTAAATACATGCACCGTCACGAACAAGGCGGATTCCAGGAACCGAAACATTATTCGAAACGCAGTAAAGCGATATCCCGGAGCCCAAGTTTGGGTCACCGGTTGCTATGCGCAAACGGATCGTCAATCGATCGAAGCTATTCCTGGGATTGCAGGTGTCGTCGGCAACGAGGATAAATCCCGTCTTCCTTTAATGATATTGGAAAGAGAAGGAGCTACTATTTCTAACCAATCGGTTCAAACGGATCGATTTTCGTATTCCGACGTTTTGCCGAACGGCCATACTAGGGCCTATTTAAAAATCCAGGACGGGTGTGATAGGACTTGTTCTTATTGTAAGATTCCCCAAGCGCGAGGAAAGGGCGTCAGTCGTGAATGGAAAGACATCCTTGATCAGGTTTCTTTTTTGCAAGATAGCGGCGTTGGCGAGATAATGCTTACCGGAGTTAATTTGGGGTGGTATAGGAACCAGGACGGAAGGAAGGCATTTCCGAAGCTACTGGAATCGATTTTAAATAAATTGGAATATTCGCGTCTTCGCTTATCTTCCATCGAGCCGCCGGATGTCGGAATCGAGTTAGCGGAATTGTTAAGTCATCCGAGATTTTGTCCTTTTTTGCACGTTCCTTTACAAAGTGGAAGCAAACAAATTCTGAAAAAAATGAGACGGAGCTACACTCCTGAAACCTTTCGGAAACGAATCGAATTAGTTAAATCTAAAATACCCGACCTTTTTTTGGGGACCGACGTAATAGTAGGATTTCCCGGCGAGACGGAATCCGATTTTCTTGATTCGATGAACGTTCTTAAGGATTTGGAATTTGCTAAGATTCACGCGTTTCCTTTCTCCGTCCGCCGAAATACTACCGCAGAAGAATATCCGGAAACGGTAACCAAAGAAGGAAAGAAGGAAAGAGTCCATTCACTCATGTCGCTTTCTCAAGATTTGCATTCTTCCTATGCGGTTTCGCAATTGGGTCGGCATAGAGAAGCGATTCTAGAAAAAGACGGAGTTGCTGTTACGGATAATTATTTGAAAGTAACTTTACCGTCTAAGGACCTTCCGGCTTTAAGTCCCGGACAGTTTCTAACCGTTGAGATCGGCGAATATTTACCGACCACAGATAAGGAAGGAAAGGTGTCCGGTCGAATTTTGGCGGCCGTAGGTTAATTTTTCTTTTTCTAGGATCGGATCAATTCTTCCGAATACATTTCTTCCTCTTTCAAGTCGTAGTAACCGTACTCGAAATCGGATCCTGCCTGTATTTCTAACCCGTAAACGTTCTCGCTGATTCGGACGCTTTTTATCACGTCCAGTTTATACTGCTCGGCAAGAAATTTCATTTTATCCAAAGAAATCTTGTCGTTGATCTTCGGGCCGATCGCGAATTCATTTTTAACCCAATCCAGAACGATAAGTTTTCCACCTTTCCTCATCGATCGAATAAGTCCGTCCATAGCCTGTCCTGGATCCGGGAACGTCGATAGAACTAGGGAAGCAAAGACTACTTCCGGGACGGGAATCCATTCCGGAAGAAGCGGACGATCCGCTTTTTCCATATAAAACGGAGTAAGACGATTGATTTCTTCACGATTTTTCCAATGAAGAACTTCATCTAAGAGGTCCTGATTACATTCTGCTCCCCAAATCCATCCTTCTTTGTGGATCATTTTTAATAGGTATTCGGTCCAGAAACCTAACCCCATACCGAAATCCACCAAATTCATAACGTCTTTCAACGGAAAATGCTTAAAAACCACTTCCGGCGGGGTTACGTCCCTACGTTTGCTCGAAAGAAGGAAATTCTGATAATCTAAATCGTAGTAATATTCTAGGTCGCTCATCGTTTCTAAAATTCGGTATTATGTCTGATTATCGAGAGCTACCGTCAATCGGAATCGCGGAACGGTTCCTTTTTTACGGAAATACCCTTTACAATCGAAAGACATCCCTTTATTTTTATTTTCCTCCTATTCTATGAAAAACCGAAGTAAAAAAACGGTTTCTTAGTTCCGATATGTATATACGGAACCCTATTCCCAAATGAAGACCCGTGTACGGATTCTATTTTTTCTTTGTCTGCTCGCGGTTGCTGGTCTAGCGGACGCTCAACAGCAGGAACTGTTACGCGCCGATACGGAGCTATTCGGGGTGGCCGGATCGATTAACGTGGAAGTCCTTAAGGATGGAAAGTCCGTTAGAATTACTTGGGAACCGCCTCGGGAAACAGGAGAAATTATCATCGCAAGGAATCCAAGTGTCATCGATACTCCGGAAAAATGCTATATCTCGGACTCGTTAGGAAAATTCCCGAGCGGGATTGCCAACGGGGTAAATCAAATATATGATTATAATCTTCGACCTGGAACGTACTACTACGCCGTGGTTCTTTCCCACCATGTTCGAAAGAAGGATTTAAAACTAGTACCGAATCGAAATTTCACTACTATCCCGATAGTCATCGAGCAATCTTCCAGTCCGCCGACTTCCAATTCCAATCCTGAAGATGAAAAAAAGAAGGTACTCTCCGATGATGCGAGAGTGACCGACATCGCAGTCAAAAGAGAAGGAAAGTATCTTCGTGTTTCTTGGGAACCCTATAGGTTGGGTGTCGCGGGAGAAACGATTTATTCCATCTATAGATCGGCGGAGCCGCTTTCCAGTTTGAGCCTGATGCGTAAGGCTGAAAAGCTTGCGGAAGTTTCTCATCCCGAAAACTCGTTTCTGGATCAGGACTTAAACAAGTCTCAGACGATTTATTACGGCGTAACCGTTAAACAAGGATTGAAGGAAGTCATACCTTTAATCCAAAATCAATCTTTCATCCGACAATTTTACGTTTATGATCAAGATAAGCGAAAACAGCCCAACGAAGATAATATTACCAAATCTGAATATTCCTTTGAGGAAATGCACGTAAAGGACCTGAACTCCACGCCGGTGGATGTGGGAATTCGTCTGGATTGGAAGGCTCCTGAAAATCCTGACGAGAATACCGTTTACTCCATTTACCAAGGGACTAAGCCGCTTTCCGGAGGAGTTGCCACCTTTTTAGGCGGCAATATTCGCAAGTTAGGCGAGGTGAACCATCCTGAAACGAATGTGATGGTTAGAATGAAGCCGTCTAAGAGTACGATTTACTTCGGAGTTACGGTTAGGCGCGGCGACAAGGAAGATTTTACTCTTTCACAAGATCAGTCTTACGTTGCAATCGAGGGTTCTGCTAACTCGAATACCGTGCAGGACGAATCTCCGAAAGAAAACCAACCCACAATCTCGAAAGATGAAAATAAGATCGTTGCTTCGGATGAAGAATTAAATAAAATTCTAAAATCTACGTATTGGAAAAACGACTATTCGGAGGCGATTCGCCAGCTCGCCCCGTTTGAACAAACCGATAATCAAGACGTAAGAGGAAAGGCGAAATTCTTTACGGGGCTTTCTTATTATCGAAACGGGGATTATAGAAAAGCGCTAAGATACTTCGTGCAAAAAGAAGTAAAATCATATAATCCGGATCGAACCGAATTTTGGACAAAACATTGTCTGGCTAAGATTAGCGGAGGAAGGCATTGAACCGTTCCATTATACTAGTAACTGGTTTTTTATTTATTTGTGCAGGTGTTTTAACCGGAATTTATACCGCCGTTATTCAGGATAACGAGGGAAACAATCGGGGAGTCCTTGAAAAAATTCGAGAAGGAGAGGAATTCCTAAAGCATTCCAATCCCAAATCTGCCGAAAAAGCTTTGGACATATTTTCGGAATTATCCGCTAAGGAAGTTGCCCCACAACTTGCGTTTCGGATCAAATACGATCTTGGAAAGGCTCTTGAAAAGAGTAACGATAAGATGCTCGCTCTCGGTATTTACCGAGAATTGAATCAAAAGGACGGACTTTCTCGGGAAGAACGCGCCAAGGTCGCATACGGTCTGGGTAATTTGCTGTTAATGCTTAATCGAGACGAAGAGGGTAAAGGACATTTGGAAGAGGTACTTAGAACCTCGAATGATAATAAACTTCGCTCAAACGCATTGTCGGCTATTGCAGACTATTATATGAAGAAGGGGAATTACGACCAATCGCGAAAGAACTACGTCTTGGCATTACAAGAGGATCCTGAAAACGTAAAGGCGAGAGTTCGATGGGGAAAATCATTACGAAAAATGGGTAAAGATTGGTCCGCGTACGACGTGTACGAGGATTACGTGCAAGCGGACGCCTATTTTGATCGAGATAAAATTTCGGTGGATTCGGAATTTCGCTCTGGGCTTCTGGAGAAAGGCAGACAGTTATATTTTAGAAAGCAATATTACGGGGCTATCGAGTCCTTTAAGAAAGCGCTGGATCTCGGCGTAAGCGAAAGAGCCAGAGAACAAGCATGGTATTTCATCGCAGAAAGCTACGATTCGATCGGGAAACCGGATTCGGCCCTACAGTATTTAAATAAGATTTTAGAAAATGCCGATTCCGCTATGGATCAAGCGGCTCTTTTTCGCAAAGGGACCATTTATTTTAGAAGTGGAAATTACGAAAAGGCCGCATCTTCCTTCCAGGAAGCTAACGATAGAAACCACGATAACGCCCTTGGTCGTAAAGCTGCCGCTTGGAAAAAAGAATCGTTGGATCAGATCGAAGACAATCTGAATTATCAAGACGGAGATAAGGCGAAAGCAAAACCGTCCAAAGATAGTTCGTCGGACGCGGACGACTGGAAATACTAGATTCGCATTTAACTTGCAGTTTGGATGAATTCTTCTTCCGACATTTGTATTTTGAATCCTAAGCAATCATAAATCGCATGAGGAATGTCTTTCAGGGATTCAATCTTATCTTTCATTCTTTCGGTATATTTACCGAAAAGAATCGTCGGAACTAGGTTTGTGGTATGCACGTCGACGGTTAAATCTTCTAAGTTTCCGTGATCCGAAGTGACGATTAGCTGATCTTCATCCGGGTTCATTGCTTCGATTACACCGAGTAAAAATCCTTCCAGATCTTCAATACAACGATCCGCCCCGCTCCAATTCATTTTATGTCCAACCTTATCGGTCAAAAAATATTCGTATATACAAAGCGTGTAATCCTTTACTGCCGGAACAATCGCTTTCCCGGTTTCGTAAGGGTCTTGCTTTTCCAAAACAGGGTCGCCCTTTTCGATATAATCTCGACCGAACTTTCGCAGGAACTCCCTGCTAATATCCATATAAAGACCTTTCCCGGCCCTAAGATCCTCCATTCCTTTCAGCGGCTTATTCCCGGCCATTTGAATCAATGTGGATGCAGAGACTTGTCTCGGATTTTTTTTCACGTGATCCGAAAAACCCGGCGTATAACAATTTAGTAAATCGGCTTTAAAGCCTCGTTCTTCCAATACTCGAACAATGGAATATTTTGCGATAATTCGTTTTAAGGTAAATGTCGGAAACCCGCTCATATGTCGATTTAGAACCTGACATGCGTTGATTCCCGTCCAGAGAGACGTTTGACCGGTGGCGCTCTGGGGTAATCCCTTGATACCCATGCTCGCATCGGTCTTAATATAAACGAGGTCGTGTAGACGAGGTGGAGAATCTTTAGGGATTTCCTTTCCGGCTAGCGGCAGAAATATTCCAGTAGAGAATCGAGCAAACGGGTTTTTTTCAGGATCATTTTCGCCAAAGCCGATTCCATCAATAAATACATAAAAAATCATCTTATTTTTACCCGCTCGGTAGGCGGAGATCCTTAACATTTAGACTGATTGGAAAGGGTAAATCAGCCGATACTAGAAAAGTGAACCCACGTTCTCGTAGTCGGCGGATCCGAATTCTTTCCCTGATCCTCCTATGCCCGTTGCTTCTTTCCATCCCTTTTTTCCCGTCGGCATGGAGAGAGTCGGTTTTCTTTGCTCCAGTGCAGATCTTGAGTCCATCTTCCCATTTTCGCAAAGGAAAATTTGCGAAAGAACTAATAACGCGCAAAGGCGAAACTTATTACGATTTGGGTCTTAGAATCGAATATATAATCAGAAAATACCATGATCCGAACTTGGAAAGCCAGGCAAAAGTACTCGGAAAAGATCTGCTTTCTTCCGGAGATTTTACCTTTGTTAGAATCTACGAAAGTTCGTATAGACTCATTTATTCTTCCGATTCCGAGAAACTAGTATTTCAACCCGATCTTCGTTTAGGGGGATTGGAAATTGAACCAGGACACTGGGCCGAAGATTCTCAGAGAGATCTACTATACAGAAATTCCGAAGGGAAGCTTTACTTTCAAATTTCGAAAGAAGATGCCGATCGAGTGATTGCTGCATCCGCTGGAATTCGCAAGTCGTATCTTCCGCGAGAAGCGTACCAAGGGTTTTTATATATAGTATTTCAAAGGAAAGGTCAGGAGGTGGAAGTATTGGAGACGAATTTAACTCCGGATACACCGTTGCTTCCGACGACCGGGCCGAGTTCGAAATTCATATCCGATTCCAAAAAGGGCGGATTAGAAATGTACTCCCTATTATCCGAATCATCGAAAGAAAGGAAATTCTTCCACCGGCCTACTTGGGAAAAAATTGTGGATGGACCGACGGAATTATTTCTCAGCTTTCCGAGAAATTCTCAAGTTAGAGAATTGTTATTGATGATGGCAGCTTTGGGCGTTTCCTTTTTGGTCTTGTTCGGCGGTTTATTAGCGAGTAGTTTATTCTATTCGATTAGGACAGAAGCTAGATTCGTCGAGCGGGAAGATTGGTTGAAATTGAAGTTGGAATTATTAGGCTTATTCTCTAAAGTTCGGGATGGAAATCGATGATCGGAACTAAATTACGCTTCCTTCTTGTCTTTGCATTTTTATTTTCTTTTTTGATACTTTGGCTTGAACCTTATTTTCCGGACGGTGTATTTTACCGCTCGAAGCTAGAAACCGCATTTTCGTTCTTTAATAAAAACATAATTAATTTAGAAAAACAAATTCGCTCTACCGATCCCAGTTTGCTCGATACGAAAAGTGCGCCCGTTCCCGTAAGAAGTTTTGCTATTTGGGATGCTTCGGATAAGACAGTTTCTTCACCGGAATTCGATTCGAAGATTTCAAAACAATTACTCGTTCAAGCTTGGGAAGGAAATACGAGTCGGTTGCTTCCGTTGGGGAACGAACCTGTTTTCTTTGTTCCTTTATACGAAAAACAAATTGCAGTATTGGCTTTATTAGACAAAGAAAAGTTTTTTTTCGATTTCGACGGTAAGAAAGAATATTTCGTTCCCGAGTTGAAAGTAGGTTCGTTTCGGGATTGGGTCTTCGAAAACGAAAAAACCGATCCAAGGAGAATTGTCGAAGATCTTCTATATTCTTTAAAGGAAGAGGGTTCCGATTATAAATCAATCGATATCGGAGATAGGGAATATAGAGCCTACTACGCTCATTTTCCCGAGGATAAATCGGGATTTATTCAAGGATTTTTTCTTCTTATTCCCGCAGTACATTCCGAATTTATTATTTTATTTCCGCTTTTCTTCGGGTTATTATTTCTTCTGGATATTTCCATTTTATTCGTACGAAAACGATCGATAAAATCCTCCCATAAACGAGCCGATGTTTCCCAGCTTACCCAACTCCTTGCCGAAAGAATCAAGGATGAAACTTTGAAGAAAATCGAGGCGGCCAAAAAGCTTTCGGAGCCGAATCAAGCCGCCGCTCCCGTTTTTGAAACGAAACCGCTCGTCGGCGGAACTTTCTATGTTTTACCCTTTGATCTTCCCGAAGATTCTTTTCTTACTCCGAAGTTTTTACGGGATCCGAAACCGGTTTCTGCGACAAACGAGCGCTCCTCGGTTGGGATTCGAGACGCAGTTACGATTGCGGAGCCCGATTTGAATTTGTCGGAATCGATTCAAAGAAAACGCGATTCTATCTTTACGGACGAGCTAGCTAAATTGGTCGATAAAGTCAGATCGACCGGAGTTCCGGCGCCTGTAGATATCGAAGAGAAGCCTAAAGACACGGGTCTTTTAGCCAAGGCCTTGCGCGTAACCGGTTTGGCGGAAGTCGGTCTAAAAGCTGCAAGAGGCATTGCTCCCCAGCACAAATCTAGATTTTTCTTGTGGGCAAGAGCTTGGTGGGGAATCCGTAAAACCGATCCTAACGAGGAAATGCCGTTATCGGATCGATTCCGCACTTGGCTGGACCAACAGCCTATTCGAGAAAAGCGCAAGATACTTGAAGTATTAGATGAGATTCATCAAGGTTTGGATACTTCCGTGTCTTCTCTTTTAAAGTACTATCTTACGATTTTTTCATCTTTGCATGTGAAGTCGTTTAGCATTCATTTTTATGATCGCAGGAGAGGAGCATATCAGCCGGCAGTTACGTATGGAATGCACCCGTATACTCGCCAAAATATGATCTTTCTTTATGGAGATCAATTTTTGGGTCAGGAAACCAACGAAGTATCCATTATCGATGTAACGGAAGAGAGACGAAACGATCATTTTTTCATTAAAAAATTTGATCCGGCGGACTTAGACGGCGTAATTCGGATTATTTCCTTTCCCTTGTTTAGATCCGGCTTGGATTTCAGGTTCTTTTTATTGTTCCCCGATCCACCGAATGCGGATCTCACCGAGCAAATTCGAGATTCTGTGGAAAAATCCATAGATCCGGTCGAGGATGCATTTCTTCAACTTGAAATCGAACAAGCGTCGCACGCTATACAGGACAAACGGGATCTTGTCCAAATTCAGTTTTTACTCTTACGGTGGGCAACTCACGGTGAAAGAAGTCGTTGCAATTTATTTAAAATACGATTAAAGGGCGAACAAGATTACGATGTAACCGAGGATTGGAGAAGGAGAATTCTCGAGGAGGTCCAGCCTATGTTAGGAGCGGAGGACTATGCATTCGGAATTTCTGCGAGCGAGATATTCGTTTTATCCAGAGAAAACATGAATAACGATCTGCAGGATATTCTACAAAAGGTCGATCAGCCTTTCGAAATCATTCACTTGCCGTACCCGGAGAACGGTAAAAATCTTTATACTTACATTTAAGGTGCAATCGCAAATGAATCTTTCGATCGGAAAGTTCTTCATTATAAGCGTACTATTTCTTTTCACGTATTCCTTTTTGACGGCCCAGGAAGAGAATCGAAGAGAATGGAATAAAGCTGCGAAGCAGAAAATTTTAAATCTACAACAGAACGGCCAAGAAGCGCAAAGCTTGCCGTTTCTGGAGGAATACGTTCGAAAGAATCCTGCGGAACTGATGTATAGATTGTATCTAGCGAGGGCTTTATTTTGGAGATCCGATCTTGAACTTCCCAAACACGACGAAGATGTTTTTTCAAGAATGGAAAAAATCAAGAAAATCAGAGATAATTACTTGAGATCGGCTGCCATTTTTGAGGAGGCTTTAGGACACCTGTCTAAAATTGCCCCGAGAGATCCCGATCTAGGCAAATGGTTTTTCTTATGGGCGCTCAGCGAATGGTATGCAGGTAGGGAAGATCGGGCGATCCAAATTTTTAGGAAATCATTTAAATATGATTTTCGATTGAATCAGGCCAATTATAATATAGGAGCGATCTACGAAAGCTTAGGACAACTAAAAGATTCGCAAATTTATTATGGAACCTACTTGAAAAACGAAAAGGAATTGAAAGAAGAGGAGTAAATGGCCCGTATTGAACGCAGATTTCAGATGCTCCTAACAGATGAGGAGTTCGAGCTTTTAAAGCAAGAAGCGGATAAGCGGGACATGTCCGCCTCCGAACTGCTCAGAACTTGTTTTCGTAACGAAATATTCAGCTCGGATTCCTACCAAAGATTGGAAGCGCTGAAAGAGCTTTCTAACGTCTATCCTGGAACTATCAGTTGAAACTATTACTTAGCCACGATTCCTTTCATGAACTTATTCTCGGTTCTGAAAGTTCTAAAAAAGTGATCCGCGGCGCGTTGGAAGCCCTTACAAAGAAAAACGTAATATTCTATTTGTCGCTCTCCGCTCTAGATGAAATTCTTGCAGGAGAATCGGATTCTGTTAAGAAAGAAATACTTTGGACTCAATCTAAAAGCTTCTTTGCGGATCTTTTGCCTCTGAGAAAGGAAGAAATTTCGCTCGCTTTAAAATTATCTATTTCTAAAGAACTGGATTGGAAGAATTGGACCGATATCGCCGTAGCTTCCCTGTTAGATTTGAATGGAGTGTTAGCTAACGATCCTAAGTATAGAAAGCAGAATCTAATAAAAGTCTTACTCGCTCAGGAAATAGACCTCGACGGCGTCGCTTAACGGACTTACCTGATCGTATCCCGTGATGGGATCATAGAAGGAATTATAAGCGCCTACTTTAAAATAAAAGGTTAACCCTTTTTGCAAAAAGAGTAATTTCTTATCGTAAGGATCACGCGAAGTCTTCTTCTTTTTAGACTTTTGGGTTTGCTTCGTTTCCTCTTGGATTTCTTCGGGAGACTCGGCATTAAGACTGATAAGACGGTTGTCTATACATTGACAAAGTCTTTGACTCCCGTTTTCCGTCCGTTTGGGGCACGATGAGTCGTCGCCAGCAATCGGGTCCAAGTATTCGCTCATAGGTCGTTTTTCGCGATCCTTGATAGAAAGCACCGGTATCTTCCCTTGAGCCAAATCTTTATGCGTTCCTTTTATAATTCCGACCATTCGATTCGGCCCGACTCCGTAATGAATAACGTAACCGCCCGACTTTCCGCGAACTTCGCGTTCGGGATTTGGAATCCAACTCAAACAGATTCTCGGTCCGCCAGCTTCAGGATAATCATCGTCGAAGTAAGCGACTTTTAAACCCATTGGTTTGACCGGCGGCAATGTTTCTTTATAAGTGAAGGTTATCCCTTCAAGTTCCGGACTTATTTTACCGGCAGCATCCGCCTTAAATTTAGCCTTGGCCTGATAATATTTAAAGGAAGGGGCTTTTCCGTTCCAGATTTTGTCCAAAGGAATTCTATAGGTAACGAATCTGGGAGGAATAGCTTCTTCCTCCGTGCCTTCTCTAGATAGATCATCTTCTTTATATTCTTCTAATTTACGCAAATCGATCGCTTTCCAAGAAGGAGATTCGGCGGATCTCGCGAAGGATTGGGGAGAAGATCGAAAATATAATTCGAGAATAGACGATTTAGGAACTTTCGCTTTCAGGATTAGCGTTTCGGGAGTCGAATTCGTGTAACGGGTTTTGTATATAGGAGATATTGCGGTTCCGAATTTTGTTTCGGCTGTAAAGGCCGAACTGTCATACGTCTGTCCTTCATACGGCGTAGAGAGAGCGTCCAAATCCGGAGCCCCTTTCGCGACGAGAAAATCGTCCAACCAACCGTAAAAATTTTCCCCGATAACAAACGGGGTTGTATCTTCCGGATGAAACCCGATTCGTGTCACGGATTCTTTGAGCGGAACTCCCATTCGTTCGGTTTCTTTTCCATTGATATAAAAGATAACTTCTCGTTGAACGGGTTTAAAATGAATCACAAGGTGATTCCACTTCGATCTGGAAATTCTTTGCCGACCAACGATCTTCAATGAAGTAAAAGATTTATCTTCTTTTTGAAAAAAATTTGAAAGTTCTAAAATAGGAATTTCATCCTTAATTTTCAGATCCCAGCCGAATTTTTTTCCTCGCGTGTATAGACCCCTATTTAGTAAAACCGCTTCCTTATCCAAAGTTCCCGGAAGCAGGAACAACGAAATATAATATTCTTCCTTGAGATCAGGGCTTGTTAGGATTCCTTTCGTTCTGCCGGAGATTTTTATTCCGGATCTTTTACCCGCAAAACGTGCCGAACGTTTGCCGGTATGAGCTTGCGCAGAATCAACCAGATAGGATGAAGAAAGAACTCGGTATCCACCGGTTTTATCCTGTAGATTAGAGGCCTCATCTTCCTCAAAATCAAAAAATAATTCACCGCCTTGTTTACGGTCTCTGGGAGAAAGTTCTATAAAATTATTACCGCTTTCCGACTTTTGCAATCTCAAGTCTCTCAAAGTAAAAGAGCTTAAAGAAAAGGAATTGGTCTCGGATTGAAGAACAGTAAATCCGATAAGAAATAAAAGCGTTAAGAGAGAGATTTTACTATATGATCCAGTTATCTTTCGCATCCAGGCTCTCTCTCTTCCGGAAGAAATGTCTAGCTAATCGAGTCGAGTTGACCGACGCGTCTTTCGTGACGACCGGCTTCAAAAGTAGTCGAGAGCCATTTTTGGCAGATTCGGATCGCTAATTCTTTCCCAAGAACTCGGCCCCCAAGCACCAAAACATTTGCATTATTATGACGGCGGGACATTTCCGCTGTAAATTCGTCGTGACAAAGGGCGGCGCGAATTCCTTTAAATCTGTTTGCAGCGATCGAGGCTCCGATACCTGTTCCGCACAGGGCGATTAAGCCGTCGACTTCTCCAGAGAGGACTTTTTTGCAAGCCTCACCGATAACGATCGGATAATCTACGGAAGATTCGTCGTTAGTTCCATAATCTATTATTTCTATAGAATTTCCTAATTCGTGTCTTAGGTATTCTTTTAGCTCGAAACCTCCGTGATCGGAGGCAATGCCTATTTTTTTCATGTCCTAACGTAAACGTACTGTGGGATTTTAAGGGTTCAAGCAAATTCCGAATAAAGTCCGATTTTCTGATTTCACTCGTTTAGACCTTCCTTGAGAAATTCGGGTGCTGTCTGGAAGAACTCCCAATGTTGGAGAAGTAAGGCCAAATATAAATTCGAGAAAGTCTCAACCGGAAGAGGTTTTTCGGAAAGGGAGGCCTTTTCGGCTTCATACAATCGGCTCAATAATTCCTTTTTCGCAGAAAGAAAATTCTTTACCGATTTTTCTTCGAATGCGGAAAATCGAAGCGTTCTTTCCTCGGAGAGAAGATGATTTTCATAGTAAGAAAATAGAAGTTCTCGTGCTTCTTGGTGTCGCAGATGATCCTCTAAAAGCTGAGATTTCTCTTCCTTCGATAACCTGAGTTGATAAACGCAATCCAGACTTTGCCAAAGAGATTTCGCTTCCTGCGAAGAAAGGCGCTCGATCCAAATGGCCTTTTCTTCGGGTGGGAGTTTGGATGTATAAAAATTTTTTATTTCCTTGGTTGGGCCTCCCGGAGAAAAACAAGATGCGGCCCGAGTGGAAGTCCGAAAATAAAGGGGCGCTGAATCCGGAACATTCGAAGCCAGTAATAATATTCCCGAAACTAAGATTCCTCGAATCGCTTTCTTTACTGACATGATGGGCTTATGCGTTAGCTTCGAACTCTTTCATGAATTCGATCAAAGCCAGGATTCCTTCTTTAGGCATAGAATTGTATATGGAAGCTCGCATTCCGCCTACCAGGCGATGCCCTTCTAACCCATGTAATCCGCGATCGTCGGCCTGTTCTATAAATTTCGGTTCTAACGATTTATCTTTTAAGGTGAATACCACATTCATCGTAGATCGATACGGTTTTTTAACCGGCACGGAATATAAGGATGTCGAATCCAGATAGTCGTACAAGAGTTTTGCTTTGTCTTCGTTTTCCTTTTCGACGACTTCCAAGCCTCCTTTCTCTTTCAACCATTCGAAAACCAGCTTGGCCATATAAATGGAATACGTCGGCGGTGTGTTGTACATGGACTTATTCTTTACCGTCAAGCCGTAATCCATTAATACCGGAATCGTCCTTTTGGACCGACCGATTAAGTCTTTTCGAATGATCACCACGCTTAAACCTGCGGGACCGATATTTTTCTGGGCGCCTGCAAAGATAACGCCGAATTTTCGAATATCAATTTTTCTTGATAGTATTTCGGAAGTCATGTCCGCGACTAGGGGCGCCTTCGCGATCATGGGGATGGTCGGATAACGGGAGCCAAATAAAGTATTATTGGAAGTGATATAAAAGTATGCGGCTTCCTTACTTACGTTCTCATCAGTTAGGTCCGGAATTTCGGTATAGTGGTGAGAATCACCGTCATAAATTTTTTTGACGGGATTGAATCGCAGAGCTTCTTCCATCGCCTTTTTTGCAAAAATTCCGGTGATGGAATAGTCGGCGCTTTCTCCATCCTTCAATAGATTCAAAGGAATTGCCGAAAAATGAAGGGTCGCTCCGCCGGAAAAGAAGGCGATTTCAAATTCGTCGGGGACGGACAATAATTCGCGTAGGAGAGCTAACGCTTCGTCCAATACTTGATCGAATAGCTTTCCCCTATGGCTGACCTCCATAATGGACATTCCGGAATTCTTGAAATTCAAAAACTCTCCGGCTGCTTTTTCCATTACCGAAGTGGGAAGCATGGCCGGACCTGCACAGAAATTATAAATTCTCCGTCGAAATTCGCGCATGAGACTAGGGTAAAATTCGGTCGTGAAGGGGCAACTTTCTTCCTATTAAGTGAGTCGGCATTCGGGAAAAATCCTTGGCAGGGCGATCCGAAGCGTCGTAGGATAGCCCTCACGCAGTTTATGCGTAGCCGCAGATTTGCAGTTCTAAGGAGTTCCTATCATGTCACGGATTCGACTGACCGTCCTCGCGATCGTTCTCGGAAGTTTTGCGACTTCCCTTCATGCACAGTCCGGTCCCCGATTAGGGGAAACCGAGGTCCGCTCTTCCGGACGGGTAAATTTCATAAACCGTTCGGCCGCTAAGGCTGACGAGGATACCAAAGGCAGTAATGCTAAAATGGGTGCAGCGCTTGCCGAATCGCTTAAGAAGGATGCGACAAACAAGGCCAGCGAAGAAGGGGTGAGTGCTATACGCATTCTTCCCGAAGATAAAAAGTTCGGCGCGGATATTATCAGTCTCGGGAAGGAAACCGAATTCGGTCATATTAATTCCATTCAACGAATTTTAACGGGCTACGTTAAGGCGAACTTCGGTTATTCCGAGCAGAACTCCGAAACGCTTGCGACTTATATTCTTTATTACAATGCGATTCACAGAAAAGGCACTCCATACGTTAAACGTAAATATGGAGAGGAAGTAGTTAAGAATTTAACTCCTGATAAAATAGGTATCGCGAGACGATATAGTGAATGGCCGGATAAAACTCAGATTGTCATTCCGATAGTCGGCAATATTCTTTCCGAAGACGGTAAAGACGTTCATACGGACGAACTTGAAACCGAAGTAAACAAGGATCTGAATAAGAAGAAGGAAGGGCAAGATGACAAGAAGAAAATGGACGACCTTCAACGTAATAAGATCGAAGAAGAAAAAAGAAAGTTAGAAGAAAAGAAAGACGAGAATAAAAAGCAGCAGCAGCAAGCGGCCGAAAAAGAAAGAAAAGTCGAGAAAGAACTTCAAGAATTAAATAAGGATCCGGTTAAGAATAAAAAGCAGATCGTTCAGAAACAGGAAGAAAAAAAGCAGGTTCAGCAGCAACAACAGCAGGCCAAAAAGGAAGAACAACAGTTAAAGGAGAAAGAAAAGGAAATCGCGAAAAAAGAAGAAACGCGAAAATCGGATTCAAAATCCTCTTCCAGCGATTCGGCTAAATCCGATTCTAAAAAGGATTCTTCTGTCGCTTCCAACGATTCAAAAAAAGACGAAGCAAAGCCGGACGAGAAAAAGAGTAAAGAAGAACTTCAAAAAGAACTGAAGGACACTAAGAAGGAATTAGAGACTGTCAAAGAAGAGCAAAAGAAAAAAGAAGAATTTGATAAGAATGTCGTCGGCGGCAAGATTCTATTCTTAAAAACTCTTAAATATCTTTCTGATGGACATTACAGTAATGAACTGCACGTTTTGGACCCGGCAAACGACGATGAGATTTCCAAGGGAGAATTCAATAAGATATGCGGCAGAACTTTTGAAGTTGTTGACGGGAAGGCGCTCGTTGTCGGGTATGAGTCGGACCACTCAGCGGAGCATAAGCTAATTCTTATCGACCAAGATACGCTTAAGCCGGCGATTTGGTCTAAAGATTCGGTTTTCTGGCGCTCGCCGATGATTCTGAAAGGCGAGGAAGTATACGCGTTTGAAGAGCGAAACGGAAAGTATTTCTTGGCCCGATTCGATAAATCTCTAAAGAAACTGGCTGGAAGCGAAGAAGAGATTAGTCCGAATTCGAATGTTACTTTTTTCGGTGACAAAATTTATGTAACCGGTAAGGAAGAAGGCGCCGGGGCGACGCAGATCACCGTCTTTAACAAAGCCGATTTGAAGTTGATTAAAATGATCAAGCCTTGATCGGGAATTTAGCCCCGCCCTTTTTGGGCGGGGGCCGGATCGGCGGCACCTCGCGTGGCCGCTTGCTCCGCGAATATCAGTGATTCTTGTTCTTTGCAAGCCGTTTTTGAACGGATTTCAATGTAGGAGTTCCTACATTTGTTTTTTGCAATTGCTCTTGACAATGCGCGCCCTTTGTGTTAAGAAATTTCCTCTGTGAAACCGCCGCCATCCCCCACCCAGGAAGGGTGGGTATAGCCCCGATCATTTTCTTCCCAGCGGAGAATATAAGAAAAAAATTATCTCATCGAGGTGAGATCTCGGTAGGCTCGAACTACACCGTCGGCTAATGTTTTAGTAAAGGTCAGGGAGACTCTCGCTTTTTCGGATGCTATCATGACTTCGTGAGCGTCTACGCTGTTTGGATCGTAGACCATCTTTTGGGTAAGTTCGTCAGCTTCGACTTGAAGATCGTTAACCGACTTAAATGCATTTCTCATCGCTTCGGAAAAACTTTCAGCTACGTAATCGGGAGAAACCGATTCTTTAACGTCTTTATAATGTCGTTCGTCTTCTGCTTTAACGTTGACTTTATCTCCCTTTGGAGAAAGCGGAAAGCGAGATTCGGAATAACCCGAATTGTACGTGTACCAAAGCTTGGAATTAAAATCTACTTGCACGGTTTTCTCCTTTCACGGGTCTTTTATGCCCTTCCGATTTCCAGAGCTTTATTAAACATTGCTTTAGAGCCGGTGATCATTTGAACGTTCGCTTCATAAGACCGGGATGCCGAGATCATATCAGTCATTTCCGTTACTATATTAACGTTCGGCATTTCTACATATCCTTTTTTAGGACCGATCTGTATTGAATCCGGGTGAGTTGGGTCATAAACCAATCGTAAAGGAGACATGTCCTTTTCGATTTTCATTACTTTCACTCCTTTCCCTTCTCCCGGAGCGATTCCGAAAGGATAGACAGGACTTTTCCAACGGGTCCGTAAGTTTACCGGAGTTAGTATGACTCTATCTCTTCGAAACGGACCATCGCCGTTGGTATTACGAGTCGTAGTGGCATTAGCGATATTGTTTCCGATTACGTCCATGCGTAATCTTTGGGCTGAAAGGCCGGTCGCCGAAATGTTAATCGAAGTAAACAGTCCCATTTTCCTTTCCCTATTGTTCAGCTATGTCCCATCTACGGGAATTAAGCAAGCCTCATGACATTCTTTAAGTCGCGGTAGTTTGCATTGAGGCGATCTGCCATCAGCATATATTGCATTTGTGAATTGGAAGCGTCGACGACTTCCTTTTCGGGATCGACGTTGTTTCCGTCAGCTCTCATCGTTGTTAGATAGTCTATATTCGACTTTGGCTGTACTTGGCGGTAATCCAACGGAGTAAAAAAAGAAATATGCCGCTCGTCTTCGATTCGCGTAGGAATCGCCTTGGAAGCTTCGATTTTCTCCGATTCAAGCGCCCGCTTAATCATAGATTCGAAAAGCACCTCGCTTCTCTTGAAATGCGGAACATCCGCATTAGCAATATTATCAGAGATGACTTTACGCTTCAAGGTGGCGGCGTTCATCCCTCTTTCCAATAGGTCCTGGGTTTTCATGAAATGTGTTTTTTCAAACATAGTACTTTCCCAACTAAAATTTCGGTTGAATTCGGAATTTCCAAAAGATAAAAAAAGTATCTGGCGGAAATTTTCGGCGGAAAAATGGCAAAAAAAGGAAAATAATGAAAGATGGGCGACAATTCCGAGGTTATCGAGATCAAGCCGGAGCTAACAGCTCTCTTTAACGATTATTATGCCTTCCGAAACCAGCTAATGGATGCGATAGCGAAAAAACCAAAACGGATCGTGTTAAATTTGGGAAAAATTCCCGTGATGAATTCTATTTCGATTAGTTCGCTAGTTTGGTTCTGTAAAAACGCCCAATCCGACGGGATTGAGATCCAAATCCAAGAGATACACCCGGATCTGATGAGAACGTTCGAAGTTTTGAAAATCGACGAGTACTTTCAGCAAATTTAAAAAACCAAATCTCAATTCTACGGGATAAGTTCCCGCCGGTTCAGAAAGATCATTTCCTCCGCACGGCAGGTTACTTATTTCCGGTCTTCTATTCGGGATTTCGATTGACTCGCGAACTGCTGGTCTGACGGTCGTCGTTACGATGAAATTCCCTGGACAAGGGATTCGGTACAAGTAGCTTGGGCCCGATGAAAAAATTTATCCTCCTGCTTATGGCGCTTCCGATTTTGTGGAATTGTCATAAGGCGCTCCCCGAACAAATTTTAGGAATTTGGGAAAATACGAAGACTTGTACGCCGGAAGGGAGCTGCAAATTCCCGGTCACCACTCCTGGAGCGAAGCTTACGATTTTGCGAAACGGATTGGCACTCTATGGAGATCCTGAATTGCAGGGAGCCGAAAAAGGAAAAGAATTTCATATCGAATATGTGCTGCATGAAGCGGGAACTAAATCTAAAGCCCCCGAGTTAGCGTTTCGATTCTTAGATTTAGGTTTTGAAATTCGCTACGTAATTTCGAAGGTCAGCGACGTCGAAATGGAACTCTTCAATCCGGAAAAGAATAATACGGAAACCTATAAAAGGGTAGGTGTAAAATAAGAATGCCTCTCTCTTTCGGGAAGACGGTTCTGCTCGTAGTCGTTTTTGGATTAGTTACGCTTCAAGCGGAGGTAACCGGAGAAGAACCTCCGTCGGTAATTCCTGCTTCTCCCGAAGGAGAATTACCCCCTCCTCCGCCACCTACCGACCAATCCGAAATCTCCCGGCGTAAATATCAAATACTTGCTCTTAACACGGAGACTATCAATTTACTTCGGAGTAATAATTTAGTTCGTTCGCAGGCGAATATCGAAAGAATTAAGAAATTAGATCCAGATTGCTTGGAGTATTACTATTTAAATGGAGCATATTTATATGCGATTGGTCGCTATCCTCAATCTAAGAAATCCCTATTAAAGGCGGTTGAGATAAATCCGAGCCATGATCCGTCTTACTATCTGCTCGGTATGATTTTTGTACGTCGGAATAAATGGGAATCGTCCGTTCAATATTTTCAAAAAGCGGTCGAGTTAGCGAATTACAATCCTTTCTACCGATTGAATATGGCTATGGCATATTTTGAAACGGGCCAATATCTTCGCGCAAAATCCGAATCGGAAAAGGCGGTCGAATTGAAACCGAATTTTCGAAATGCGAAACTCATTTTACTTAAATCCGATTTTCTGCTCGGGAATAAAGCGAACGCTTTGACTTTATGCAAAGAATTCGCAAAAGAAGGCTTTCTCACGAAAGAATTCGCTTATATTTACGCCAGGCTAACTATGGACCTCGATAAGAATTTCCGTAAAGCGATTAAGTTATACAATCAATTCCCGGAGTTACCGTTTAATGAAAAACGATTTCTTGCTCACGCCTACTTTCACACGGATAATTTTCGGGCTTCCGCTAACGTTTATTCGACGATTCTTGGAACGAAAATTTTAAGCGAAGAAGACAAAGTGAATTATTTGCGCTCACTTGTTTTCATTAGAGACTATCGGAGACTTGAAACGTTTGTCGCCTCTTGGGTCCAGGAAGAACCGGACAAAAAAGTGAAAATCCAAGAGGCGTTGGATATTGCGGAATTGCTACGGGATAATGATCCGAAAATTTATCATATGTTACCTTCCCGGTCTCCTTATTAATTTAGCGTTTCTTTTTTCTTTGTTGGGAATCGTAAGAGATACGCGATAACAAGCAACCCGATCACAGCCATTCCGATTCGAACAGCGAGTACAGGAAGAAATATCGCGCTAAGTCCCATAGTCAGGATAATAGTTGAAACCGCTATTATTTTGGCCCGTAAAGGAATCGCCTTATGAATTCTCCAATCTCTAATGAATGATCCGAAATATCTATTATTCATTAACCAATTGTAAAATCTTTCGGAAGCCTTCGCATAGCAAGCGGCTGCGGCTAGAAGAAAAGGTGTAGTCGGAAGTCCCGGCACGAATACGCCCGTAATTCCTAATGCAACACATACCGTTCCAAGTATGATTAACAGTATTCGAATCAATTTGGATTTATGAGGTTGTACTTCGTGGCTGTAATCCTTGTATTCCTTTTTCATACTGGACCTTCTTCCTTTCTTTTTTGGGAAATCGATTCGAATTAATTTTTAAAAGTATCCTTGAATTGATCAAGAGAACTTTCCCGACAAATCTTCTTGAGTTTCCTTTTTGCGGCTTACCCCGATTTCAGCTTAAAACAAAAATGGGAGGATTTCTCCTCCCATTTTAACTAAGAACAAAACTTGCTATCGGATTATCAGGTATCTTTAAGAGCCGTTACGATTTCCTGAGTGGCTTTTTTGCCGTCTTGGAAATACATGAGGCAATTCTCTTTGATAAACAAAGGGTTTGGAACGCCTGCAAAACCGGGGCTTAAAGAACGTTTAATTACGATAATCGTTTTAGCCTTCTCAACATCCAAAATCGGCATTCCCGCAATCGGAGAATTCGGATCGGTTTTGGCCAAAGGATTTACTACGTCGTTGGCGCCGTTGATAATCACTACATCGACCGTATCAAAGGTCGGGTTGATCTCGTCCATCTCCTTCATCTTATCGTAAGGAATATCCGCTTCGGCTAATAAGACGTTCATGTGGCCAGGCATCCTTCCTGCAACAGGATGGATTGCAAATTCAACTTCGATTCCGCGGTCCGTAAGCTGATTGTAAAGGTCACGAACGGCATGCTGAGCTTGTGCGACTGCCATTCCGTAGCCTGGAACGATAACAACGCGCTGTGCCATATCCAAAAGCATAGCGACTTCTTCGGCGGAAGTACTTTTAGTTTTTCCGGCATAGATATCGCCGGTATCGGTAGTCGTGACTGCCCCGCCTAACCCGCCGAAGAGAACGTTTGGAAGCGATCGGTTCATCGCTTTACACATAATCTGAGTCAGAATTACTCCGGAGGCTCCAACTAAAGATCCTGCGATAATCAATACGTTATTTCCCAACACGAATCCGGTTGCGGAAGCCGCGATTCCCGAATAAGAATTAAGTAATGCGATTACGACCGGCATATCGGCGCCGCCGATCGGCATTACCAATAGCACTCCAAGAACGGAGCCTACAATTACCACATACCAATACCATTCGATCGCTCTTGGTTGGGTAACGTTCAAGTAACCGAGATACAAAGATCCTGCGAAGAAGAGTATTTTTACGATTTGATCGCCTAAATACCGAACCGATTTTTCGGAAACTAAACCTTGCAGTTTCCCGAATGCGACCACGCTTCCGGTGAAAGTTACCGCACCGATGATTCCGGTCGCAGCGGTTGAAATAGTGAACTGGTAATTTGCGAGTAGCTCGACGTTTTTACCGGTCTCTAATATTTCCATGAGAGAATTTCCGCCGACCAGGAAGGAAGCTAAACCGCCGAAGCCGTTCAGTAATGCAACGAGTTGAGGCATTCCGGTCATTTCTACTTTAAGAGCGATATAGGTCCCGATAACGGTTCCAACAAGAATACTGGAGGCGATCCAAATGATATCTTCCTGTCCGATCTTTCCGTACTCGATAAATACGCCGACAACCGCGAGGAACATACCGATTGCGCCGATAAAGTTACCGCGAACGGCGGTTTTCGGGTGAGATAAATATTTCAACCCGATAATAAATAGGATACTTGAGATTAAGTATAGAAGATTGATAAACGATTTTTCCATTTTTTAAATCTTAGTCCTTTTTCTTGAACATTCCGAGCATTCGGTGAGTTACGACGAAACCGCCGACTACGTTGATGGTAGCTCCGACGATGGCAATAAACCCGAGAATCTTAACCAAAGGACTATTAACGGAGTGAAGAGTTAAAATCGCTCCAATAATCGTGATTCCCGAAATCGCGTTGGAACCGGACATTAAGGGAGTGTGCAAAAGGGGAGGAATACGGGTGATGACTTCGAATCCTACGAACACTGCGAGGAGGAAAATCGTCAGGTAGCCTACGAATTGTTCCATATTAGCTTCCTTGGGTAGGGCTGCCGGCAGGAAATTAGAAAAAGACCGGGGCCCGGAAAATCTGTTCGTTCACTTTTCCGGGATGCCTGCTTCCTGAAAACCCTTTTTTCGAAGCAAGCAGGAGTCGCACTTTCCGCAAGGCTTTCCGTCGATAGGGTCGTAACAAGAATGAGTCATTGAAAAAGGAACTCCTAGCTTGGCTCCCAACAGTACGATTTCTTTTTTTCCCAAGTATTGAAGGGGAGCGGAGATTTCCAGCGGATGTCCTTCAGAACCTGCCTTTGTGCCGATCCGAATCGCTTCGGAATAGGCCTTTAAGAATTCGGGACGACAATCCGGATAGCCGGAATAGTCGAGAGCGTTGACGCCGATGTAAAGTCGGTCTGCATGAGTTCCTTCCGCTAGGGAAACTCCAAAGGATAAAAAAAGAATATTCCGACCGGGTACATACGTATTTGGAATTCCCGATTTTCCCAAGGAATTCTTCGGGACTTTTATTTTCTTTTCGGTGAGAGATGAACCTAAAAAAAACTTCGGTTGAAGCTTTTGGATTAAATGGGGGATTCCCAATCGATTCGCGATTTTTTTAGCGGATTTCAGTTCCACTTTATGGCGTTGATCGTAATCAAAAGAAAGGGCAATCGGCGCGTAGCCATCTTCAATTGCTTGATAAAGGCAAGTGGTAGAATCTAATCCTCCTGAAAACAGCACGACGGCTTTGGGCTTTTCGGAGGAAAAATTTCTCCGAACGGTGTTTGATTCTTTTTTACCGGCCATTCCTTATTTAGGCGACAATTGTCTTGGTCCTTCATAGATGCACGCGCTTGTACACGTTTCATGGAGGGTAATTTTACGCAGTAACGGTAGCTGAGGCCTTAATTTATCCCAAAGCCAAACGCAGATATTTTCGCTAGTAGGATTTTGTAAGCCTTCTATTTCATTCAATAAATAGTGGTCTAAATAATTGTCCAACAGAGGTTTCACAAACTTGCTAATATCAGCGAAATCCATTAACCATCCGGTAACAGGGTCGATGGTTCCTTTCAAATGCAGTTTAAAGCGGAAGCTATGGCCGTGCATTCTCCTACACTTATGACCTTGCGGGACGTTCGGCAGAAAATGTGCCGCATCAAAGCGAAATTCTTTAGTTAATTCAATTTCTTCCATCAATTTGGCCTACGAAGCTATATAAGGAAGGAGTCTTGAGCGAAAGAACAAATGGAAAATTCCCGATTAGTTCGGAGCTCCGAAGGTCGATGAGAAAAAAAGGAAGGACAGAGAGTTTTCCTTTATTTCACCAATTCCTTTAGAATTTCCTGACGTTTTGCGTCTTTCTGTTGCTGGTTTAATACCAACCACTCGCGTTTAATTTGCTTCTCGTTAATACCCTTGGCTTCGGCGTATTTTTTGATGAGCTTTGCAGTCTTTTGGTTCATACCAGACCAAAATCTCGGGATCCGGCTGCCTGTCAAGAAGTGTGGGAAGGTTTATTTGGAGTTATCGGGGTCTTTATGAGTTATAACTTATGTCCGTTTATTAAAAGGGATTCGGAAATTCCCGTTTCGGCATTAACATTCTTCGTAGGGACAATCGGTTCCAACCGGCTCGACTTCGACGGTTGCATGCGGAATTCGAAATTCTTTCGTAATCTTTCGAATTTTCTCCTTCAGCTTTTGGGCGTGCGAAATGGAGGTCCCGGTAACTCCCACGTGCAGCGTTAACACGTGATAATCGCCGTCCATAGACCAAAGATGCAGATCATGAACGGATTCAACGCCTTTCAAACTCAGAATACGTTTTTCTAGTTCCTTAGTATCGATGCCGTCCGGTGTCGACTGGAGATGCAAAAGTAAAATCTTTCTTAAATTACGGAAGGATTGTACTCCCACCCACAACGAAATTAAGATAGATAGGAGAGGATCGACCCAGCTCCATCCAAATAATAAAAGTGTAATGCTTCCTATCAAGACGGCGATCCAGCCTAAAACGTCCTCGAGCAAATGTAGGACGACCGTCTTGCTGTTTATTCCGTCTACTGTTTTCATCTTCAGCAATGCGGCTCCATTAACGGCGATTCCTAAGAAGGACAGACCTAGCATTCCCCAACCGTTAGGATTGGTAGGATTTTGCAGTCTGGAAAATGCGAACGCTAAGATTGCGATGGATCCGCCTAAGAGCACGATCGAGTTTACCAGGGCCGCAGAGAGACCTAACCGCTTATATCCGAACGTAAATGTTTGAGTTCTCGGCCTTGCCGCAATTTTTTGAAAGATCCAGGCTAGCGCCAAAAAACCGCTGTCTCCTAAGTCATGCAAAGCGTCGGACAGAATCGCTAAGCTGTTCGACGCATAACCTCCGACTAATTCGATGATCGCAAAGCCGAAGTTTAAGATGAAAGCGTAAAAAAAAGCTTTGGAACCGTCCGGCACGACTCCATGAGAATGCCCGATATGTCCATCGTGATGATCATGTTCGTGGTTTTCGTGCTGATGATGGCCGTGCATAACTTCAATGATAGAGCGCACGTTTATTTTCCGCCAACTTCTTTTTCAGAAAGTAGTTGCGGGATAACGGGAACTCCGTATCGATTAAGTGTCCGATGAATACAGTAGAGAAAGCCGAACAACTTAAATTGATCGCCGAAGAAGTTTCTAGATGTACGAAATGCAAATTGCATAGCACTCGAACCCAAACCGTATTCGGGGAAGGGAACCCCGCAGCGGAAATCATGTTTATCGGAGAAGGCCCGGGTAAGCAGGAGGATTTGACCGGCCGCCCATTTGTGGGCAAGGCCGGAGAACTATTAACTAGAATCATCGAAAAAGGGATAGGGGTTCCGAGAGAAAGCGTTTTTATAGCCAACATCACCAAATGCCGTCCCACTGTTGATTTACGGTTTGAAAAGGATCGCCCCCCGGACGAAGAAGAAACGATCGCTTGTTCGCCATACTTGTTGCGGCAGATTATGATAATCCAGCCTAAAGTAATCATTACGTTAGGAAATCCTTCCACTCGATTCATTCTTAGAACTCAAGAGGGAATTACTAAACTCAGAGGGAAATGGGGAGATTTTCATGGGATACCTGTGATGCCAACGTATCACCCCAGTTATGTAATCAGAAACGGCGGAGAAAATAGTCCTTTAAAACGAGACGTCTGGGAGGATATTAAGGCGGTTTTGGAAAAATTAGGTTGGAAACGATAGGAGGGATCGATTGGAAAATGAAAGAAATACTCAACTCAAATTTGACGGTAAAGGAGGAGATCTTCTCGGTATTTATCTTTTCAACGCACTCGCAACGATTGCAACATTAGGTATTTATTATTTTTGGGCAACGGTTCGCGCTAGAAAATACCTGAACCGACATCTCGTTTTTATGGATCAACGGTTTGATTTTCATGCGACAGGTAAGGAGAAATTTATCGGGTTCTTAAAAGCCGCATTATTATTTGCGATAGCGGCGGTCGTCTATTACGCTTGGAAGACGATACTCGGGCTTTTTATTCCGGCCGAATGGGCATTTGTCTTTTCTATCATACCGATTTATTTAGTGATTTTGATTCTTCTGCCGTTCGTGATAGTCGGGAGCTTTCGATTCTTTTTAAGTAGAACCTCCTATAATAATATACGATTCCATTTTTCCGGCCATCCGATCGAGTTAGTTAAGATATTCGTTCCGGGCGTGATTTTTTCCGTATTAAGTTTCGGGTTTTATATTCCTTGGTTTTTAATTAGACTGCGGGCCTTTTATACGGATAATTCATATTATGGAAGCGCCGGATTTAAGTTTAACGGTAAAGGTTCAGAATTATTTTGGATTTATTTTAAAGGAATTCTGCTGTTCCTGCCTACTTTTGGTTTATATTATTCTTGGCTGAAGGCCAATGTACAGAATTATTACTGGAATCATACGACATTTAACGGCATTAAGGTAGACTCGAATCTGAAAGGAGAAGATATATTAATCTATATCATTCTATCCTATTTTCTAATAATCGTAACGTTAGGAATAGCTTTTCCTTGGGTATCTGTAATCTGGATAAAGCTTTATATGGAAGCGATTTCATTGGAAGTGGAACCTGATTTAAGCGCTATTCGCCCTGAATTTGATTCGGGAGCCTCTCCCGTTGCCGACGGAATGGAAAGCATCGCTAGTATGGCCGATTCTATTTCCGGTTTTCTAGGATAATAAGAGATGTTAGTCCGCTAAATTTAAGGCCGACGTAAGGAATTGAATCGGTGATGCAAGATCTATATTACGACGGAAAAACGCCGCTTCCTGAAAAAGGAATTCTCAAAGTTGAAAAGGATGGCCTTTGCTTTGCAGCCGACCAGAAAGAATACGTATTTTCCATCCGAGACATACTCAGCGTCGAAAAATTCTCTTCGGAATATAGATTAGAAATAGGAAATTTATCTTCTTCTAATTCTACGGTGATTATCGTTTTTTATTCCGAAAATACTTACGCTAACTTGATTGCGATTGTCAAACAAGGCAAGGTCGGCGCTATTTCCGGAATATGGATGAGTGCGGGGATATGGCAGAAAATCGGAGTGCTTGCGATTTTAGCTTTTATCGTTATATTCGGATACAATTCAGCTCTTTCCTACTTGTATCATTTTGTTCCGTTGAGTTACGATAAGACGCGATCGGCTTTGTTATCGCCTAAAATTCGGGAATTTTTGTACGTTTGTTCCGCTCCGGAGATAAATCGTGTAGTCGATAGTATCGGAAAAAGATTAAAGGATCCGACGGATCCTTTTACCTATGATATTGTCGTCGTTCAGGACAATATCGCTAATGCGTTTGCACTGCCCGGCGGAAATATTATTATTTTTACGGCTTTACTTTCCACGATGGAAAGCCCTGAGGAATTAGCGGGCGTGATTGCTCACGAAATGGCTCATGTGCGTAGACGACATGGGACAAGAAATGAAATTCGTTATCTGGGTAATTTTTTATTTTTATCGTTGACGATCGGATCCGGTTTCGAAGGTGTCGAGTTCATCGAAAATATGGATACGTTCTATGAACTAACGAGTGCGGCCTTATTCAGTCAAAAATTTTCCCGAGAATTCGAGATGGAGGCGGATCGAGAAGCTCTCGAAAATCTTAAGAGATCGAATATTACCGCGGAAGGATTGCAGCATTGGTTCGAAAGACTCAAAGTTACGCTTGCAAAGAAAGAAAAGGAAGAGAATACGATAAATATTCCGGATTTTTTAAGTTCTCATCCTCCAACGGACGAGCGAATTAATGTGATTCAACGTACGATTGCTGAGGGGGATTATTCGAACGGAAAACTCGGTATATCTCGGTCGAAGTGGCCTAGAATTCGAAATCAATGCGGCCAAAGAGAGACCGCATTGAAGAAGTAGCAATTAAACCGATTTCATTCTCCTTTCTTTTTCTTTAGCCAATCCGCAATCCGTTGGTATATTTCCGAGGGCGCATCCTCATGCGCAAATAGGGATAAATGATCGTAATCGATACTTCCGCGATTATCCCTACCGATTTCGAAAAACTGACTGAATCCTTTTTTTCTCCGATAGACCGGGTGAATGGACTCCGCGGGCGAGACGCTATCGATCTTTCCTGCGACAAAAAGTGTCGGAAAATCTAACGATTCAAATTCCGACCAGTTCTTAGGATTTTCCTCTAACGGAGGAAGGTGATTCCAAAGATTTCCATACATGAAAAGAGTCGATGGGTCGTCTTCATCGTATGAAATGAATCTAGAACAGAAGGAGTCCTTATTTTTGCAGGAATCCGTCAAATCCGTTCCGAATCGTTTTTCCTTTTTCATATCCTCCAGGAAGCTGTCATTGAATTTGTAATCCATTCCGGTTCCTAGAAAGAAGCTTTTATAGATATCGAGATCTTTTTTTCCGTGAAGATAATGCAGGATCGTTTGACCGCCGAGAGAAACTCCACCCAGAATGTAATCTTTTCGATTTGTAACTTTCTGAATTTGTGATATAGCTTGAGGAAGAGTTTTCTCTCCGATTTCTTTCAAATCGATTCCGGCGTACGTGTCGAAATGTAAAAGCCAAACCGAGAAGCCGTTTCCATTTAAGACTCCGATGAGCCCGGAATAATCTCCGATATACAGCGCTTTCTTGTTCACTAAAATCGGATCTAAAATTAAGATAGGCGGATATTCGGAATCGACTTGTGAAAATGTCGTAAGATAGACATTCGGAGCAATGTTAGCCGTCTGCCTCGTGAATTTTTCTTCGGTAATTCGAACGTATCGAGTGCACGAAACGAGAAGTCCGAACAGGACCAAAGGTAGAATGGAGATAAAGATATTTTTTATTTTCATAATATATTCCGATTTAGTTTCTTTTATTCAGCCAGCGCAATAGGACAGGGAACACTTCTTCGTCGGCTTTTTTGCCGATCAATAAATCCGTATGCCCGTAATCGTCCGAATGGCCTTTGCCTTTGGAGGCGATGAATAGCGTTTTATCTGTCGTGCCGATATTATCATAAACGTAGCGCAAAGAGTATGTAAACCCTAGTTTATCTCGTCGTCCACCTATGATCAGTGTCGGAATTTTGATATTGGGAATGCCGTCCGCGTAATTTTGCTTTCCGTCCTCGGCTCGAAAGGAACCCGTTTCTATGACTTTTTCCATTTGTCGCGCTTCTCTTTTGGTGACAGAAGCGATCGCCGTCGTCATTACTCCTTTTACAATCTTCGGATCTATATTATCCGCATGCCAGAAGAGTTCTTCAAAATTCTTTTTGGGTAAAAATGGGATGCCTGTTCCCCCGCGAATTCCGGACCAAGTTTCCGTCGGAACCACCGGCCATAGATAAAGTCCCCAAGTAAAATCGGTCCATAGCTGCAAAGCTCTAGAAGGCGGATCCATGATTATGGGCGAACCGATAGTAACTAGATTAGCGACCCTGTTTTCTCCCAAACTGCCCAAGCGAGCGTATAATAACATACCGCCCATACTATGCCCGATCCAATTGATTTTTTCCTTACCCGTCGCACCGAGTACATGTCTAATCGCAGCATCAACGTCCTGTTTGATATAATCGTCGATCGAATAGTCGAACGTTTTTTCCCCAAAGAATAGGGATGGAGATCCTGCATCTTGTCTTCCTCGTAAATCAAGCAACCATACGTCATAACCTTCCTTTTGCAGACTTGCCACTAAGGAGGATTTTTCGTTAATCTTAAAATACTTCCGATTTGCGATGAAGCCATGGCAAATAATGACCGGGAATTTTTTAAGCGCCGTTCCTGCTGTCGGCGGAAAGTGCTCGATTGAAAGATTCCAATTATCTGGGGTTTTTGGATGAGAAATTTCCCCATTTAATGCGATATTTGCCGAACAGGACGCAAATAGCGAGAGGAAGACGATGCTTACGAGTGCGTTACGAATCATACCCATCGATACTCTTTTTTCCGGGAAGAGAATCAAGGAAAAATCGATAATTTCGAATCTCCGTAATTTTTGAATTCGATCCTTCTACTCAGGCCGACCGTTCCAAACGATGTTAGGGGAACATTTTGTGATTTAGAACCCCACCCTTTCTTGGGCGGGGGCCGGTCGGTGGATTCGCGAAGTTGCCCTATCGCAAATTTTAATGACTTTTGCAAGCGATTTTCCTTAATTCTTCTGTAGGACCTCCAACTGAATTGAACTTTAAAATATAGTTGCATGCTTAAAAAGCATACGATCCGCGAAGGATTCATATGACTGTCAATTGTATAATCGCGAAAAATTTTATAAAATTATAATATTTATCCCGGGCAAAGATCTTTATTCTTTCGGCTTTAAGAACAAATATTCTAACGATTTTTTTACGTTACGATAGAATCCGATTTTATGGAGAAGGGGATTCCACCAACCGGTAGTAATGCAAAAATACGTATCGTACGGAAGAGCGTGATGTATACGATGATGTTCCGGTGAAAGAATCCATCCTTTTCTTTGAAAGTAGGAAATCAACGGCCCCGGCTCATCCAGGTGGGCCCATTTATGGATTTGATTCGTGAAAAAAATTCCAATTAAAACGAAGAGCCAGAAAAAACGTCCCCATGGAACTCCCACAAAATCCATAGGAAGATAATAGTCGTATAATAATATCGGGAGCGATACTAGACAGTTATTTCCGTTAGTTTCGACGAAATCATGTCGAGTAATTCCTTTTGGGTCCACATGGTGATCCCGAAACGGAAAAATGAAAGCCTGTCCGATATAGGGGGTTCGTTCGTTTCCGAAACTGTCTCCTAAAAAATGCACAAACCCTGAAATGAAATCCGCCGTTAGGTAGGATGAGAGAAGGAGTAATAGAAAGAAAATCGAAGTTTGAATAGACGATTCTAGGAATTCTCCGATTGACGAGGAAGAGAATTTCCAGATTGAAGCGGCTCCAAAAAACAGGAACGTAACTACGCTTAACATTTCTAATAAGCGGTGAATTCGAAAGGGGGAAGGAAATATCGTTTTGAATAGGCTCATCTTCAATTACTGAAGTTATCTTTGGCGTTACTACGGAAATTTCAAGATTTTTTGACCGTTCAATGGTGCTTAGGTAACGATTATCCTTATCAATTTCCATTAAGTAATAAAAACTATCGAAGAAATTCTATTACGGGAAGAAAATTTTTTATTTCGCTAAATCAAGCTTTTCTTTCTCCTTATGCGGCGGGTATATAGAATGCCCAATAACCCGTTTTGATTATGAAACGAAGAATACTTGAATTTTTAAGACCACCGGTTTTTTCCGACGCTCAGAAAGAGTCATCCGTTAGGCTTCTATACGGTTTAATGTATGTATGCTTGGGCGTAATGGTTGTCTTTCGGATTTTTCATCCTTTATTATCCGAAAGACCGAAGCCCACCTATCTTTCCGTATATTTAATTCCCTTGGCAGTCTTGGTAAGCCATATTTTGGCAAAAAAAGGAAAACTAAAGGCGGCGGCCCATTTTTTGGTCGGTCTTCATTGGTTACTTTTGTTTTTCATAATACTTCGAGAAGGTGGAGTTCAATCGATAGCGTTTTCTTTTTGCATGGTCTTGATCGTCTTCTCGGCTTTAGTTCTTGGGAATATTGCCGCAATGACATATACGGTATTGTCTATTGTAGCGGGCTCATTGAGCATCTATCTGGGTCAATACAATATCATACATCCGGTCTTTCGAGCTACTTCCGATACAGCGATACTTCTCGGAGTATCGATCGGTTTTTTCATGGTGGCCGTGCTTATGCGATTTGCCCTTATCGGATTCCGTAAGATGAGAGAGGAACTGTCGGAAGTTCAGCTTTATGCTAAAGTCGGCGGCTGGACGTTTAATACCGAAACGTTAGAGTTAACTTTGACTAAAGAGTATTTAATTCTTCTTGGAAAGGAAGACGCTAACGAGGCGAAGACGTTAGCTTTCGATTCGTTTTTGGAATCGCACGTCGCCGAAGAAGACCATAATAAGCTACGCGACATCTTGAAGGAAAGTTTAGCTAATAAGAACGATCCGACGTTCTCCGTTGATTTCGTTTATCAAGCTATTCGCTTTGACGGTAGCCGAAGGTTCATTCAGGTAAGGGGAAAATTTAGGGATTCGATTGTCGGTTTCGGTACTGGGCAGGACATTACGGAGAAATACCTTTCCCAAGAAAAGTTAAGGACGAGCCAGGAACTTTTTGCGAAAATATTTCAATTAAGCCCGTATGCAATTTCGATTTCTCGATTTGCCGACGGGAGATATTTCGACATTAACGAAGGATTTACTCGTCTGTTCGGTTTTACTAGAGAGGAAGTGCTGGGAAAAACGGCCTTCGATATTCGACTCTGGGTTAATCCTGACGATAGGATCGGGTTTGCGGAAACGATAAAAAGGGATGGAATTCTTTTAAATGCGGAGACGTTGTTTCGAGCTAAGGACGGGCGAATCATACATTCCGTATTCTCAACGAGATTAGTGATCATTGACGGAGAGCAAAGCATGATCAACGTCGTTCAGGATACGTCGGAAAGGAAGGAAGCGGAAGACCTTAGAGTTTTAAACCGAGAGATTTCGGAACAAAATCAGCTCATAGAAGAGCAGAAAAGAGAACTAGAAGTAACGCTGCAAAATTTAAAAAGAACGCAAAATCAGTTGGTCTTATCCGAAAAAATGGCCGCCTTAGGCCAATTGGTTGCCGGGATTGCGCATGAAATTAATAATCCGATCGGCGTGATCAGCGCTTCTAACGAAACGATCAGAAGCCACTTTTCTCGATCGATGCAGCGTATGGAAGAAGCATTTGTGATTTTGCAAGGCTTACAGGAAAAGGCTAGAGATGATTTATATTCTCTTCTCCGTAAAGGTCATTATAATCAGGAATTATTATCTCCGAAGGAAGCTCGCGAAAGAACGAAGGTTTTAGAAAGCAATTTAAAGGAATTAGGGATAGAAGGAGCTAGGTCTCTCGCCGAAGAATTGGTGGAAGCCGGGTTAGAAAACGCGCTATCGGATTTTCCTCGTTTGTTTACCGGAAAACATTCCAGGGAATTGTTGATGTACGCGTTGGACGAAATTCAAGCCGCTAGAAGTTGTCGCTTAATCGAAATGTCGGTCGATCGAACCTCAAAGATCGTATATGCGCTTAAAAATTTTTCGCATTTCCGATCGGGAGGAATTAAGACGGCAGTGCATCTTTACGAGAGTTTGGATACGGTTTTAACGATTTATCACAACCAACTTAAGACAGGCGTCGAAATCAAAAAAGATTATAGTGGTATCCCGCCTATCCAAGCTTATCCGGATGATCTACTTCATGTTTGGACAAATTTAATTTATAACGCGGCTCAGGCTATGAACTTTAAAGGCGTTTTAAAACTTGAAATTCATAGGATTGGCGACTACGAAGCTGAAGTAAGAATTTCCGATACAGGTCCCGGGATTGCGGATTCTATCGCGGATCGCATTTTTGAACCTTTCTTTACTACGAAATCTCAGGGTGAAGGGTCCGGTTTAGGATTGGATATCGTTCGGCGTATTATCGAGAATCATGACGGCTCAATTCGCTTCGAATCCTCTTCGGAGGGAACGACTTTCTTTGTTCGCTTACCTATAAGTCCGTCCAACGAATTCGTATAAACATTCATTTATCATTTCGTTTAACAGATACTTTTTTCTCCGGCTTACTTTTTCTTCTTTAGAAATTTTTCAATTTTTGGCCGAATTACGTAATGACAGTAAGGTTGATCGGAATTCGTGCGAAAATAGTTTTGATGGTAGTTTTCTGCGGGAAAAAACTTTTCCATTGCTACGATTTCGGTAACTATCGGAACTTCGAAAGTCGACTGAGCCTTTTCTCTCGATTCTTCGGCGATTTTTTTCTGCTCCGGAGTTTCAAAGAGAATGATGCTTCTATATTGAGTACCTTCGTCATTTCCTTGGCGGTTTCTCGTAGTCGGATCATGGGCTTCCCAAAAAACGTTTAGTATATCGGAAAACGAAATTTTTGTCGGATCGAAACCGATACGAATTACTTCCGCGTGTCCAGTAAGCCCGGAGCATACGGACTTGTAATTTGGCGAGGGATCCGAACCTCCCGCATAACCGGAAACGATCGATTCCACTCCATCCACTAGTTGAAATACTGCTTCCACACACCAGAAGCAACCTCCTCCTACAGTCGCGAATTCCAGTTTTTTTTCCTCTGCCATCCTACTTCCTCCGGATTCTTTACTTACATTAGATTTAACGGTATCTATGAAAAATAAAAAAGGTTTTGAATTTGTTTAAATTCTGCCCCGTTTTTCGAAAAAGCCAGCGCCAATAAGATGAAAAATGCGATCGGCGAAAGAATTCCGATCCATGTATATGATTATGAAATTGAAATTAATCGTCGGAAACAAAAAAGCGATTTCGAAAGTCGTTTCGCTTCGGGCAAAGTCTTCTCGCGGGGAGCTCCCAAACTGCACTCTTCTTATTTCGGAAGAACTATACGATCGTTTTCGGAAAAGGTGGCAGGGAGAGCGAGCGCTCGCACGTTGCTTAAACGAACTACTTACGATTTATGGGACCGGTTTGGAAAAAGGTGATAAGTTGAATCCTGGCTCGTTTATGCTTCTCTATCAACGAAAACGCTATGACTCCGGATCGGGTTGGAATCGAATCAATTTTCGACCTGATGGAAACGATTGGACAAGACTCGGAAATTTATCGCGATGGCATGGAGTGTCTAGATGCTTTTTATTTAGTTATCTACTGGAAATCCACTTAAAGCGGAAAGCGGTATCAAAAGCTCTCGCGTCAGCTTCGGGCAAAAAAAGTGCTTAGAAATTCGTCCCCGAGAGGGATCAAACGTCCGCTCTCGGTTTTATTTCTTCCAGGTTAATCGAAGAAAGAGAACTTAATTTACCAATCTCTTCCTCGACGGAAACCAATCTTTCAATCATAGTGCTTAGCAAGATTGAAAAAAATTTAGGATTTGTCTGTCCGATTTTATGAAACATATCCTGATCTAGACTTCCGATCTTCGCTTTATCCGAAGCGACTCTTGCACCGGCGGCTCTCGGAATCTTGCTTATCAAAGCCATTTCTCCGAAGAAGGAACCGGAACTAAGCTTGCGAATTACCCTTACTTCTCCGTCGTACGTCTTCAGGATTTCTACTTCTCCGTGAAGTAGAAAATACATCATCCCAGTGGACGTATCCTTCTCTTCGAATACGCTTTCTCCGGCTATATAAGTTTTAACGGAAATATTATTAATAAATTCTAATACGTTTATGCTCATGCGACGGTTTCCTTTTCGGGTTTCATGTTGATCGCATTGGCAGCGGGGTTTATATTGGGAATTGCCTTTTTCTCTTTCTCGGAAAGTTCGGATTGAGTTTCTTCCTTAGGAAGTTCAGGAGTCGGTGAGGCCGTTTTCTCGGTAGGTTCTTCTTCATTTTTCCGGTGTATCTCGGAGTAAAGCGATTCAAGTTTTGCTTCGGCTCGGTTTAATTTTTCAATCGTATTCTTGAGTAGCAAAAGGAGAAACTGGGGACTGGTTTGTTCCAGCTTACTGAAGACGGACTTATTCAAGATTCCGACTTTGGCAGTCGGCGAAATCACTCGGACCGACATAGTTCTTCGTTTCCCGGAGATCAGGGAGATTTCGCCGAAGAATTCACCGGGAGAAAGATCCTTAATGGGTCTCTCCTGATCTTGTTCGCGACGTTTTGAAACTCTCAATTGACCCTGAAAAAGAAAATACATGTTTCCGTCCGGAAAGTCCCCTTCTCGGAAAATATAGGAACCCCTTTCATAGGTTATCGGAGTGACGCTTTGTAAAAGATCGGCTGCCGTCATATAAAGTGATTCGACGTAATAAACTAGGTAGATCCAAAGTCTCGAGCAAAAATTAGAATCCGAAATATGTTCCAATTTTCTACGGACGCTCGGGTTGGAACTCCGTCATACGAAATTTAATTGGATTGCAAACGGAGTATTCGATCTTGTTATCCCTTGGGTGATGATAGAATGTGTAAAAATTCCTCGTATCGAAAATGTAAAAATAAAGATTGAGAGTTGAATGATATTTTTCCGGACGAATATTAAATAAGACGAATGCAAATTTTAGAATGAATGCGGGTTGCTATAAAATTTTTCGTAAATTAGAATATGTTTTTCATTTACGGGACTTTATTCCTCAAGCGGATTTTATTTTTTAATTGCATTATAAAAATTATGAATCTATAATTTCTAAAAAATGCTTCCTTTTTGACTCGCGGCTAAATGAGAGTTATTTAATCGGAAAACATGGTCGATCGTTTGGAGATCATGATCGATAAAAATTAATCGAAAAGCGCAAATCATTTTAATAATCTAATTACGCTAAACGAGATATCCCTGAAACGGTAAATATTTCGAACTATTAATGGATGCTGATTTTTTATAAAATCGATCGCTGGGGCACTCGTACGTTTTACAGACCCTATCCGAAAGAAGGTTTTATTTATGAGGATTTTTTATTTAATTTCCACTCTTTGGATTTTATGGCTTTATTCTTCTCGAGAGTACGTAACATTAGGAACTTATAATTCTTTCGAAGAATGTCGATCGGCAAAAACTTCCGATCAATCGGGGATTATGCTTTGGAAAACCGAGTGTAGAGAGTCGGCGAGATAGAAAAGCTTCGAGATAATTTTCCGAAGTCTTCTCTAAGAAACGGCAGGATCAATTCGAAAGTGAATTCGAAAAGAATGTGATTTAAGCGGATCTATGCTTTTTAATTTAGGAAAAATTATTTCAGTAAAAATTCTGATCTTCGATTTAGAATTTCCACGCATAAGCCAGTTCTGAATTCCAGCCCAATGTATTTCCGCCTAACGCGAAAGGACGATACGTCGGGCTGACACTGAAGCGAATTCCTTCCGGGTTCGGATCTCCAGCCAATAGCTTTTCCTTTTGAACGCCTAAATAATACGAATACAGAATCTGCAATCCGTAAGCGACCCCGAATGCAATAAGGGCATCGTTGGAATGCGTGCTCGCATCTCGATAGTGATTAAATGCTCCGCCTGAATACGCCGAGCCAACTAAAACTCGGACCAACGTTGCGGAAGGTTGATTTAAGCTTGAATCATTTTGCGAAATGACTAAATATTCATATACTTTGTTTTGATAGGCGGCTTTGGCGGAATGAAACTCGCTATTTGTTTTCGTGCTATAATAGGCAAGACCGAGTACTGCTGCAAATGTAACTACTCCTTGCCATTTCTTATCCGCTTTCCATAAACCCCATCCTGGAAGTACTGCGGAGCTTAACGGATAATTCCAGCGAGGCTTTTGCCACCATCTCTGTTTTCCAGGTTGAATGGGCTCTTCTTTTACCTGTGCCTGCTCTATGGTTTTCGGCGTTTCTACCTTTTTGGGTTCTTGCTTTGGTTCGTCTTTTAGACGAAGCTCTTGTATTTCCGTTTTAGGAATGGTGAGAACTTTACCCCCGACCTCCATCTGCACGTCGGTACGCGTTTGGTTTACCACTTTTCCTTGGAGAACTTTCCCGTTTTTAAGCGTTAAAGTGGCGCTGAAAATTGCGTTGGAGGAAATAATGATAAGAAAGAATATAATAATCCAACGCAGGGGCATAGAGCGAACCGGACTGCCTGGGAATAATCCTTCCGAAAGGTTAAAATTCATCGGTTCGAGATTTTCTTGGCAATATCTTTCTTCAAGAAAAAACCTAATTTACTTGAAAAAACGGAACCAGGAAAAAACTTTCATTCTACCGTGTCGGATACCTTATTTTTCGAGAAATTATACAATAAGAATAAGGATCATTTGTTCTCCTTTATTCGGCGTTCGGTGAGGGATGAATCAACCGCCCTCGACCTTTTACAAGACACGTTTTTGAACTTCTTTAAACATTATTCCGGTAAGGTCCTTCCGGAAGAACAGATCGCCCGGATGATTCTTTTTAGAATTGCCCGGAATCTCATGATTAACCACGGCAAATCTTACTATCAAAAGAACGTTTCATTGGTTGGTGAGGAGGCTGGGACCTTTTTCGGCTCAAAAACTCAGGGTCCGGAAGGCCAGGTTTTGGATGATATCGCGGCTCAGGATCTGGCTAAAATGCTATCTATTCTTTTTGAAATTTTACCGGAAGACCAAAAGACAGCGTTAGACCTTCGTTATGCGCAAGGATGCAAGTTGGAAGAAATCGCGCAGGTTCTGGAGCTTTCGGTATCCGGCGTTTCCCGGTTGCTGGAAAGAGCGGAAAAAGCGATTTTACAGGAAGGAAAACGGAGGGGATTTCAACCGGAATCCTTCTTAAAAAATTGAGAAATCGCTTTTTTAAATCTTCGAACGAATGATTAATTTCGTCAGAAATGTGTATGACCGCAAAAAAACGAGCAACGAAATTCACTCCAGTTTGTTGGTCCAACTGAAAGCGGGAGAAACGCTCGAAGAGCCGGAACCTGAAGATAGAAACGGAGAAATAGGATGAATAAGATGACACCCGAATTCGAACCCTATGCCGAGCTCCTTAAAAGGACTCGTACCGTTTCTAAACTCCCCGACTTCGATCCTTCGTGGATCGGAAAGTCTCCCCGCTTTGAAGTGGAGGCAGTCGTTGTGGAAACCTCAAATAAGAGTAATTTAGCAGAACTTCCCAAATCAAGTCGTCGCGTCTTTTTGTTCGCAGCGGCAGCAGTTCTCTTAGTAGGTATTGGTATAGGCGGATATTTCAAATTTTCCAAATCACAAACTCAGGTGGTAGAAGGAGCAATTCTGAAAGCCGCGGTAGTGTTTGTAAAAGGTGATGCGAAAGTTGTTCGCGATGTTGAAGCTCCGATTCATCTGGGCGATATTTTGACCGAAGGGGATCGAATCGTTACAGGTTCCGGAGGTTCGGTCGACATTGGACTTACGGATTCTAGTATCATTCGCCTTAAAGAGAAATCGACGTTATTGTTAAAAGGATTGCGTGAGACGGATTCTTCTCAAGTTAAACTTTCCCTTTTATCAGGTAGAATTTTAAGCTTGGTCGAGAAAGAGAAGAAGAATGCAAACTTTGTCGTCGATACCCCAACCGTTGTGGCGGCAGTTCGCGGAACATCGTTTGAAGTGGATGCAAGTTCCGAGGAATCTTCGGTATATGTTGCGGATGGAGCTGTCGAAGTTACGCCGTTAATCAACGATGAAGCTCAGAAAGTCTTGAGTGTCGGCGGGCTAGTGATCGTCACAGTAGAGAAAGCCACCTATTATGAAGATACGGATCGCAGTAAGAAAGCTCTTCCGGAATACACGGAAATGCGTAAGAACTTAAACGCACTAGACAAAGAAGTTATGGAGACTACAAGAAATCTCAAGTCCGCTAAGACCGAAGCGGAGTTGAGCCAAATGTATGATAAGAGTATCGAGCAAATCATTTTGAAAGATGGACGTGAACTCCGCGGAGTCGTCGTTTCTCAGAAAAAAGGTAAGCTGATTATTCAAACCTTGAAAGGGTCCTACATACTAGACGAAGCCGTGGTTGAAACGATTCGATACTAATGTAGATTTTTTCACCGTTCTTTAGCGGATTAAAACCCGGATGTGGAAACGCTTCCGGGTTTTTTGTATTAACGGCTTTTAACGTTTAAAATGAATATCGTCAAAGGGATTTCGTCGTTTAAAAAAACGATTAAAGCAGTTGGTGAGCAACGGGCCGATCGATCGAATAAGAACCTCCGCCGGTTATGACTAAGGAGAAAGCCATCGCAACTGCGAGAATATGGTACTCGAATCCTTCGCCTCCTTTATCTCCGAACCAATTCATAAAAAAACCGTGATCTATATGAGTTAATCCGGCGACACTCAATGTTATCCCGATTCCGAGGGCCCATAAACGAGTCAGAAAACCGACACTGATGCAGATCGAACCCGTAAATTCGAAAACAATCGCTAATACGCCCATAAAATAAGGAAAGCCCAACGTATCGGTAAAATAATCCATAGCTACCTCGAAGCCGGAGCCTTCAAACCAACCCACTGCCTTTTGGGCCCCGTGAGGGAAGATACAAATAGCCAATCCTATCCTGATTAGGAAAGGGCCGATTCCGGGTTTGGTAGCAAAGAATGAGTAAAGCATGCCTTCCTGGGAGTATCGGGGCGCCGAGAAAGGGATTCTACCCATTTTTGCGGGAGTCAACCGAATCCGGGACGGATTGTTCAAAGTAAAAGAGGTTGTCGAAGCGGCCTATTCTGAAAATTTTGGTATTACGAACGCATCGGAAGGTACCTATGTCTGAAGAGACTGCCGAAAAAAAGAACAAAAAGATCAACAAGATGTCCGTTCAGGAGCTTGACCAAGCTCTTAAGGACGCCGTCGAGAAGATGAATGGGGAAACGAGCAAGTACGTACAGCATCTTAAAGCGAGAAAAGAAGAATTACTCGCTAAAAAGAAGTAAGCACTACTAGTCTTGAACCTAAGGCTTCCGTCTAAATGGCGGAAGCCTTCTCCTCCACCCGCCTTAAGTAAGAACCATGCTACAGTTTATAGATATCAAGCACAGGTTCGGTAGCTCTACCCTCTTTGATAAGTTTTCATGGCATATTAAACCCGGTTCCAAGGTCGCTCTTGTCGGACCGAACGGTTCCGGAAAATCCACATTGTTCCGAATGGCGGAAGGCGATCTCATTCCGGAAGAAGGAATCGTAAGTAGATCCAAGCATACCGAAATCTCCCTCTTCCAACAGATTCCGGATTTCGATTTCGAAGTGTCCGTCATTGAGACTGCATTAACGCGCCATAAACATTATAACGAATATGTAACTCGTTCCCGCGATATTCATACGCTCATGGACGGCGCAGATCATGATTCTCCTGAATTTAGTAATCTATTGGAAGAGCAAAGCGCTCTGGAAGAATACGCATTCACCTACGGCGTTCACGAGTTGGAAGCAAAAGCCCGCAAAATCATAGGCGGTCTGGGCTTTTCCAACGAACAGATGGAACGTAAGGTGCGGGAATTTTCTCCCGGTTATCAGCATAGACTTGGATTAGCGATCGCGATTTTGAATCCCGGAAACCTTCTTCTTTTGGACGAGCCGACAAATCATTTGGACCATGCGTCCAAAGAATGGCTGGCGGAATATCTGAGAACCACAAGTCGATCTTTTGTTTTGGTTACGCATGATCCTGAATTTTTGAATGCCACCACCGATACGATCGCGGAGTTAAATCCTTCGGGTGTCCTCGAATTTAAAGGGACCTTAGAGGAGTACTTCGAGCATAAAAACGAACTTTTAGAAAAACTTCGCGTGCAATTTCAAAAAGAAGAAGCCTATCTGAAAAAGAGAACGGAATGGGTTGAAAGATTCCGCGCGAAAGCCACTAAAGCAAGGGCAGTTCAAAGCGTTATTAAGAAGCTTGAAAAAAGGGATAAGGTGGATGCCCCGGAAGATTCCTTTTGGAATTCAAAAACGGATTACACTTTCAATTATATTCCGTGCGGCAATATGGCGTTTCGAGTCGAGGATGCGGATTTTTCTTACGACGGTAAAAAACCCGATATCTTCGCAGGAGCCGAATTGCACGTATCAACCGGGGATAAGATCGCAGTTATCGGGCCGAATGGGGCCGGCAAATCCACTTTTTTGAGATGTATATTAGGAATTCATAAATTAACTAAGGGTTTTATAACCTTCGGCCCGAAGACCAAGATCGGATATTTTTCCCAAAATCACCACGAAGATTTGAATCCGGATAAATCGCTTTTGGAAACCGTCCTTGCCGTCTACCCGGATATGTCCGAAGTAGAGGCCAGAAGTCTATTAGGGTATTTTTCGTTTTCGGATGATCGAGTATATAAGAAAGTCGGTTTACTTTCCGGCGGGGAGCAAAGTCGATTGAGATTGGCCTTGCTCGTCAAGTTCGGCTCTAATTGTCTATTTTTGGACGAACCTACGAACCATTTGGATTTGGTTGTCAGAGATAACTTGAAAAGAGCGTTGCAGGCATATCCAGGTGCCGTGCTCGTGATTTCCCACGATCCCGAATTTTTAAAGGATCTCTGCAACCGTACTATTTCCGTATCCGGCGGTAAAATCCGGGATCTGAATACCAGCTTTGCCGATTATCTTAGATTTCCGCCTGAGGATTTGCAGTCGGAGGGCGGTATAAACAAACCTCAAGAATCTTCGCTATCGAACGAATCGAAGGATAAGACCCGCTCACAGAGAAACGCGGATAAAAATCGAGTTAAAAAAATTCAGAAAGAAATCGAACAAATCGAATCGAAAATAGCGCTATTAGAAAAAAATAAATCTAATTCAGAGGAATTATTGGCGGATCCTCAATTTTACAAAAATCGCAGTTACCAATTGGAATTAGACAATTATAATCAAACGAAACTTGAAATCGGCCGTTTAACCGAACAATGGGAAAGTTTACAATTGGAACTGGAAGAACTTTCCGCAATCGTATAAACTTTTTCGAATTTAGGAGCGAATACAATGAGTCCAAAAGAGCTGAAAACTAGACTGGATGCTCGCAAATCCGGAGGCGATGATTTTTATCTTTTGGATGTCCGTAATCCGAACGAGCAGGAAATTTGTCTGATAGAAGGAACCGATTTATTAATACCTGTATCCGATCTTCCTGCGCATATAGCGGAGTTAGAGCCGTGGAAACAATCCGGGAAGGATATCATCGTTTATTGCCGATCGGGCGGAAGATCCGGAAGCGCTTGCGCATTTTTGAAATCCGTAGGATATACTAAGGTTTTTAATTTGGAAGGCGGGGTTCTTAGATATTCCGACGACGTAGATTCTTCCTTAGCCAAGTATTAAGCTGAAGGATGACGTTTCCCAAAATTCAAATTTAAAATGCGTCTCTGCCGGGAGAGAAGCAATGTATTTCTTACCTTGAAAGAAAGTTTATCAATGCTGGAAAAACGATTTCCGGATGCTCGATATGCGGAAGATGACCGGACTTAGATACCAACAAGAATGAGGGCTTTATTAGTTCCTTCACGTAGGAACCGGTAGCAAGAGGAGTCGTTCGATCTTCTTCTCCCCAGATTAATAATATGGGTTTTTCGGTATTTGCCAAATTTTCATAAATCGGTTTTGGATCGTGGGAAAGAAGATGTCTAAGCGAGGATAGGATTGCGGATCCGAAACCTTTGAATTTCATTTGTTCCTGATACTTCTCATTCCAGCCGTTCGGGATTTTTTCAGGATCGAAAAACTCTCCTGCTAAGCGTTTGGGCATGGCAGGAATGAGAATCGATGTGGATAAGTATTCACCGATTCCACGAAGGTTTAACGGGAAAATTTTTGCCTTTTCGGAGAAGGGGTCAATGAGTACAACCTTTCCGATTCGTTCGGAATTTTTACTCACAAAGCTCGCACTGATCGGACCGCCCATAGAAAGACCGATTATATCGAAAGTCTCGGAAACTTTTAAAGCGGTTAGAAGTTCCTCCAACTGCGCTTGAAAAAGTTGAATATCGTAGATCGTTTCCGGTCGATCCGAATAACCTCTCCCGTACAAATCGAATCTAAGCACTTTAAAACCGGCTTTTACTAGCGCATTTGTAGTGGAATCCCAGATAAAATAAGGAACAGAAAATCCGTGCACTAACACGACTAGTCGACCTTTTTCAGGCCCGGAAATCTCATAATGAGTGAGTCCCTTGGAGAGGCGCACGAACTTTCCTTCGACCTTACTTCTGATTTCCGGAGTTAATTCTTGGGTTTCTACGGATCTAAGATATGGGGCTGCGGCGAGCGCCATTAGCAATACGATGGAAGCGAATAGAAATACTTTCTTTTTCATTTAAGTTTTTTCTGAACAGATATTTTAGAGATCTAAAATAAGATCCAAAAGAACTTTAAAATCGTCCAGATTTTTTGGACGGATTACAGCTCGTCGCCTAAAAGAATTTTGCGGAAAAACAAAAATCCTTCATCCAACGGGTCGCCCATTCCGCGCTTCTTAAGCATGCCGGTCATATCCAAAACGATAATACCGTACATCCAGGAATACATCGTTCGAGCAAGTGAAGGATATTCTTCTTCCGTGATGATAAATTCACCGGAGCGACAACCCTCTCGGATCGTTTCAAGAAATACCCGATAACTCGTGGGTAATTTTGGAAATGCTTTGCGATGCATGTGACCGTGAACGGTATTAAACATCACTTTGTGAAGCTCTTGGTTGTTTCCCGAAAATTCATAGTAAGTACGCGCAATTCGAGTTAATTTTTCGTACGCGTTTTTACCCTGTAATTTTGCTTCTCGCAAAGTCTCCGTAAGCTGAGCTTCACCTTGCGAGATCAAGATCTTAATGATATCCTGCTGGCTTTTAAAATGTGAGTAAGGACTCGCAACGCTGCAATCTAATTTCTCAGCGATTCTTCGCATGGATAATCCGTCGATCCCATCTTCGGTAAGAATTTCCATCGCAGCTTGTACGATGGTCTGCTTATTAAGGCTGTTTCTGGTGCGCCGTTTCGGGCGAGTAGCTACTAGGGTCATGGACTGCCTTCCGGACAGAGTCTAGAGAACTATTGTCCTCCGATAATGTTCTGTCCTATTCCAGTTATCCTGAAAATGGGCAGAACATTCAAGAGTTTCCTTTCCAAATTCGGGGTTTTTCGGAGGATGGGTTCATAAAAAAGAAACGGATTAACCGGATGAAAATAAAGGAAAAGAGCCTGACAAAACCTAAAAAGAAGGCATCCGAAACCTCTTCCAAGCGCTCAAAAGTCGGTAATGTGGCCTCCCAAGTCAAAAAGGCAGTAGTTAAAGCAGTACCGAATAAAAAACATTTTCCTGCACCTTGGAATCTGAATGGAGAAGGGTTTATCTTTCCGTTGCTGGCGAATCGATCGTACAACTTAGATATGGGCTTTTTCGACCAGGAAGATCGCGAGAATTACCGTGGCGGTCTCGGATCACTTATGTTCGTAAATTACGAATCTTCGAATGTAGGGCCTTATTACGAGATCCTTTACATTCCCGGGAATTTTGAATACAAAGATCGAACGTATAAGAGAATCACCCGAATTTTCGTATCTAGTCGGGAATCCGTGGAAGAAGGATTCCGTAATTGGGCGATTCCGAAAGAACAAGCGGATTTCGTATGGCAAAAAACCGGATCCGTTACAAAAATCGAGATTTCTCGAGATGGAAAAATTTTCCTGAGAGCGATGATTAAAACTTTGGGGTTTAATTTTCCGGTGAGCACATCCCTCTTCGACATCTCCCTCTTGCAAAAAGCGAACGACGGCGAATACCTGAATACTGCTTTTGCCGGAAGGGGGAAAGGTAAGTTTGCTCGATTGGAAAGTTTCTGGGTGGATGAAAACCTATTCCCGAATTTTTTGAATGCAGGCGGGTTCAAGACAGGAGTTGGAATCAATCCGTTTGATTTGGTTTTTCCCGTCGCAAAAAAACTAAGTTGAAGAATCATAGAAATATAATATTTATTAGAGGAACGAAGTAAATGGAAGAAGCGGTTATTTTAGACGGTATAAGGACTCCTTTCGGCAATTTTGGCGGAACCTTAAAGGATCTCAGCGCAGTGGACTTGGGAGTTCATGTTTCAAAGACTCTTTTAGAAAGAACTAAAATAAATCCCGAAGACATCGCCGAATCGATTTTCGGAAACGTGATACCTACGGGAAAAGAAGCCATTTATCTGGCACGGCATATCGGATTGAAAACCGGATTGCCTCTAAGCGTTCCCGCTCTTACTTTAAATCGTCTTTGCGGTTCCGGAATGGAGGCGATTATTCAAGCGGCTAAGAAAATCTATCTTGGCGACGCCGACGCGGTGCTTGCAGGCGGCTCCGAATCTATGAGTAATGCACCTTACGTTGTTCGTAATGCCCGCTGGGGTGTGCGGTACGGATCTTCGGAGTTTGAAGATACTCTCGAACAAGGCTTAACGGATCAGTATGTCGGATTGATTATGGGGGCAACTGCGGAAAATCTTGCAGACCAGTACAAGATCAGTCGCAAGGAACAAGACGAGTGGGCGGGAATTTCCCAATTGAGGGCGGAGAAGGCGACGTTGGAAGGTCGACTGAAAGAAGAGATCGTATCTATTACCGTTGGCGGGAAAAAGCCGGTCACTCTGGAAAAGGATGAATTCATCAAGGGCGCCGCATCAATAGAGAAACTTGGCGGTCTAAAGCCCGCATTTAGAGACGGTGGAACCGTTACTGCAGGAAACGCTTCAGGATTAAACGATGGCGCCTCTGCGACAATCATCGCTTCGGCTTCCTACGCCAAGAAAATCGGCAGGAAACCGTTGGCCATCATTCGCGGATACGGACACGCAGGTTGCGATCCGGCTAAAATGGGTATCGGACCTGCTATCGCGATTCCTGCCGCGTTAAAAAAAGCGGGATTAAAGCTTTCCGATATGAGTTTAGTCGAAGTAAACGAGGCCTTTGCAGCTCAATACCTTGCCGTTCAAAAAGAACTCGGATTGAATCCGGATATTACTAACGTCAACGGCGGTGCGGTCGCTATCGGTCATCCGTTGGGAGCTAGCGGGGCGCGCGTTACGATCACTCTTGCTTATGAGTTGAGACGTCGCAAAGCAAAATTCGGCGTGGCTTCCCTTTGCATCGGGGGCGGACAAGGAATCGCACTCGTGTTGGAAAACCCGGAAGCCTAGATCCCGGATATAATTGTCGAAAACGTGCCGACCTCTCTTCTTTATAGATTGAAGTGGGGGCGGCCGTGATATTCCTTTTTTTTTTAAGTTCTCTCCGTTACGTCACGTTTAACTGAAATGCATCGGCTAAAAGTTCGTAGGATCGCAAACGGTCTTTGAAATCATGGGTAATCGTCGTAACTACGATTTCGTCGACCTGGTATTCTTTAGCTAAATCCAAGAGTCTTGCTTTAACTTGAACCGGTGTCCCGGTTACCATACGCCCTCGGTTATAGGCGATACGATATTCTTCGGCATCCGTATATCTTCGGGATTTTATTTCATCGTAAGAAACGATTCCTTCGCTGATTCCCTTCTCGATATTGAGTAGTTGCCGATCCATCACTGCGCGAAGTTCGTTCGCTTTTTCTTCGGTTTCCGCGCAAAGCACGAAAACTCCCACGCTTCCTTGCGGTCGTCGTAAAGCCTCCGACTGCTGAAATCTTTCTCGGTAGGCACGCATCGCCTGCGGCCCGCCGTTCGGATTAATGAAGTGAGCGAAGGACAATGCCATACCAAAATGAGCGGCTAAGAGTCCGCTTTCTCCGCTAGATGTTAAAATCCATAACTCGGGTACAGTTTCTGCGATTGGAATTGCTTTTACTTTCTCTTGTATGGAATCGGGTTCGACAGTGTCCGTAAGGAAATGTTTTAAATCTATCAGTTGCTGCACGAAATCGTTTTGAACGAAACTGTTTCCAGGATTCAGAATAGCAGCAGTTAGTCTATCTCCGCCAGGCGCTCTCCCTACCCCCAAATCGATTCTTCCGGGAAAAAGGGTTTCCAACATTCTAAAATTTTCCGCGACTTTAAGAGAACTATGGTTCGGAAGCATAACTCCTCCGGAACCGACTCGAATTCTATTCGTTTCGCCCGCTAGATGTGCGATTAATACTTCCGGGCTTGAACCGGCCAACCCTAGTATATTATGATGTTCTGATACCCAAAAACGATGATAACCTAAACGGTCCACTAATCGTATTAGCTCGACGGTCTCGCGAACTGCTTGTTTTGCAGTGCCGCCCTTTCGAATCGGAGATTGATCTAAGACGCTTAATTTAAGCATTAAAATGCCGATTTCACCACTCACCATCCGCTAGTAAAGCGTTGCCGTCTACCTTTGCATTCGGCAGAATTTTCCGTATCGATGTTAGGGCGTCATCCGCGCGCTTCTTTGTTCTTCCATTTATGAAAACGATCGCACCTTCGTTTAATAATTGTACGGCGATTGCCAATCCGATTCCCGCAGTGTATCCGGTTACTAATGCGATTTCTTCCTTTAAGTGAGTTTCCATTTATTCATTTCGCTCCAAACAAAGCTCTGTTGTTTAGACATGATCTAAAAGTCGGATTACGGATTCGGCGAAAGAATGCGAAAAGATTTTTTGCCGAAACCGACCGAAGAATATCGATTAGTATTTTCTTCGATGCAGAAATCAAGATTCTCAAACTCCAAATTTTGGCCGTATTCCGAATGCCGGAGAACATCTTTGTCAATTGCCGAGGATTTAAGCGAAAGTCCTAACCTATTTATTTAACTCTACGTCCTCGATGGATGACGGCGAGAATGCTTCCTGGAAACGTAACATTTTCGAATGGAGACCATCCGCTTTTGCTTTTGATATCCTCTTTTCGGAATGTAGTCGGCTGATGAAAATTGAGGACTGTAAAACTGGCGCAGTATCCGAGTTCTAATTTTCCAAAGCCCTTACCGTATTCTTTCGGTAAGAATTCGTTAACGAATTCTCCCGGATTCTCCGAACAAATTGCGGCGATTTTTTCCAGTGAAATTTCTCCGGAGCGATACAGCCATGTAACGAAGAGTGCATAGGTGTCTAGTTGAGAGATTCCGGACGTTCCCCTTTTTTTTTCCTCGATTGAATGGGGCGCATGGTCCGTAGCTAGATAGTCGATCCACCCGTCTCGGATACCTTGCAGTAGCATCGTTCTATCTTCGGGCCCGCGCAAGGGTGGATTCATTTGAAACCAATGCCGATTTTCATCCGTGAGCATCGTTCGATCGAAATAGAGATGGGTCGGAGTCACTTCGCAAGTTACCGAAACTCCGCGTCGCTTAGCGTTAATTATTCTTTGTAATCCTTCACCTGTGGAATAATGACAGAGCTTTCCTTTAAGTCCGTATTTTTCGATTAAGTAAAGAGCAAAATCCGTTGCCAAAGTTTCGGCTTCAGGCGGTCTTCGATCTTCATGCAGGAGTTCACCTTGACTTTTTTCCAAAATCTCGGGATCTTCGCAATGAAAGCTAACATTTTGTCCTTCATAATGCTTTATCGTATCTTCCAACTGCTCGTTTGAGTGAAAGAATAATTCACCGACAGATGGGCCCATGAACGCTTTATAAGGAACATGTAATGTTAAAGGTTTGGTTTTTGGCCCGATTCCGGCATAGAGGGTGATCCGAACCGGAGATCGATCCGCTAATTCCTGCTTTCTCCGATAGATATCATCGTTAACCGGAGGGAGCGGGTTATTGGGCATATCGGCAATATGTATTACGCCCCCGTTGATCGCGGCCAAGCCTGCGGATTGAAAATCCTCTTTGTAAGTATGCTTTTTTGTTTCATCTTCCCGAGCATGAACATGAATGTCCCCGAATCCGGCAAAGATCACGGACTGATCCGGATCGAAGAGCAAATCGCCTTCCTCTTGGGTTTGCAGGATCGAGCCATAATGAATTGCGGAAATAAGTCCGGTATCCGGATCCATTTCCAGAACGCCCTTAAAGGATCCGGTTGAAGTTTGAAATTGGCCCGATATTCGGCGAATGATCCCTTTCATTAATCCAGATTGGATTCAGCTCCCTTTTTTTTCTATCGCATTCAGGAGTTTTGTGAGCGTGGGAGAAACTCCTTCGTCTGTTTGAATTTCCACGGCTATGTCTTGGGCTTCGGCTAAGCGCCCTTCTAAGAAATATAATTCGGCAAGATGCAGGCGATTTTGAGAATGCCTCGGATTCTCCGAACGGACTTTCTCCGCCAGGCGGATTGCCTCTTTCCGATTTCCGAGTTTCTTTAAGCAATAGGAAGTTAAAAAAATAACTTCCGGATCGTTCGTTCCTAAAGCACGGATCGCTTCGGCAGCCAAATAGGCGCGTTGATAATCCTTCGCTTTCAATGCTGCTTTCAAAATAAGTTTGGATCTGTTCGGATCCGAGGAAGGTAAGCTTTCTAATTCCGTAAGAATCTGTCCCAATTCTTTCGGTGAATGGGCTAGTTTAATTCTTTGTAAAGTCTCTTTCCAAGAGCTGTCTTTGAATACGGAGTGATGACCGGAAATTCCAGTTTCGTTCGCAGCTGCGGAGCGAATCGATTGGATCATTCGATTGAACTGGTCTGCAAGACTTCCGATCTCATCCCAGGCCTCCGCACGAAGTTCCCGTTCTAAATCCCCTTCCGTCGCGAGTTCCAGTCCGGAATATAATCTTTCCAAAGGATGGAATATGATAAATGAGAGAAATGCATGGATTCCGATTCCGAACAGAAAGAGACAGAGCAGAAAGGCGAGCAAAGGCTTGGCCAAAAGTTTTGTTTCGAACGCGAGATAATCCTTATACGGTATTCCTGTTTCTTTTGCTTGCGTTTTGCCCGGAGATTTTTGGATTAGAGAATAATAATATTTTTCCTCTGTTCCGGGAATTTTTCGAAATCTGGGTTCTCCATCGGGAACAAGCTCTCGCGATTGGTCTAGTATCAGTTCTCTTAACGATTCGCCTTCGGCCGGGGAGTTTTTTACGATGCCAGAAAGAACTTTCAAGTATTGGGCAAGAGTCGCGTCTCTTCCGTCGGGATTTAATATTGCTATCGCTTCCTCTTTGAGTTCTTTTTCAGGAAGGTTTTTGATTTTTTTCCGAATCTTCTCCAAATCTTTCGAAAGACCGATTAATTTTTCGGAATACTCCGGGTTCCCGATCCAATTTTTTCCCGCTTCGGAATAGGCCGGAAATTCGTGCATGAGTAATTGCGGATTTTCCCAAATGAACGAAAGGATCAAATCCCGCTTTGTCTCCGTGAATAAGGATGGATCCAAGCCCCCCGAAACTCCGGAGTTAAAACCGCTCGCTTCTTGAACCGTAAATGTGTAGGATTTAGGAGAAAGGTCTTCTGCTTTTTGCCGTTCGCTTACCGTTTCTCTAAGCGAATCCAGTCCGGGCTGTAGAAATAGCCAGCTGCTTCCCTGAAAAACGAAGAGGAGGAGCAATATGATTCCCAATATTAACGGGTTTCGAACGCTGAAAGCTTCTCCCGACGCTCTTAAATGGACGAGCCAAGCGATGAATAACGCGGTAAGAAAGAGCGGATTCCAGAAAGATAGGGCCATTGCACGATCGATCGGTATGGCTATTTCCTTCGTATGAAATAGTAACGTGGTTCCGAACAAGAGAAGAAATGGAACCCATAGTGAGACGGCCATTAATTTTATGTCGGCTCTCGGCGCTTGAAAGGCTCGCACTGCTCCTAAAATCAGTGCGGCTCCTAAATAGGAGGATAAAATCCAGGCTAAAATTCTTTCATCGCCGAGTCGAATTACGTCAAAGACGTTTCCGGAGAAATCATAACTGGGAGGAAAGGGAACCGTTCTTAATACGTGCAAAATTAAAGAACCCAAGGCCAAGAGAAAGCCTCCGGTCAGTAAACTTCTCCCTGATTTATGGGAGCTTTGAGGATTTAAGAAGTAGAAGTACGCGAGAAGATGTGTGCAGGCTAAAATTGCGCTTGGAATGGAAATCCAGCGATGGAGAAAAGAAATAGGATAAAAGAAGGAAGTCCCCACCAAAAAGGCGAGTTGCATTAGGGCGAAATATAAAAAGACCCAACCCAGATGGACTGTGGACTCCAATTTTTCTTTGGGTGAGAGTAAAAAAAACGCGCAAAGCCCCGAGACTATGAATCCCGTGAGATAGCACACACTAGCGAAGGTGAGGACCGTCATTCCATTCTCCCGGATATGTTCCGATCCCCCGAACGATTGCCGGTCCGATCGGAGGAGTTTGTCGTCCCGATGTTAGGATTCCGCCTAAACCAAGGAAAGTCTTATTTCACGCAAATTGCGGCGAATTTTGCGGTGGTTGGGCTGGAATTCGATTCGCCCGAATTTAGATTCACGATTTGGAAATTACCTTTGTCTCCTTCCGGAGTGGTGGACCAAAAATATCCTAATGATTTAAGTTTCTTATCCGCTCGTTTGGAGAATGTCTTTAGCTCTTCTTTGTCCGGGAGGCGCTTTCTTCTTCCTGAACAATATTCCACCGCTTCTTCCCAAGTGGCCGGTTGTCCTGCGACGTCATCCCACCCATGCTTGCCGTATACCGGAGTTTTATCCAGATACTCCATTAGAATGAAATAACCAAAGAAAAGAATAAGCGAAATGGCTGCAAATCCGGTCAACTTTACTAAGAAAGACGAGTGGCGAGGTTCTTTTGCCGCTGGAAGTTCTTTCATTGTTTGGCTGATCTTATTTGCGACAGTCTGTTGCTGTCTGTTGCTGGGCTTTCCTTGATCCGGTCTGCGTTTCGTCTGGTTGCCGGTTTGGTGCCCCCTATTTCCGCCTGGTTTATGAGGAGAATCCTGTTTTTTTTGGTGAGAGGATTTACGTGGAGGCTTGCGACGATTCGCCATTGAGGAGGTATCCTTTATCTTTCGAGTTTCAGGCGTTCCTTCGAGTAATAGACTATCGAAGAGGAGCCGCCGCTTCCGACGGGTTCCGAAAGCCGCCGTAAAAAAGAATCTCTACCACGAGGACCGCATTTCGTAAAGAAAAAACCTCTCTCCTATTCGGAAAGGCTCCAAACCGTTTCGGAAAAAGGTCGAACGAATCCTCATAAAGGAAAGGATTGTCCAAGAATGGAAACGATTCATATCGGCATGATCGGTGCTGGAACTGTAGGTTCGGGTGTTTTAAAGATTCTTCGGGAGGAAACCCATCGAATCGAAAAGGATTTCGGATTATCAATCGTACTTCATTCTGTATGCACTCGGACTCCGGATAAAGTTCTTCCGATTCTTAAGGAATTTCCGAATACGATTCTCACCGACGATATTTCAAAGGTCGCAGGGAATCCTGAAATCGATATGATTCTGGAATTAATCGGCGGCACGACTGCATCTGAAGAGATCGTTGTCCGCTCCTTACAGGCTAAACAAACCGTCATTACGGCAAACAAGGCTTTGCTTTCCGAAAAAGGGGATTCATTATTTAAGATTGCGGAAGAAAATCATACCGAAATCGGTTACGAAGCCGCAGTTGGCGGTGCAATACCGGTCATCAGAGCGATCCGTAATTGTTTGGCAGGAGATCGATTTCTTGGATTGTACGGAATTTTAAACGGCACGACCAATTTCATTCTTTCTAAGATGGAAAAGGAGAATTTGGACTACGCGGCTGCGCTACGTTTGGCTCAAGAGAAAGGATTTGCGGAAGCGGATCCGTCTTTCGACGTCGAGGGAATCGATACGGCGCATAAAATCAGCATATTAGGTTCTCTTGCATTCGGGGAGAAAATTCCTTTACAGAGCATAACGACCGAGGGGATAACAAAGATTACGCGATTGGACATTCAGTTTGCTTCCGATCTAGGTTATAGAATTAAATTATTGGGTTTGGTTCGTAAGTTGGACGGTAAGATTGAAGCTCGAGTTCAGCCGGTGATGATTCCGGTCCAGCATGCCTTTGCAAGCGTGATGAACGAAACGAATGCAGTATATTATAAAACCGCCTATGCGGGATCGGGACTTTTAATCGGAAAAGGGGCGGGTGCTCTTCCGACGGCGTCGGCAGTGATCGCAGATTTGGTATATTATGCTTCTCGTCGCAAAAAAAACCTACCGCTGGAGCGAAATCGGTTTCATCGGGCTACAATTTCCGAAGCAAATCAGACGGAAGCTAGATATTATTTACGATTTAATTCAGTTGATCAACCGGGCGTTTTGGCTGAAATTGCTAAAGTTCTTGGGATAAACGGAGTTTCGATATCTTCAGTACGTCAAAACGAGTCCGACCAGGAACCGGCCGAAGTTGTTGTCGTCACGCATCCTTGCGTTGAAGCTTCGATTTTGGCATCTCTCGGAAGAATCGATTCACTGGATGTGATTTTGGAGCCTTCGATTGCCATCCGTTTGGAGGACAAATTGTAATTCATGGACGAATTCCCGTTCACTATCTCTCTTCACGGAGGTTACGGGGATGAACATTTGGATTTATTTTTGGATATCGACGGAATTTCTCGTCTAATCACCTTCGGAGCACAAGTTTCTTATTGGGAAAACTTGTGCCAAGGGGGGACGGTCACTTTTCGCAGAAAGGAAGACCACCGAAGAATTTACCTCGAGTTTGAGGGAGAAATCGACGGAAAGGGGTGGATACGGATTCTAACCCATGGGATTGCTCTGGTGGAATCAAAGCTAAAAAACATCAAGGGAAGTGAGGAAGTCCAAGCCTCCCTTAAAGATGGCAAACTGCTGTTATAGCACGGATCAGGAAGAAATGGCAAGAACGGAATTCGAAGGGCTGTTTATAGAAACAAAACGTACTCCCGTAAAAGAGAGGGAAGTTCTCGTCGTAACGATGAACGGAAAGGTGACAAATTCAAACGCTTTTGAAATTTCGCGTAAGATAAACTTCGTTTTTGACGAGGGCGTTTTCGAGATTATTTTGGATCTCTCCGCCCTAGAATATATCAACAGCGTGGGTGTTGCGACTCTTCTTACGTTAATTAAAACTGTGGACCAGCATAACGGCAAAATCGTTATCGGCGGTCTAAATCATTTTTTAGAAAATGTAATTCGTTTAATGGAATTACCTAAAAAAGTCGCGATCTACCATACATTGGAAGAAGCTAAGACGGCCTTTGCATAATCCGCATCGGCTGCACAGCTTTACGGAGTAACCGCCCGTTTTCTCAGGGTTTTTCGCTTAACAGTTTCAGAAAATAAAATATACTAATTACAACCATTACTCCGCTTGCGACGAACTTTGCCGTACGTAACAGATTCAACGGAAAAGCTAAATTTCCCGCAGGTTCGGGATATGAGAATAGAATTCTGCATATCACAAGATTCTCAAGTGAATCAAATGCAAGATATGCCAATGGAATATACATAGCTTTAGGTGCGGAAATTTCGTTTGTCCTAATTCTATAAAGTAAGCCGATTAAAAAGCAAAAACTGATCGTAAGTGAAGTCGGCAATACCAAATCCCCTATTAGTATCATCTTATGAGCCCGAATTCCTTGTTCGCCGTAATGTTTTAGGAGATCGTTTGTTTCGGATTCGGACAAGATAGGCGAACGGGAGTCGGTCAGGTTGGCTCCTCCGGCCATATCCAAAATTCCGTATCCACCGGTAGAATTGTAAAATGCTGTGGCGATTCCGTTCATAACTAGCATTATGAGGACGGTAGCGATAAACGCGATAATAGTGTTCCGTTTGGTCGATCGATCGTATAGAAATTGAAGCATATTTTTCTCCGTTCTTTGTTTCTCAGAAAAACAGGACTTCGTCTGGAACTTAAGTTCCAGATAGAGGAAAAAGTTTCATCGATCTTTGTTCAGAAAGATGCAAAAAAGCAATCCTGTCCGATAAAGAAATCAGCTACGCAAATTAATTGGAGGTAAGGCTCTTTTTAAGGAATCGGGATCGGCTCATCTTCCCGCTCTTCTTCCTCGAATTGCTCATTGAATCGATTGAGTAGTTTTTGTTCTCGCAATTTAGCCGCGGCTTCCGAATAGATGCGTTCTTCGATTCTGCGCATCAAAAGGTCCAACCCGATTTTCTTGAACGCCGACACGTAGACCGTATCGATGTCCGCTTCTCGTATCAGTTCGGTCCTGGCTTCTTCAGGCAAACTATCGATCTTATTATAAACTAGGATTCTGGGAATTTCTGCCAGCCCCAAATCCTCCAGAATCGATTCCACTGCTTCCATATGCAGATGATGCTCCGGGTTGGATATATCCACGACATGCAGTAGTAAATCCGAATCCCCTAGCTCCTCCAGAGTCGCCTTGAACGCATTGGACAGTTCGGGAGGAAGATCATGGATAAATCCAACAGTATCCGAAATAATGATTTCTCTTTCTTCCGGAAATCTAAGTCGTCTCGAAGTCGGATCCAAGGTTGCGAAAAGTTTGTCTTCGGATAATACTTCCGAATTCGTAAGCATGTTCAAAAGAGTGGATTTGCCGGCATTCGTATATCCGACGATTCCGCAAACCGGGATCTCGTTTTTCTTACGCCTACGTCGCGCAATTTCCCTTCTTTTCTTCAGGGATTTTAATTCCTGCTCCAGACGGGAAATTCTTTCTTCCACTCTACGTTTACCGATTTCGAGTTTTGTTTCCCCCGGACCTCTTCCTCCGATCCCTCCGGTTAGCCTCGACATATTGTCGTCAAGTTCCGTTAGTCGCCCTTTAAGATACTTTAATTGAGCCAATTCGACTTGCAGCTTACCGTCGCGGCTTTTGGCATTTCTTGCAAAAATATCCAGGATGAGCTGAGTTCTATCGATTACTTTTAAGTCGGCATAATCGGAAATTTTTTTCGCTTGGGAAGGAGTTAATTCCAAATCGAACACGAGTAGTTCGACTTGTTTTTGGATCGCTTTCAGAACGATCTCCTCTAACTTTCCTTTTCCCAAAACCGTCGCGGGATCGAGCCGGTTTTTTCTTTGAATGAACGAATCGACCACATGAACTCCCGCCGTTCTACAGAGCTCTTTTAATTCGTCTATCGACTGACTCGGAGTTCGACCTCTTTTGTGTTCGGGATAAACGCCGACTAAAAAAGCCCGATTTTCTTTTTGTGCCCCTTTGAAATTGCGCCTATACCGAGCCATTCGAGTTTCTATATCTAGAATCTCTTCGAGTATCCCTTCTTCCAATTGGCCCGGATTCTTTCGCGGCAGGATCGTCCAAGGCTCGCCTTCTTCATCTTCGGGATTTACGTAAGCAGAATAATACACTTTGGGAAGACCGCTTTCGGCGACAGTAATTGCGGTAATATAATCCAGCCGAAGTAAAGCTAAGTCAGTTAAATCTTCCTGGTTTAAGGGCTCGTCCTTTAGATGAGTGTGCACGAGTCGTAAGCCTCGCAATCTTGCGTCCGACGTCCGAATTCGATCCAGCCACGGGATATCGATCGAGCTATCTGAGCCGACGATTACGTTGGTAACATATCCTGTTCTATCGATTAATATCCCGACCTGACGGCCGATTTCGTGGGAAAGTTCGGTGAGAGTTCTGGAAACTTCCGGGGTGATGATTACATTTTCCCGGATTCTTCTTTCTGAAAGTTTCTTCAGACGTTGCACTTGATTGGACTTAAGTCCGGAAAGGTTACCGCTGAGCTTACTAATAAAAGGACTCCTTTTAGCAATAGATTAACAGCTTTCAAAACGTTCGTCAAGCAGTTCCAAATCTAACTATTCTAGATTATTTAGACTACAAACGGCCGACAAAAATCAGGTCGGTTTTTTAATGCAGGAAAGAAATTATTCTGTAAAAATAAGGAACGCCGAGCGTACTTATGCATTAAGTGGAAAAAAAGGTCATTGCCGACTCGTGATCGGTCGAAAAAAAAGAATAGAGGCTTGAGGAGGGGATTGTTTCCTGGAACCGATGTCCTCTTTTTTATTTAAAATGCAGATGCGCACTAATTTCCGTATTTTCGTTGCTCTTCTTATCCTTGGAGCGCTGTGTGTCCTCGGAAGCGAATCAGCCTTTGCTCAAAATACCGCAGGTTCCCCCCCGTCCCCGAATTCCGATTCTTCTAATCCGGGATCGCAGGAAGGCGGGAATAGCGCGGACCCTGCACAAAATCCCGACGATCCTTCTGCTCCGGCAAATCCGGAATCGCTGCAAGACGCAAAGGAAATTAAAAAGTATAATGAACAGTTTAAGCGCGGACTTCTATCCGTCTTTCAAGCCGAGGCTAATCATAATATTACGAAGCTGAGCCGCTACGGATTAACCTACCCGATTCCAAGAGTAAGAGCCGCTGCGGCATTTGCGCTCGGTCGATTGGGTTCGAAGTCCGGCGTAAAGACTTTGCACAAAATGATCGATCACGACGGGGAGGCAGTTAGACAGGCCGCCTATTTCGGTTTAGCCGATATAGGCGCTCGCGCCTCGCTGGAATATTTTTATGCGGGCGCAAAGTCCAGTGATAAGGAAATTCGAATTTCTAGTTTTCGAGGAATGGGAAAAACGGCGGATCCTAGCGCCAGAGAAGTACTGCTTCGCAAAGGTATTACATCCGAGGATAAGGACATAGTTAAAGCTTCCATTCTCGGTTTGGGATATTATCAAGCGCCGGAAGACATTCGGATTTTTATCGATTATCTTAATTCGCCCGACGAGGAATTTCAGAAGGCGGCTGTCGAAGCGTTGGGTCGCCACAAAACTCGGACGTCTATGCATATCTTAGAGGATGCGTTTCGAGATAAGGGAAATCTTAGAGCGCAAATTTTGGATACTCTTACGTCTCAAAAAAATTCCTTCGCAGTTTTTGCTCTATTACGAATTTTGAATAATTTTCCGGATTCCGAGGTAATCTCTAAGGAAATCGGTATTCGACTGTATAAGTTAAAAGCTTTCGGCAAATTCATGACAGTTAATTCGGAAAAAGTGCCTCTACTTAAAGATCCGTTTGTGGGCTCGCAAAAGCTTAGAGACCTGGACGGCGGAGAAGTGGGTAAAGTCCTGCAAAGAAGTCCGAAACGTTACATACTGGACATCAATGGTCAAAGAATCGAAAATTACTATTACAAAGTATTAGTAAATACTAAATTCAAAGATGCATTTACCGAGACTGTATCCGGCTGGGTATTCGGATCCTATATTAAGATCAGAAGTATTTCCCTCCCGAAAGCATCCAAAAAACGTAAACGTCCTTCGATCCTGGACGACGAAGATCCTGCATCGAATCCGCAAAAGCAACCGGCGCCTTCCGGTGAAGAAGGTGGAACTCCGACGACAGACAGTCCCTGATCTGAATGTCGATTCGTTCCGATCTACTTCTCTCCTTCGAGTCGATCAGCAGGGAGGCGGGAGACCAAATTCTTAAATATTTCGACGGAAAATCGGAATACAGTTTAAAGGACCCCATGCAGGTTCTGACGAATGCCGACCTCGCTTCTCATGAAATTTTGCTGGAATCGTTGCATCGGGAGTTTTCCGGAATTCCGATCGTTTTAGAAGAACAGGAAAATTCGGAACCTTTACCGGCTTCATATTTAGTGTGCGACGAGCTAGACGGAACGACTCTGTTTTCTCGGGGAATCTCGGAATTTAGCGTGATTATGGCCTATGTTGAAGCGGGGAAGCCGGTTGCGGGATGTATTTATTTTCCCGCTACAGGCTCGATCGTTCTTTCCGAAAGAGGAAAAGGAACAACAGTAGACGGCCGTAAGGTCGCTTTTCTCGAGGCGTCGGATTTATCTCACAGCGTGGTTTCTTTAGAGATCAATAATACTCTTACGAATGAGGATTTTGCATGGATCGCGAACGTCGTAAAAAATTCCCTGGCGTCCAGATCTCTCGCAGCTACCGGAGCCGGATTTCGCGAACTCTTGCTCGGAAAGACCGATCTTTTTTTAAACTTTAATGGAGCCAAAGTCTGGGACTTCGCGGCCGGAGCGATCGCCGTAGAGGAAGCCGGCGGTATTTTGCTAAGTAAAGAGGGTAAGCCTTTGGAATGGGATAAAATTCGAATGTCCGGGGTCATATGTAAGGATAGTAATTTAGCCTCTTCAGTCTTTCGATTAAAACCTTAAGGGAGTCGAGAATTTTTCCTTTTGAACTTCATTAAAAGCTTTTAACCGGACTAGAATGCTGTAAAAATTAAACGCTAAGGGGATGGAATGCAGGATTTTTTAAACTTATTCGATTCGAAACATATCGACGCCTTTACCGTTACTGTGCGGATTTTCTTGATTATCCTTTTTGCAGGCCTTATCGGTTGGAACCGGGAGCAAAAAAATCACGGGGCCGGATTTAGAACTCATATCTTAATCGGGCTCGGTTCGACGATTTTGATGCTTCTATCCATTTTCGTTCCGTCCTACTATTCGGGAGAAATGGCCGATCCGACTCGTATCGCCGCGCAGGTCGTTTCAGGAGTGGGATTTCTTTGTGCCGGTGCGATTATTAAATCCGGAATGAATATCAAAGGATTGAATACGGCAGCTTCTATTTGGGTTGTTTCTTCGATCGGACTTTTAGTCGGGGCAGGTCTATATTTTGCCTCTCTCTTAACGACTGGGGTTACTCTGGTGATACTTATCGTGTTCGATTTGGTCGAATCGAAGTATTTCGGAAAATACGAATATAAAGTTTTGGTTTTGGACTTAAAACAAAAGAAGTTTCATCGAAAAGGATTTCGAGATCTGTTAGCCAAAAATAATCTTAAATTGGTTTCCGAGTCCTTTATGCAGGATTTCCTTTCTAAAAGTGCGCAGATCAAACTTACTATCGCGGTGCCGCACGGTTTTGACGTTTTAAATATCGTAGATGACGTGAAAGGACTCGCGGACGTGACCAAAATCAGTATCGAGTCTGCCTAAATTTCCGATTTGCCGATTATCTTATCGAGATAATTACGTATAACATCTACGTTTTTGCGAAATTGAAATTTTTCTCCGAAAGAATATTACCTTTTTTACTTGCCATTCTCTTTTCGATTGGATATGACTCTCACGTTTAACACACCAGGAGAGCGCTGTGAAAATTAAATTAATATTATTAGCTATCGGAATTTCGTCGTGCCTGATAGGTATCGCTTCAATTTTTGCGCAACCGAGAGAAACTGCCGCACAATGTTCAACGTTAAAGGAAGAGCATAAAGTACGCGAATGTATGGCTTGTATGGAAAGGCCCATCAAACATATCTATCATCCGCATCTTCCTGACGGAGAACGTTGCAAACGTTTATAGATTTCGATTTGTTCCTGCCGGGTTCGAACGCGTTCGAACCCTTTTTTTCCCTCTAAATATGTCCCGAAATACCGATTTCTCCGTCATAGGTCGATTTCGGAATTTGCTATGCGTTTTCTTCATTTCGAGGAAATTTTGCCATCCATACGGAAGATTTTCAAGGAACGAGGTTCCAAAATCTTCTAAATTCGGAGTCGAGTCGATCCAACAAGATCCATTTTCAGATGTCAGAAAAAAGAATTTCAATTCCTCCTGATCTCGCGCAAGAGCTCGTAAAAACAATTCGATTGCTTGCTTTATCCGGCAGAAAAAATTTTAAAAAATATCTATTTGAACCTCTTGCTTATGCGGGTTGGGAAAGGGAGAAATCCGTCTCATCGCTCGCTTCCAGTAAATTGATCGATAAAATTCAAGAGGATTCCCGCGACCCGGCGTATCTTCATACGATTCCTCATCATTGTAAGAGATTGGTTTCCCAAGCCTTGGTCGAAAACCTTTCGGCACTAGGGGACTCGTGCATTTTCTTCCTAGAGAAAATTCAGGACGATCCGAAAATCGCAATTTCAAGCGAGGCCCTGGAATTTGTAGGTTTGCTTGAAAAACCTTTGAACGAATTCGCTCAACTGACTAGAAACAATAACGAAAAATTATTCGAGGATTCGATTCGCAATTTCTCTCAAGAAGAGTTGAAGTCCGCCTTTGAACCGGTCAAACTGGACGGTACCAGACAAAAGGTTTATCTTGAAACTGAAATCCATACTTTATACCAGCAGATACTAGCGGCCACAAAAGCGAATAATCTTGCGCGTTGTAAAAGATTACTATCCAGATATATAATCAACTATAGCGACTCGGAAGTGTATAGTCAGCCTGAAGTGGAAAATCTGCTGGAAGCTCTCGATAAAAGAGAAAAGGGATTTAAACAAAATTTAATGGATTCAATTGCGATCGAACTCTATTATTCCATCACGAAAGGAATTTTGGAAGGAAATGCAAAAAAAGCGATACAAGGCATCCGCAAGTACGCTCACACATTCGAAGGGGATCCGAATATAAAATATTATTACGAAATAGATACTCTAGAACGTAAGCTATATTCCATTATTCAGACCAAGGATTTGATGAAGGATTTAAAGAAAGGTATCTAAAATGGCAAATTTGACTTTTAACGAAAAACTAGAGGGAAGCCGACTCATTCTTAAAGTAACTGGAGAAATCGACGCCAAGACGGCTCCCGATCTCAAGTTGAAATTGGAATCCGCAGTCGGGAACGGAGTTAAGACCATCGTCTGCGACTGTACGGCTCTTACGTATATCGCTTCCGCCGGAATAGGCGTATTGAATTCGATTCAGAAATTTCTAAAGGAAAAATCCGGCGAAATCGTATTTTGTAGCCTTAAGAAAGAAGTGAAAGATACGATGGAGTTGATGTACTTTACCAAGAAAGTTAGAATATTCCCGAATTTAGAAGAAGCTCTCTCGATCGTATAAGAATCGAGAATGAATCCTGATAAGGAAAAGATTTATCTATTCCGCAACGACTTTGACGAACTGGCCAAAGTCAGGAATGAAGTACGCTCTTTTTTAGGCGAAGATTGTTCCGACCTGATAAAAGGACGCATCGTATTTTGTTTGGACGAGGCCGTTACGAACGTTATCGAGCACGGATTTCCGGAAGAAAAAAAATCTACGATCGAATTGAGAATGAGAAAGAATAAGGGTAGTTGGCGATTTTCGGTCACCGATGAAGGCATTTTCTTCGATCCAACAAAAATGAAAAGCGAATCTTGGAAAGAACTCTATAAAAGCGGAGCAGACGGCGGGTTCGGTCTACGTTCCATCAAAAAAATCATGGCCGTTAGATACCAACGCCTAAAGAATCCGTCTCGAAACAGACTTACCCTAATTCATACGAGAGAAAGGAATGATTAAGAATAAGATTTTAAGAAAGATATTGCCGGGAATTAGAGCAAAGCTTTCTTTTTTCACGGCCGTTTTAGTAATTTCGATACTAGCTTTCACTTCCGCAATTCATTACTCTCAGCAAAAAAAAGCCCTCGAAGAGAAGTTAAGCTCGGAGCTAAAAGCCCCATTAGAATACGTGAATACGGTCGTTTTGGATCTCGAGAATCTGAGTCGGAGTATGATTCTAATAGAGGAATTCAAGATTCGCGTTAAAGAAAAGAAAAAGGAACTCAGTAAATTCAAGAGAACCGTCGTTCAAAAGGAGGCGGGCTTTTTAGGAGCGCTCAAATCATTCGGACAGTCCATCGGATTGAACGTAAAACGAGGAAACGTATATCGATCGGTCGATACTTATTTCACGAGATATTTATCCGAGAAGGAAATTAAGGAATTCGAAGCGAATGTTCGTAATGAATTACGAAAAGAAAACGGGGCGCCGATCGATGCTCCTGTTTACGATAAAATCCGCTCTATTGCCGAGAAAACTGCCCTTGCAAGACTCTCGGCGGAAAGTTCTCGATCGCGAATTGAGGAGATCGAAGATGAGATCAAGAATATCGAGCTTGAATTATTAAAGCCTGATTTAGATCCCAAGAAGAAGAAAGCATTCTCATCGGATAAGGAAAAACTGGAGAAGGATCGCAAAGCTTCGGAACGATCCATCCCCGAGTCGGAAAAAAAAGCGGCGGCTGGAGAAACTAGTTTAGCTAAAGCATTGCAGAACTTTTTTCGAGGATCCTACAAAGACGGAATTTCCTCCCTGGGGTTGCTGCCCGATAAAATTCGCATCCTAGCTTACGATCGAGTCGGCAAACAAACTCTGGATACCGGATTGCTATTTTTACAATCGTCCGGCACGGCTAAAAAACTTTTAACTTTACCTGAATTCGAAGAAAGCCGTTCCTCATTATTCGGAGAGGCCGACGTCTTGGAAACGATTCGAAATAAATCGGAACCCGAAACATACGAAGTAGGTGGACGGCAATACGAGGTGGTATTCCGTCCGGTATTCCGAAATCCTAATACGGCCGAGCGCTCCCGAACTCTTGCAGAGGAAGTCGCAAGCCATGCGAGTCAATGGCGCGACTATCTCGAAGAAGACCGGAAACTTTCTGCGGAATTTTCCGAAGTCGCGCAGAAACTAAAAACTCGCATCACCGAACTGCGTAAAGACGGGAAGGCAAAACCGGCCGCCGATTCGGAATTCCGAACTCTCACAGCTAGTTATCGAAAACTTTTGAAAAAAAGGGAAAGCAAGTTGGAAGAGCTTCAGCCGTACGTAACGACATTTCAAAAGGCCCATAAAAGATGGAGAGAAGAAAAGAAATCCCTTGAGGAGAAAACCGCTACTACGGCAAAGGAAATCTTAGAATGGCAGAAGATGCTGAAACTTCCCTTAAAGCAAGGGGAAGTCAGAGAATCGCCTGAGGAAATTCAGGAGAACATTCGACAATTGGAAGCTCAGGCCGAGGAAGTTAGAGATTCTCTAATTCGTTTGGAATCAAGTAAGGATGATTGGAGCCTTGACGAAGATCATCGTTCGGAAGACGCTTTCTACGGATTGCGGGAGGCCGCTCTGGATGATTTTACGTTTCTTCCGTTTAAAGCGGGTTCCGCGGCGATCCGGAGATATTATAAGGATCCGGAAGAACGCAAGAACGTTCGTGCAAAATGGAAACTGCTGCGGGAATGGATTTTGGCGGGAAGTTCGGAGACCGAATTGCCGAATGCGTCTAGAAATAAAGCCTCCTTAGCGGATTCCGGGGTTTTAATAAGGAGTCGAAGTGAAGCGGAAGAGGTTATGTGGGCCTTGGATTCCGCTCCATTGGTCGACTCTAAGGAAATTACGGGGAAGGGCCTTGTTTACGATTTATTAAGAAAGAATTTATTAGGATATAATCTAATATTAATAGATAGGACGGAAGGGGCAAGGCAAATTCGGGATAATCGGGATGAGCTCATTCGTTATACCGCCATTATCGGAGGAATAGCGATCTTGTTAGCGTACGGACTGGCATGGTTCGTAGTCAGACGAATTCGAATCATTAGCCGGAAAGCGGAGGAAATCGGTGAAGGAAATTTGAAAGTCGAATTTCCACCGGCCGGATACGATGAGATCGGAATATTAAGCGAATCGCTTAACGATATGGTTCACGGTCTGGAAGAACGAGAGGAAATGAGAGGCGAGCTTCTTGCGGGGGAAGAAATCCAGAAACGTCTTTTGCCGGAGAAATTACCGACTAGTTTGAACGATTACGTGGAATTCGGCGCATTCTATAAGGCAATGGCCGGCGTAGGCGGAGACTATTACGATTTTATTGAGCTTGGTCAGAATAAAATAGCGTTTTGTATCGGCGACGTTTCGAATCACGGAGTCGGTCCTGCAATAGTCATGGCTCTGTTTCGGGCACAAATTCGCTCCATTCTTCGACGAGGAGAGCGTGATTTGAAGAAAATACTTCTCGAAATGAACTCGCAGTTATATGACGACACCCCTGATCATATTTTCGTTACTTTCTTTTTGGGTTTTTTCGATTCGACGACTTCTAAGGTGGAATATATATCCGCGGGGCACGTTAAACCCTTATTTTACGACGCGTCCGAAAGAAAACTCCACGAACTTCCCGCCGGCGGATTGCCGATCGGTATGGATGAGAATTCATTTTTTGAAACTACGATCGAAAGAAGAGTTTTAACATTGGATTCGGGAGATATATTTTTTGAATATACCGACGGCTTGGACGAAGCAAGGAACCCGGAAGGCTCGATGTACGGGCGTGAACGCTTAGCAAAATTGTTATTCTCAAACGGAGAAAAAAGACCGGAAGAGTTGATCAAAGTTATCGTCGGGGATTTGGAAGTCTATACGAAACAAGAATTGGGAAAACTTGGAATTTCGCAACTTTCGGACGATATTGCAATGATTGCCGTCCGAAAGCGTTAGATAAGTTTCCACTTAGGGAAGTATCAAATCTTTCCAATCATCCGTATTGTC